>JASJDT010000021.1 GCA_030065655.1 Desulfocapsaceae bacterium | reverse complement strand
GCTCGATAAACCAGATGGGGTCAGCTTTATCGAGGTTGCCGCCCTTTGTTCAGGATGTCCGATTGATGATATTGTCGCACAGATACGGACCAACCTGCCGGGCGCCGATATCAAAGCGCTGCAAAATATCGTCAATCAACGCATGGAATCAATCACCTTTGTTCAGCAGCTGGCGTTTTCCATCAGTATCGTTATCCTGGTGACGGCTGCGGCAATGATTGGTCTGTCCATGCTTTCGGCGGTAAACGAGAGGAAGAAGGATATCGGTATTCTCCGATCACTTGGCTATGCAAAATCCCAGGTATTTACCATATTCTGTGCCGAAGCCGCACTTATCGGTATGGCGGCTGGTATCTGCGGATATCTGGCGGGGTATGGCGCAAGTTTCAAAGCGCTTGATATTCTTCAGCTTTCGGACAGTTTTCAACCAGTATTCAGTGGTGGTCAACTGATGGGCAGCGCGCTGCTCTTTGCTTTTGTGGCCTTGCTTGCCGCTTTATATCCAGCCTGGAAAGGTGCAGTTACCGAACCATCTCAGGCATTGGTATCATTTTAGGAGATCAGCATGTTGTACGCTCAGAATTTAAATAAATTCTTTAACAATGGCGGCGAGAAAATACAGGTACTGCGGAATGTCAGTCTCGAAATAGAGGAGGGAGAATTTCTGTCGATCGTGGGCAGGTCCGGATCCGGCAAGACCACTTTGCTCAATGTTCTCTCCACATTGGTCCACCCCGATGAAGGAAAACTCTATTACCACAAGAACGATCTAGCTTCGGCATCGGCTGAGCATCTTAACACGCTTCGCCAAAAAGATTTTGCGATCATTTTCCAGTTTCATCACTTACTGCCCTATCTCACAGTGATGCAAAATACCCTGCTGCCCTTTATGAGTTCCTTTGCTCCGGTACCGAGGGATATTGTCGCCCGGGCTGAACATTGTCTGGATCGCATCGGACTGGCTGATAAGAAAGACAGGCTACCCGGTAAACTCTCCGGTGGCGAACAACAGCGTGTTGCCATTGCCAGGGCGATGGTGAAGTCGGCCAGGGTTCTCTTTGCTGACGAGCCAACTGGCAGCCTTGATCAGAAGACCGGTGAAGAGATCATCCACCTGCTGGAAGAATTACATAAAGATGGTCTGACCGTGGTGATGGTTACCCATGAGCCGCTGTATGCCAAGCGGGCTGAACGGATCTTGGAAATGGCCAATGGTGAGATTGTGTCCTAGCCCGGATTTCTCATGAACATTGTGTTAAATTTTAAAAAAATATTGGGATTTCGACTTCTAACCTTTTGGTTTTCTGCCCTCTCAATCAATACTATCTTCACCAAAGGCCAGCCGATCTCACCGACTCTGCAGCCTTACCAAAGCAAGAGGCAGATAAGCGTAGGCTTCGCAAGCAACCATAGCCTATTGCTTTGTACCTCGCATTCTCGGCTGTTGAGGAATCAGGGCTAGAGCTTTAAATTGGAAAAGATAAGTTTTTGAGAGAGCCGGCTGTTTCAGTGCTCAAGCCTTTTCGTCGTAAATTGACCACTCGCCGGTTTCGGGATTAAATTGATAATAGACCCGCAGCCTGACGACGGTACCCGCTCCCTTTTCTAGGCAGCTCAGGTCAAAGACACTGTTGATGCCATCGTATTTGAGGAAGAGCGCCTGGGGATTCTGGAGACTGGAAGAAAGTACGGTTGGATAGTGTATCTTAAAGATTTCTTTGTAGTTTTTAAGCAGCCAGAGGCGCTGTTTCTGCAGGCGTAACTTCTCCTGAAGGGTAGCCACTTGCTGGACTGAATCGGCCAAGGTGTTCTTCATGGTGGCACTGTCACCGGACTCGGAATTGCCGATGAGATCGACCAGAGTCTGATGATGCTGGAGGGCAAGGGCGAATTCACCAGCCTTTTCTGAGTTGACGGCTTCCTGCGAGTGATGGGCTATCTGAGCTACGAGCAACATATGTTTGAAGGAGTCTTCCTGTTTCTTGGTGTCTTTCAGGTTTTCTCTGTTATTTTCAATAAACTCAAGAATCTGCTGGTGTCTGCTAACTGCTTCCTCCCAGTTCTTATTCTCATGTGCCTCTTCAGCTTCTTTTTGCAAAACCTGGAATTTTAAATGTACTAAAGTATTTCTTATTTCACCTGTATCCACATCAAGACTGTTTGATGTGGCATAATCAAGCGCTTTCTCAAAAGTTTGGATGGCCTGCGCATGTGCATCTTTGTTCATGGAGATCTCAGCATCAGCTACCAGATCTTTAAAGAAATTGATTTTCTGAACATCCGTGATGCTGACATATTTATTACCGTAGCGAATATTGCCTTGCAAACCCTGGAGGAGTGATTCCGATTGGAGAAAATCCTCTATCTCTTTCTGCATGGCCGTTTGCGAGTGCTCCAATAGGTAAAAATTGTCCAGACTCTTCAAGGCTTTCTGGGCGGTTTGCTGAGCTTTTTCGAAATCCTTGTCAACTTCATAGATTTCCGCCTTAGTCAATACCGCACCAGCCTGCTGGATCTTCAATTTTTCGTAGAAGAACAAACCGCCAACACCAATGATGGCGAGGAATAATAGGAAGAACAGGGACTTGAAAACCGGGATGAGAAAACCAAAAGAGATGGAACGACCGGCACGTCGTTTACTCTTTTTGACGAGCTGGAGAGAATCGAGCGGCAGCTCTTTACGATGCTTCTGATAATATTCCGCAGCTTTCTCATTGAATGCCGAGTCGGTTTTGTAAACCGCTCCGCAGAGCATATTGCCGATATGGATGATCAGGTCAGGCAGTGATTTATTTTCCTCCCAATAGTTGGCAATGGGCATTACATAATCATCTACCTCTGGGTGAAATATAGGGCTGAGCGGTTTGATTGTCGGAGGAAAATGAGGGTAACCGAAGGGTATTTTTATTTTAATCCGATGATGCTTTCTGGTGACGACCTTACCATCCGTGGTTAAAGCATAACCCCGTACCTTGTATTCAATGTCATATTCGTCGGGGGGATCACCCGAGGTGTTGACAAGGAAAATATTGGTATATTTTCTTATGGTTTGAATGACCTTCTGGTGGTCTTCTATGAGTCGTTCTTCGTTTGCTGGCATATGATTAAGGAGATATCAAAAGTATATCCCGCAAATTTATTGAGTTCTCACCACGCTAATTATCTCCCCTGAGTAAATATACTAGCGCAAATAAATCAATGAAACAATCTTTCAACAATCTATTATCGACATTATCGTAAAAAATTCAAAAGCTTTGTAAGCGAAGATCCAAAATAAATCAGAAACGAGTGATAAATGTTGGCTTTCGGTCTTAAAAAATGGGTAAGAGTTAAGATGGTTTTGGGATAGTCAATAGCGCAGAGTTTTCTGATTAGTCGTCTGTTCTTTGTAAAGCGAGGTGGGAAAAAAAGAACTGCTAGGAGCAAGCCTGCCGGCGAGATGCCGACAGGTGTATGCTATTTCTCGTAGGCAAAGGAAAGTTTGTCGTCACTGACATCAACGGATGCCTGTCCGCCCTGGGTAAGTTCGCCGAAAAGTATTTCTTCTGTTAGTACGTCGCCTATTTCCTTCATAATCAATCTTCTTAGAGGACGAGCGCCGTAGGCGGGATCATACCCTTTCCGAGCTAACCAGTTTCTGGCATTGTCGCTCAAGACGATACTCACTCTTTTGTCGGCGAGTTGATTTCTGAGTTCACCTATGAGTTTATCAACCACCTTCTCCATAGTGTTGGTTTCGAGAGAGGCGAAGGAAATGATACCATCCAGGCGATTTCTGAATTCCGGTGAGAAAATCTTATTCACCGCGGTTTTGTCCTTACCCGTGTTGCCGGAGGTGACAAAACCGATAGAAGCGCTGCTCATCTCTCGTGCCCCAGCATTGGTGGTCATGATTATGATGACATTTCTAAAATCGGCTTTTCTTCCGGTATTGTCCGTCAGGGTTGAGTGATCCATCACCTGAAGCAAAATAGAGTAGATATCGCCGTGGGCTTTCTCTATTTCGTCGAGAAGCAGAACCGAATATGGATGTTTCCTGATCGCTTCAGTCAGCAGTCCACCCTGATCAAATCCGACATAACCTGGGGGAGCACCAATGAGCCTGGCGACAGCATGTTTCTCCATGTATTCACTCATGTCAAACCGCTCGAAGTGCACTCCCAGCTTATCGGCGAGCTGCCTGGCCACTTCTGTTTTACCTACTCCGGTTGGACCGGCGAAGAGAAAACTGCCGGTGGGCGAATCGGGATTGCCCAGACCCGCTCGTGATCGCTTCACCGCCTGTACAACCGCGTCGATAGCTGCGTCCTGACCAAAAATGACGCTTCTCAGTCGTTCACCTAGTTGCTGCAGGGATTGGTTTTCACTGCGGGTACTATGTTTTGCAGGAACACGCGCCATGCGGGAAACAACGGTTTCCACATCGGTAATCTTAACGGTCTTGTTAAGTTTGCCTTTCATTCTGAACAATGAGCCGACTTCATCCATGACATCGATTGCTTTGTCGGGAAGGAAGCGTTCATTGATATAACGGTCCGAAAGCTCGGCAATGGAATCAATTGAGTTTCTGGAATACCTAACTTTATGATGTTCCTCGTAACGACCTTTTAAGCCATGCAGGATGGCTTGAGTGTCTTTAACGCTGGGCTCCTCGATATCGATTTTCTGAAACCTGCGGGAAAGAGCTCGATCTTTTTCTATCTGATTCTTGTATTCCTCATAAGTGGTTGAACCAATGCAGCGGAGTACTCCTGCCTGCAGAGCTGGTTTGAGCAGGTTTGAAGCATCCATCGAGCCACCGCTTGTCGCTCCAGCACCAACGACGGTGTGAATCTCATCGATGAAGAGTATAGCATTGTCCTTTTTCTCAATTGCCCCAATAACACCTTTTAGCCGTTTTTCAAAGTCGCCTCGATATTTGGTACCGGCAACGAGTGCGCCCATGTCGAGTAGATAGATTTCCACATCGCGGAGCAGATCCGGAACATTTGTTTGCTCATCATTAAGTCGGGCTAGGGCATCGGCATGAATTGACAGGGCCAGCCCTTCAGCCATAGCAGTTTTGCCAACGCCTGGTTCGCCTACCAGCAAAGGATTATTTTTTTTGCGGCGGCAGAGCACTTGCATGATCCTGTCGATCTCCATCTCTCTGCCGATGAGCGGGTCAAGCTTCGCTTCAGCGGCCTGAGCCGTAAGATTGACGGTGAATTCTTCAAGTGCTTTATCTTCGGTGCTGGATTCCTTTTTCTTTGGACTGCTCTCCTGAGGCTTGGGAAAAGGTTCCTTCTGCAGGTTTTCCGGAAGCTCATGGGAGACAAAATTGACTACAGCCATACGTCCAATACCTTCCGTACCGAGGAAATGAACGGCATGAGATTCCGATTCGGAAAAGATGGAAACAAGAACGTCGCCACTGTCAACCTCCATCTTGCCGCAACTTTGCACATGAGCCACAGCTCGTTGCAGCACCCGGTTGAAGGCCAGCGTCTGAGCGGGCTCGCTCTCCGCTTTCGGCGAGAGCTGGGGGATTCCTGCATCGAAGAATTCTTCCAGCTTTTGTTTGAGGTTATCAATGGAGCCGCCACATTCAGAGATGATATAGTTGGTCAAGTCGTCATGCAGCAAACCATAGAGCATGTGTTCAACCGTCACATACTCATGGTTATGACTTTTCGCTTCTCGTATCGCCCGAATAAGGGCCATTTCCAATGTTTTACTCAGCATTGTCTATTGTCTTTCTCTAGATTTTAGCTCAGACACTCTCCATGGAGCATCGTAGCGGAAAATTATTCTGTTTTGCCAGCTCATGAACGATTGATACTTTGGTTTCACTGATTTCCTTGGTATAGACTCCAGCAACCCCAACTCCCTCATGATGAACGCTGAGCATTATTCTTGTTGCCTCGGCGTTCGTTTTTTTAAATACATTCTCCAATACTGCCACAACAAATTCCATGGTTGTGTAATCATCGTTATGAAGAAGCACTTTGTAAAGAGGCGGTTCCCTGGTTTCAATTTTCTCCTGGGTTGAAACTGACCCTTTCCTGCCGGTATCGCTCATAGGTTAAATAAATATTGATAGTATCGCCTCTTTCTGCTTCTTTAGAGGTAAAATAGTTACGAATAATTCTTTTTCAATGTGCAAATAATGTTGGTTACGAGGTTGTTTTTGAGGATTTCAACTCTCTCTTTCCATATTTATTTTAGCATGATCAATGACAATTCAACCAGATGTTTTTGGTGAGGAACAGGTAACTTTCGTTAAATAATTTTACCGATCATTTACTGTTAGGCATTGTCTTGCAACATTGCCATAAAGAGCTCTTCTAGAATGATATTGTCGGCGATTCCGGAACCTTTCAGTCTGAATTCAGCTTCGAGAAGTGCGGCCAGCCATTTCTTTAATGTATCGGTACGAAATTCTGCTGCTTTACTAAAACTCATGAATAAGGCATAGGGATGTCCTTTGAGCATTTCCTGCCATTCTGATTTTTCCCTGAGCTGGGGAAGATAACTATCCTGAAAGTACTTGGCGTTCATGTTTTTCTGATAGCTCGGGGAAGGCTGTTGTTGCAGCGATTTAAAGATGAGAAGTTTACGGACATAGTTGCGCATTGTTGCCACTATCGCCAGAGCATGTACCCCGTTTTCAAGTAGATGTGCAAGGGTCTTAAGGGTGTTAGCAAGCTGATTTTTACCAAAAAAGTCGGTCAATTCGAAAAGAGCATCCTCTCTGCTTCTGCCCACCATTTCATTGAGATCTTTGAGAGTGATTTGTGGTCGATCATGGCAATAAAGTGCCAGTTTTGTAGTTTCTGTGACCACGGCCACCGGATGGAAACCGACCCTTTCAAAAAAGATATCCACGGCACCCGGCTCAATTGTTTTATCGAATTCTTTGAGCGTTTTTTGCATGACCTCCTGCAGAACAGATTTCTGGGCACGTTGAGCTGCCGCTCCGGCGCCTTCGACAACCGAACAATCGACAATAAAACCGTTATTTTTAATGTAGGTGAATAGACGTTTGCGCTTATCGATGTTTTCAGCGCAGAGAATTAAAATATTGTTGGCTGGTAAACCTTTTTCCAGACTCTTAATATATTGTTCCGCCAGATCCATTGGCCCGCCACCTAAGCTTTCCTGACTGGCCAGGAGGTCAGCTAAGGCATTGGTCCATTTTAGGTCGGCGGGCTTTGCCAGACCAAATAGCTTCTGCCACTGTTCTTCACTGAGCTGGTCCAGCGGTTCACGATTCTCATCGGTAAGACCGGCGAGACCATAAAGATCTCCAATATATTTTGCCGCCTGCTCAGACCGATTTGCTTCATAGGCCTGTCGTGCCCTTTTCCAGATAGATTGGGATATGTTTTTTGAATGAAACAACCGGGTGTCATTGATCCTGAAGATCTGCAATCCCGGCAACAAACTGTAACTCATTATTTTCGCTAGGGTTTGCGAGCCATCTTCACGGTCTCCATCAATGCTGCATATGCAGCCTTCATGTTTTTGCAAAAAGGCTTCCTGTAGTTGGTCTGCCGCTTTCTGGCAGAGATATCTCTCCCCAAAGAAAAGGAAAACTTTTTGGCCGGAACCGGCCACTATGTTATCAAGTTTTTCCTGCAGCTCAGTGCGTGCGAATATAGGCATATCCTTCGTTTTCTGACAAAATATTTTACCGGCAATGGGTCTTATTTTAGAGATATCTCTAAATCCAGGTGTCTACCGGTGATAATTCTAGATCGTATTACTGGGTTTTGCTGAATATATCACAGCTAGTTACAGAATGGCAAAGAATAACCCGACACGGGGTTGAAGAGCTGGCATAGAACAGCTATCCATACTCACGTCTGATACGATAAAGCCCAGCCAGCTATTGAATGGCGGCAGAAGTCTCTATGTAGTAATAATCAGAAATCGTGGTCCACTCCCTTGCTTTATTCATGAATTCTTGCTGGGAGGTTAGCACTCTTTTAAAGAAAGGATTCTGGTCAGCATAGCCATCCAGTACCTTTTCCGTTTCTTCCTTCATTCTTTTCAATACTTCTTCTGGAAATGATTTCACCTGGATGCCGGGATAATCTTTTTTCATTTTGGCCCAGGCTTCGGCGCTGTCATAAAAATTTTCGGCATACATGTCAGCACTCACCGCCTTCATCGCAGCCTTGAGGATGGCCTGATACTCTTTAGGGAGATTATCGTACTGCTGCTTGTTGATGAGAAATTGTAAATCTGAAGCCGGTTCATGCCAGCCTGTATAATAATATGGTGCCACCTTGTGAAAGCCCATACGGATATCCATGCCGGGACCGACCCATTCAAGAGCATCAATGGTGCCCCGGTCAAGTAGAGTGTAGAGTTCGCCTGCTGGAATGTTGGCGATGCTAACACCCAGCCTGGCAAAGACTTCACCGGCGAGACCAGGAATCCGCATCTTTAGCCCCTGTAGATCTTTCAGCGAGGTTATTTCTTTTCTAAACCAACCACCCATCTGAACTCCGGTATTTCCACCAGGGAATGCATAAACGTTGAATTGATTATAACATTCCTGCATGAGTTCCATGCCGCCGCCGTAGTACAACCAGGAGTTTTGCTCTGCTGCAGTCATGCCAAAGGGTACGGTGGTGAAAATGGTCGTGGTAACGTCTTTTCCTTTCCAGTAATAGGAGGCACTATGACCCATTTCATAAACACCTTCTTCGACCATGTCGAGGATGCCCAGAGCTGACTTGTGGCTCTCCTCACCATCAACGACGATAATGAAATTTCCATTAGTCATATCATCTACCATTTTGGCGAGTTTCGCTGGTGGAGAGGTAAGAGGGGTGAGGCCGCTTGGCCAAGTCATGGCAAGTTTCCAGCGTATTTTCTTCTCCGCCATTGCCGGTGTTGCCATAAAGATGACAATGAGCAGCAGGGTGATCAACTTTTTCATCTTGTTTACCTCCCCAAAAACGTGGATGTTTTCAGCGTGCCAGTCTGAAAACTCCAATTGTAGAAAATCAAACGCTGTCCAGACCACTGGGGCGCAGGAAGAATCTTACTCGCGCCCCAGCCAACCTATCTGTATTGATCAACTATTGCTGCCAGGGTTGTAGAGCCTGGACACAAATCTTCTTCAGTCAGAGTGTTGAGCGGAGTGTCGCAGGTTTGCAGGATCTCGTGGGTGTCGCGCATTTCCTCACTGATATAAAGGATGCCTGTAAGAATTTGATTCTGCTCCCGATGTTCTTCGAGTGCATCGATGGCTGCCCGTCGTGAAGTGACATCTACGGAATCATCGCTTTTGTAGAGGTTGATAATGCTGCCGTCATGCATGGTGATCGGCGTAGTGGTACCTTTATCATAGGTGGTGGTTATCTCCATTCGCAATGGGATGAAATCGAAAGTTGCCGTTGCTTCACTGTGATCCCGCACATATTGGTAACTCTTTGTTGAGGTATCGGGGTTATTGAAGGTAACACAGGGAGAAATGACGTCGATAAGAGAGAAGCCTTTATGGGCCAGGGCTGCTTTGAGTAATGGCACCAGTTGCTGCTTGTCGCCGGAGAAGCTGCGTGCCACAAACCCCGCACCAAGCTGGATGGCCAGCTCACAAAGATCGATAGACTCAAACGGGTTAGGCGCACCCTTCTTGCTTTTCGAGCCACGGTCGGCTGTGGCCGAGTCCTGTCCCTTTGTGAGGCCGTAGCAACCGTTGTTCATGACGATATAGGTCATATCGATATTGCGTCTGATTACATGGGCGAACTGGCCCATGCCGATGGAGGCGGTATCTCCGTCACCGGAAACGCCGATATAGGTTAGATCCCTATTCGCGAGATTGGCTCCGGTGGCAATCGAAGGCATTCGACCGTGGACGGAGTTGAAACCGTGCGATTTACCGAGAAAATAGGCTGGCGTTTTGGAAGAGCAGCCAATTCCTGACATCTTGGCAACTTTATGCGGCTCCAGGGCCATTTCATAACAGGCCTGAATGATAGCGTTGGAAATTGAGTCATGTCCGCAACCGGCACAAAGGGTTGATATTCCACCCTCGTAGTCTCTCTTGGTATAACCGAGATCGTTTTTAGGGAGGTTGGGATGACGAAAAGTTGGGCGACGATAGGTCATTTTGTACCTCCCTGAACTGCTTTTTTAGCTGGCGGCGACATGGCCTCGAGGGCTTCTTCTATCTGCTTGCAGATTTGGCCGGCGGTGATGGGGAGTCCATCATAGTTAAGCACGGAAATCAGCTTATGCGGGTCGAAATCACCTTCATTGATAAGAATTTTACGCATCTGGCCGTCACGGTTTTGCTCTATAACAAAGACAGTTTCATGTTTATCGATGAATTCTCCTACCTCGTCGTGAAACGGCAGAGCCCGCAATCGCAAGGAATTAACCCTGATATTCTTCTCAGTCAGTCGATCCATGGCCTCATGGGCAGAGTAGGTGCTTGTTCCAAAGAAGATTATACCCCAGGGTGATTTTTTATCGTGTATCTGAACGACCGGGGCCGGTACGTACTTCTTGGCAGTCAGCCATTTTTTCTCGAGACGAACCATGCTTTCTACATACTTGTCGCTGTCTTCCGTATAGGCGGCTTTTTGGTCATGCGAGGAACCCCTGGTGAAATAGGAACCGTACTCCGGATGAGTCCCAGGGATGGTTCGGTAGCATATGCCGTCGCCGTCAATGTCGTGATAGCGTCCCCAATTTCCCTTAATTTCTTCAAGTTGTTTTTCGTTTAATACTTTCCCACGATTGTATTGGAGATTATCGTCCCATTGGGGTGGCGAACAGACATGATCGTTCATGCCGAGATCCAGATCACTCATGATAATTATTGGTGTCTGCAGTTGGTCAGCAAGATCGAAGCTGTTAGCAGTCATGGTGAAGCATTCTTCCGGATCATGCGGGAATAAAAGAATATGTTTGGTGTCACCATGGGAGGCGTAGGCGGAGATGAACAGGTCCGACTGTTGCGTTCTCGTGGGCATGCCGGTACTCGGACCCGTTCTTTGAACATCGATGAGAACCACCGGAATTTCGGCAAAGTAGGCCAGACCAAGAAACTCATTCATCAGCGATATACCGGGGCCAGAAGTTGCTGTGAACCCACGGGCGCCATTCCAACATGCACCCATGGCAATACCGAGGGCGGCAAGTTCGTCTTCTGCCTGAATGACGGCGGCTTTGACCCTGCCTTTGTCATCCTGGCGATATTTATTGGCAAACTTACTAAAGGCCTCAACGACCGAAGTGGACGGAGTTATCGGATACCAGCCGGCAACGGTTGCCCCACCATAGATCGCTCCCAATCCGGTGGCGCTGTTGCCATCCATTATTATATGGTCAGAGAGTTTCTTGCTGCGCTTCACTTTCAAACAACAGCTTTCCGTATGGTTTTCCCTGGCATAGTTAAAGCCTAGCTCCAAGGCATGGATATTAGGTTCTGCTAGTTTCGGCTTTTTAGCGAATTGCTTTTTCAGCGAGTCGGTTAGAACAGAAAATTCAATGTCTAGAAGATAGGCAAGCGCACCAACATAAACGATATTCTTAAGTAAAAGGCGTAGTTTCGGATTGCTTATCTCTCTATTGCATATCTCCGTGAGAGGGATATCAATGAGGGTCACATCTTTTCTGTCGTAGTTTTCAGGTAATGGCCGAGTGGAATCGTAGAGGAAATATCCTCCAGGGAGCAAATCGTCGTAGTCTTTCCGCATCGTCTGGCCATTCACGGCGACGATGAAGTCATAGCCGCCACGGCGACCGAGATAACCATCTCCACTAACTCGCACCTCATACCAAGTTGGCAGTCCCTGAATGTTTGATGGAAAGATATTTTTCGGGCTCACCGGGATGCCCATCCGAAAGATCGCCTTGGCGAAGAGGTTGTTTGCACTGGCTGAGCCGGATCCGTTCACATTGGCAAAGCGAATTACAAAGTCGTTTGTTGCTTCCAGTTTGGTCATTTTTGGCCTGCTTTAGCAATTTTATACGTATATTTTTCCATTTCCCAGGCAGCGGTCGGGCATCTTTCTGCACACAGTCCGCAGTGCAGGCAGACGTTTTCATCCTTTACCATGACTCTGCCTGTTGGCAGAAGATCGGAGACGTAGAGGGGTTCCCAG
Organism: Desulfocapsaceae bacterium; assembly: GCA_030065655.1. Lineage (GTDB taxonomy): Bacteria > Desulfobacterota > Desulfobulbia > Desulfobulbales > Desulfocapsaceae > Desulfopila_A. Next base: position 51,017 of record JASJDT010000021.1, on the reverse strand, counting down.
AGGACGTTGGCGGGAATGGCCAGTCGGGAGCGGAGATCTTCTTCATCTCCATTGGCGAGAAAGTTAATACAGGTTGTCGGACAAATATCGACACAGGCATCGCATTCTATACATTTGTCTCGATAAAAAACTGTTTGAATATCACAGTTAATGCAACGCAACGCCTCTTTCAGGCCAACCTGTTTATCAAAACCAAGTTCAACTTCCAAAAGCCGATCCTTGATGGATTTGACCTTGGGCTGCATCGGCACTTCATGGCGCTGCTCCTCATGAACCTCACTGTGATAGATCCAGTCGTGGTAACCTAATTTCTGCCCGGCAAGATCACTGGCCGGAATAGGGCGCTGATTTACATCTTTGCCTTCGAGGAAAAGATGGATGGAAAGCGCCGCTTCATGGCCGTGAGCCACTGCCGTAATGATGTTTTGGGCACCGAAGGCTGCATCACCACCGAAGAATACTTTTTCCAAGGTGGACTGAAAAGTCTTCGCGTTGATATCAGGACGTCCCTTGTCATCAAAAGTTATGCCGATGTCTTGTTCTATCCAAGGAAACGCATTGTCCTGGCCGATGGCCAGCAGTACTTCGTTACAGGGAATTAACACAGGCTCTTCGCCTTCTTTGGGACTGCCTTTGGCATGTTCGAAAAGCATGCCTGTGAGTTTGCCATCCTCAATGACATACTCAAGGGGAGAAAGATATTCCAGTATGGGGATATCTTCATGAAGGGTGTCCTCGATTTCCCAGGGTGATGCCTTCATTTTCTCCTGAGAACCCCGGATGATCACGGCGACGTCATTACCACCCAAGCGCTTGGCAGTACGACAACAGTCCATGGCGGTATTACCGCCGCCAATAACCAGCGTTTTTTTCGCAATCTTTTCGACGTGTCGGTATTGCACGCTGGCCAGCCAGTTGATACCGACATGAATAAAGGCCTCGCCTTCCTCCCTGCCAGGCAACATCAAATCCTTGCCTCGTGGAGCTCCGGTGCCGACGAAGACGGCGTCGTAGTCCTTTTCGAGGAATTCCTTCATGCTGCTGATGTAGGTACTGAAGTGGGTCTTCACTCCCATATCCAGGATGTAGTTGACCTCTTCATCAAGAACCTTCTGTGGGAGTCTAAAAGAGGGTACCTGACTGCGAATGAACCCGCCGGCCGCTTCCTGATCATCAAAGAGATCCACTTCATAACCTAAGGGCATGAGATCGCTGGCAACCGTTAGTGATGCCGGCCCTCCACCAATCAAGGCTATTTTGCGGCCATTTTTTTCTTCAGGGATTTTCGGTAGCCGGTCGCGGATATCGCCTTTGTTATCGGCACAAACCCGTTTGAGGCGACAGATTGCTACAGCATTTTTTTCAACTCTACCCCTGCGGCAGACCGGCTCACAGGGACGGTCGCAGACTCTGCCCAGAATGCCCGGGAAAACATTTGATTCCCAATTGATCATGTAGGCATCGTCATATCGTTTATTGGCTATAAGACGGATATATTCGGGGACTCGGGTGTGGGCGGGACAGCCATATTGACAGTCTATGACTCTATGAAAGTACTCCGGGTTATTGGTATCAGTTGGTTCCAAGGTAAATCTCCATAAAAAAAATTGTTGTTGCTAGGTGTTCTTGGACACAGAGATATTCTAATCACATTCACCACAGGTTGTGAAGTTGTTTTTTCGCTGAAATGTGCATTATTTGATCAGTTTTTCTAGGTTATGGGCTCTTTCTTTTGCGTGGGGAGGAGAAAAGAGAGGACAGAGCCGGTCAACGCCAGGGAAAAGGCCAACAAAAAACTCGCTGAAAAGTCACCTGTCCGCTCTGCTAAAAGACCAGCAAGGTATGGCCCGCAGATTTGGCCGATACCAAAAATGAAGGTAACAAAGCCAAAAATGGCGGCAATTCTTTGCTGGCCTGCATAATCGGCAACCAGTGCAGACATGATCGAAGGTACGCTCCAGGCAACGATACCATAACAGCCGATGGAGATGAACAGAAACAGATCAGGCAATGGCAGGGCCACCAGCAAGTAGGCAGTAGCTTGGATGAAAAACACCCCGGTGAGTGCTGCCTTTCGCCCGAACTTATCGGAGAAGATTCCTGGTACCGGGCCTGATATGAGGCTGAGCAGACCAACAAGTGACCAGAACAAACCGGCTGCCGATTCAGCATAGCCTCTATCTTCGATCATCGAGGTAACTATAAAGGTGACATAGATAACATAGGTAAAACCAAAAAGAAAATAGATGGCGGCACAGTGCAGGACGATGCGGGAAAACATTGGTAATGTATCTGCCGAGGTTTCCCTTTCTGGTTCGGCGGCAGTTGTTGGGGATTTGCCCACCGGCTGCAAACCTATGTCCGCCGGACTGTTGCGCAAGATAAGGAAACAGATCAGACTGCATGCCAAAACGATCAAGCCGAGGCTCGTCCAACTTGTACGCCAACCTTGATTGTGGAGACTGTTGAGATAGGGAATGAGTCGGCCGCAGAGTATAATTGCAAAACCGCTGCCGATGACTACAAAACCAGCAGCCTTCCCCCGGCTGCGTTGGCTGAACCAGATGGAAATAAGGGCCATAATCGGCACATTGGCCAGTGCACTGCCAATGCCGGTGAGAATGTAAAGTGCGGTAATGACGGCCATGGTCTGGGCCTTGCTGATCAACAGCATCGACAGGGCAACTAGCAAGAGACCTGCGGCGACGATATTTCTGCCACCAATGGCGGCCATGATCCGGCCGCTCACCAGAACAGCACCAAGGTAGCCGACAAAGTTGGCCGTTGAGATGAACCCCATTTGGATATAATTTAGATCCAGAGCCTCTCCCATGGCTGGCAACAGCATTCCCAGCGAGAATCTGCCCAGACCGAGACAGCCGAAAATACACAAGGTGCCGGCAAGCATCACTATCCAGCCGTAATGCACAGGCATCCTAGCCAGAATTGAGCTATTGGGCGTTTTGGAGGCGCTATCCATCGAAGCCTTTTTCAGATGTCATGAAGTTGCTACACTTGGGATAGGCCTATTATCAGTCTATTTGGCGTACCGCACCTTTATCTGCCGAGGTGGCAAAAAGAGCATAGGCTTTCAGTGCGTTGGAGACTGTTCGTTGTCTTCCTGCTGGGGTGAAAGCGAGTTCACCTCTGCTTTCCTCCTCACTTCTTCTGTAGGCCAACTCATCATCGGAGACGGCCAGATGAATTCTGCGGGCCGGTATATCAATTTCAATTCTGTCACCATCTTTGACCAGCGCAATTGTTCCTCCGGCAGCTGCTTCGGGGGACACGTGGCCGATGGAGAGTCCGGACGTACCTCCTGAAAATCTACCATCGGTTATCAGGGCGCATTTCTCGCCAAGATGCCTGGATTTGAGATAGGAGGTTGGATAGAGCATTTCCTGCATTCCTGGTCCACCTTTGGGGCCTTCATAGCGGATGACGACAATGTCGCCAGCGCTGATCGTGCCGTCGAGGATGAAATCGCAGGCGGCTTCCTGTGAGGGAAAAACCCTCGCTGTACCGGTGAATTGGAAAATCGATGGATCAACTCCGGCTGTTTTGACGATGCAGCCGTTTTCAGCCAGGTTGCCATACAGCACGGCCAGACCGCCATCTTTGCTGTAGCAATGTTCCATATCCCTTATGCAGCCGTTCTCCCTGTCAAGGTCGGGCTCCTGATACATGGTGTTCTGTGATCCCATGACCAGATTTCTGCCGGCAACTGCTGGTGCACTCAGATAGAGCTTTTGGGCCTCTACCGTTGCCTTTTCTGCCTGAATATCAAAGCTTGCCAAGGTCTCGGCCAGGCTCTTGGCATCAACTCGGGAAACCGATGTGTCTAAAAGTCCGGCTCGCTCAAGCTCTCCCATAATTGCCATGATGCCACCGGCCCGGTTGACATCTTCTATATGATATGAAGAAGAAGGTGATACTTTGCAGAGGTTGGGAACTTTTCTAGACAGCGCGTCTATGTCCTGCATGGTAAAGTCCACCCCGGCTTCATTGGCGATGGCGAGCAGGTGCAATACAGTGTTGGTTGAACCGCCCATGGCTATATCGAGGGTCATGGAGTTCATGAAGGCGGCCTTACTGGCGATTGAGCGCGGCAGCACCGAGCTGTCTTCATCCTCATACCAAGCCTTGGTATTGGCGACGATCTGGCGGGCGGCTTTTTCAAAAAGCGCCACTCTGTTGGCATGGGTTGCAACCACGGTGCCGTTGCCGGGCAGGGCCAAGCCAAGCGCTTCATTGAGACAGTTCATGGAATTGGCGGTGAACATGCCGGAGCAGGACCCGCAGGTTGGGCAGGCGCTGCGCTCAACCTCATCAATCTCGGCATCACTCACTTCGCTGTCGCCCGCCATGACCATGGCATCCACCAGGTCATATTTTTTCTTGCCGACCGTACCAGCTTCCATGGGCCCCCCGGAAACAAATATTGTCGGGATATTTAAGCGCATTGCCGCCAACAGCATGCCTGGGGTAATTTTGTCGCAATTGCTTATACAGATCATGGCATCGACGGTATGGGCATTACACATATATTCGACACTGTCGGCAATGAGTTCGCGTGAAGGTAATGAATAAAGCATGCCGTCATGGCCCATGGCAATGCCGTCGTCGATGGCGATGGTATTGAACTCGGCGGCAAAAAAGCCCTGTTCGCCGATCAGTTTTTTAATGTGCTGGCCAATTTCGTGGAGATGGACATGACCGGGGACGAACTGGGTGAAGGAATTGACAATAGCGATGATCGGCTTGCCGATTTGTTCTTCAGTCATGCCGTTGGCTCGCCAGAGACTGCGGGCACCCGCCATTTTTCGGCCGATGGTTGTTGTTGCACTGCGTAATGTTATTGCCATATTTTTTAACCTCTTAAGTTTGAACCAGCAGGAACAAAATTACTGGTAAGGGGATGCAATCATATGATATGATGTTTTGATTTTCTTGGAGCGTGTGCGACAATATACTATGAAAGAAGGGGGGTTTGCACTTTTTTCAGGAGGAAACATGAAAAAACCGGAAATAGATTATTGGATAACTACCATGTTGGCAGCGCATAAAAACGTTTCCGACTTAAATATAACCGTTGGCAAATCCCTGCAAGTGGAGGCGGACGGCGTATTGATCCCGGTTCAGGTCTCACCGCCGGTTAATGAGATCACACCCTTTCAGGCCGAGGCCTTTGCCATGAATCTGATCGGCAACAACAAACGCTTGCTGACCGACCTGGTGGAGAACGGGTCCTGCGACCTTTCCTACTCTCTGGGAGACAAGGCCAGGTTCAGGGTGAATATTTTTACCCAGAAGGGTTGCTTCACCACGGTTCTGCGTAAACTGGAAACTCAGGTGCCCACCATTGAAAACATGCAGTTTCCAACATCCTTTGAAAAAATGGCGGCGGAACTGAACGGACTCATTCTGTTCACCGGTGCCACCGGTACCGGTAAAACCACCTCACTGGCGGCTTTGCTCAACAGGATAAACGAAAATAAAGCGGTGCATATCGTTACCCTCGAAGACCCCATCGAATATGTTCATCCCCATAAAAAAGCGACTTTTAACCAACGCGAACTTGGCAACGACTTCAGCAGTTTTGCCAGCGGCATGCGGGCAGCTCTCCGCCAGGCGCCCAAGGTAATTCTGGTCGGTGAGATGCGTGATCGGGAAACCATGGAAATAGGCCTTACCGCAGCCGAGACCGGTCATCTGGTGCTTTCCACCCTGCACACCATTGATGCTGGTCAGACCATTAACCGTATTCTGGGTATGTTTGAGCAGGAAGAGCAGCCGCAGATACGCAACCGACTGGTTGATACAATCAGATGGATAGTCTCTCAGCGCCTTCTGCCCCGTATCGGTGGTGGCCGGGTCGCGGCAATGGAGGTGCTCTGTACGAGCCTGCGAGTCAAGGATCTTATCATTAATGGTGAGACGGAAGACAAAACCTTCTACAATGTTATAAAGAATGGTTCAGCCCTTGAGATGCGGACCTTTGACCAGCATATGCTTCAGCTGTACAGCGATGGTATCATCACCGAGCAGACTGCCATGGCAAGTTGTTCGCAGCGTAATGAGATGCATCGCGGTATCGATCAGATCAAAGCCCAACGGGGCGAAGCAACAACCTCACTGAGCGGACTGGCTATGGAAGAAGAGGATAATATTCACGGCGGTTATTAGCTTCCTGTCCCCAGGCCGGCCAAGAATACGAATCATTTAGAGACACTTGTTACCAAGAGGAAAAAATGATCACGAAATGTCATGCGTGCGCCAAGCAGTTGAAACTCAGCCCAAAAATGTTGGCTAGCATCCAGAAACTCGGACCCGAAAAAACCATTCGGATAAAATGTCCCGGATGTGAAGAACCAATTGTTCTTGATAGCTCCATCCTCTCTGCTAACCAGGCTGAGCAGCCGCAGCAAACACCCCTGGTGAGTTCTGCCACTGCCAAGGTAAAGCCTCCGGCAGCGCCTGATATTTCTTGGCTTGAAGATGGGGTATTCGACCAGGAGGATGTCATTGAGGATGTACCCCTCGCTCTGGTACTCATGGAGGATTCGCCAAATAGAGATTCCATCATCGAGAGCATTGAAGGCATTGGCTATAAAAGTGAGATTGTCAAAGATAGCAGAGATGCCATGGAAAAGATGCAGTTTGTCGAATACTCCGCTGTGGTTATGCACTCGGAGTACGAGGGAGAAACTTTGCATAGCTCCATATTTCACCGTTATATGTGTGATATGAATATGGATCGGAGACGGTTTATTTTCTATACCCTCATTGGTAAGGATTTCCAGACACTCTACAATCTCCAAGCCCTGGCCTATTCCGCCAACCTCGTCGTCAACGAAAAGGAAATCCCCTTTTTCAATGTTATAATCCGAAAAGCCATACCAGAGTACGAAGAGCTTTTCGGGCCGATCACTGAAGAACTTCGTTTGCAGGGCAAATAGCACATTGTTAGCCATTGGCGTTTAGGCTATGATGACTATTTTTTAGGCGGTATAATGTAGCTAATCTCACCGCTGATTTCAGGGATAGGGTTCTTCCTCCTTGCTGTCTGTCGTGCGTATACTGGTCTTATCGGCCAAGTTTCTCGTGTTTTTTTATTATTCGTGGTTTTAAAGGCATATTCCAATGATAAAACGGTTCATTAAGCTGGTCCGGCTTCGGCTGGGGAGAGCGTCGGCAACACGCCAGGAAGAAAAGGGAGCTGGCTCTCCCGAAAGCTCTGCTAATGAACTTGGTGCAGAAGAAGCTGCCGGTTCAATCGGGAAAGATCAACGTCCTGCTAGGCAAACCGAACGCTCTGGCGTGCGGGATTCAAGTCAATCGTCCAATTTTCAGAAAAGTCTGAGGAAAACCCGGCGACCCAAGAAAAAAAAGTGGCGGATAGAAGACTTCCCGGTGGAGCCAGTACCGGGAAAGGTTCGTTTTCATGATATTGATATTCCGTTATCGGTGATGCATGCAGTTGCCGATCAAAATTTTCGCTACTGCACTCCGATTCAAGCAGAATCTCTGCCGCATCTGCTTGAGGGGAAAGATCTCATTGGCCATGCCAATACCGGAACTGGCAAGACCGCTGTTTTTCTCATCACCATTCTTTCACGATTATTAAGAAACAAATATGCTGAGACAGGTAAAAATGAGCAGGCCCTGATCATAGCTCCGACCCGAGAATTGGTCATCCAGATTGCCAAAGATGGCAGACAGCTCAGCAAATATACCAATATCCGAATTGCCGCAGTTTATGGTGGCACGGATTATCAGAAGCAGATGGATTTTGTCCAGAAAAAGCGGTGCGATATCATCGTTGCCACACCGGGACGGCTTCTCGATTTCTGCACCAAGAAGGTGATTGAACTGAACAGGTGTAATACCTTGGTGATTGATGAGGCGGATCGTATGCTGGACATGGGGTTCATCCCTGATGTGCGCCGCATTGTTGGACGTCTTCCCGAGAAAGAGGAAAGGCAGACATTATTGTTCTCAGCAACCATCACCGAAGAAGTGAAAAGACTTGCCTACCAATGGTGCACCAAACCGGTCAGCGTTTCCATCGAACCGGAGCAGGTGGCAGTGGAAAGTGTTGAGCAAAAAGTCTTTCTGGTTACCAGTGAGGAGAAATATCCCATCCTCTATAACCTTATCAAGAAGAATAAGGACAATCGGATGGCAGTTTTTGCCAATCAAAAGGTGGAGGCCAAAAAACTCCATGAACGGTTGCGTCGAAATGGCATCAATTGCACCCTGCTTACCGGGGATATTCCGCAGGATAAGAGGACCAAGCGGCTGGAGAATTTTCGTTCCGGACGAACCCAGATTCTGGTGGCTACAGATGTTGCCGGTCGAGGTATACACATCGAGGGGATTAGCCATGTGATCAATTATACTTTGCCATATGAGCCGGAGGATTATGTTCACCGCATCGGCAGGACCGGCAGAGCAGGAGCAGAAGGTGTTTCCGTGAGTTTTGCCTGCGAAGAAGAGAGCTTTGTCATCCCGGAAATCGAGGAATGTCTTGGCAGAAAACTCGAATGCAGCCTTCCGGATGAAGAATTATTGGCTCCTCCTCCCAAAGGTACGGTTGAGAACAAACCTGTCCTGGAAAAGGTGCGAAGTCAATCTCGACGCAGACCCCGAAGGCGGAAGGCAGGGAGTTATAAGACAGAAAAAGATAAATAAATAATTTTTTTCATAATTTAGAGATAATAGCCATGTAAAAGTATGCTAAGCATCTGCTAGGAATGTTGGTGGGTGTTGTCTTGATATCTCTCTACACACCTAACTCTATCGCAGAGCAGCAGGGAAAGCAGGTAGCTGGAAATATCAATCTGATGCCGCTGCAAGCTCAAAAACTCATCAACCAACGACCTGCTCTTGTTATTATAGATGTACTGACGGCTCGGGAGCGGAAGCGCAGGTCTATTGAACGTTTCCTGCATATTTTGCTTACAGATGTTTTTCGTGGCAAGGTCGAATTCTCAGCCGAGCAGCCTGTTTTACTCCATTGTGCCGTAGGTGGCCGCAGAGTTATTGCGGCGAAGCTGCTTTAGAAAAAAGATTCAAAGAAATTTACAACCTTGCCGGCGGAATTGCTGTATGGCATCGCAAGAAATTGCCAACCGTCAGCGAAGAATAATCAACTATTGCATTGCTTTGATGATGGCTGGTAGGAAAAAAACCATATCATCGGGTTTCCTGCTGGTTATCAGGTTGCCATCTATTACCACCGGTTCATCAACCCATTTGGCACCGGCGTTGATCATATCGTCTTTAATTGCAAAAAACGACGTTGCCTTTCTATCTTTGAGAATATCAGCGGAAGCTAGCATCCAGCCGGCATGGCAGATAGCGGCGACTACTTTGCCACTGGCATCAGCATCCTTGACAAGTTGTACCATGGCGGGATAGCGGCGCATCATATCCGGGGCATAGCCGCCTGGAATCACGATGGCATCAAAATTGTCGGCGCTGGCATTGCCGGCAGCTATGTCAGCCTTGACGACCGAACCCGGTTTGCCAGTGAATTCCTCAGTTCTACCGGAACCGACAACGATGACCTCCGCACCAGCTTCCTTTAGGCGATAATAGGGATACCAGAATTCAAAAAGATTAAAGAGCTCTTCTACGAGGATAGCTATTTTTTTTCCTGATAGTTCCATTACTCCTCCTTTGTTGTATTTTTGCTGAATCTAAAGGGTTTTCAAAAATAATTGGATTCTTGTTCGTAAATAGTTTTCGTGTTCAGCGATTTTCTCTGCAATTATAGAATGTTGCTACAGGATGTCGGGGGCACAGATATCTCCTTCGAGCTACGGAACAGAATTCAATTTGAGTTTAACAAAGAATAACAAAGAATAATTGTATTAATGTATATCGTGTTTATCATTGGGACAATGGTTAAGATGAGGGATTAATTTAGTGTCGTCCAAATGTAAGAACAAGCTGTATGAGAGCTACAGCTGAAAAACTTTCAACACAAAACTTTAGCCCTTTTCCCATTGGTTGACAGGCGAAAATAGATATTTATCTTGGTACTGGCATCACCCTAAGAAAAGCTTGTCATAGATATTATATTTTGTTATATGTTGTATTCTTATAGTTTCGCAAATTGCTCCTTTGGCTGAAGGAGCGTGAATATAAATTGAACGCCCCTGTGCGAGAAGGGGACAGATGAATCTCAACCCAATTGGCCTCTGGTCTATAACGAGCGTAATCCATGACAGATGAACTAAACCAATCAACCCAGGAAAAAGGCGGAGAAGAGTTAAGCTTTGCAGAACTCTTCGAGATGGAGGAAAACAACAAGGTCGTAGCTGTTGGCGATGTTGCCATAGGAACCATAATCGGTTCTGTAGACGACTATTTCCTCGTCGATGTTGGTGATAAAGCGGAAAGCTATATCCCCAAGTCGGAATTCCGCCTGGAAGATGATGAAAATGTTGAAATAGGAGACACCTTCGAGGTCTTTGTGGAGCGCCGCAAGGAAGAAGGTGGCCTGTTACTCTCCCGCGAAAAGGCAATTGCCATCAAAGTGTGGGAAGAAATTGCCAAGATTCAGGAAGCGGACGGTACCATTGAAGGTAAGATCGAAAGTCGTGTCAAAGGTGGCATGTCAGTCGATATTGGGGTGCCTGCTTTTCTGCCTTACTCGCAGATTGATCTTCGTCCGGTTAAAGACCTGGATGCGCTCATTGGTCAAACGTTTGAATTCAAGATTCTTAAGTTCAATAGAAAGCGCAACAATGTAGTCATTTCCCGCAGGGCGATCCTTGAGGAAGCGCGTAAAGAACTTCGCGAGAAAATGCGGTCGCAACTGGAAGAAGGGCAAATTATTACCGGTGCCATCACCAATATCACCGATTACGGCCTGTTTATCGATATGGGCGGCATGGATGGCCTGTGTCATATCACCGATCTCTCCTGGGGACGTGTCTCTCACCCGGCCAAGCTGTATAAGGTTGGTCAGGAACTCGAGGTGAAGGTGCTGAAATATGACCGTGAAAATGATCGTGTCTCTCTGGGTGTCAAGCAACTTCGCGATGATCCATGGGCTACCGTAACCGAGAAATATCCGGTGGGTGAGAAAACCGTGGGCAAAGTAGTCTCCATTACCGATTACGGTGTTTTCGTCGAGTTGGAAGAAGGTGTGGAAGGTCTTATTCATGTCTCCGAAATGACCTGGTCGAAAAAGCCGCGTCATCCTTCCAAAATCGTTTCCGTAGGTGATGAGCTTGAGGTAATGGTTCTTAACATCGAACCGGAGACCAAGCGAATTTCTCTTGGTATGAAGCAACTCCAGCAGAATCCTTGGGATCTGGTCACCGAGAACTATCCGGTTGGTTCCATCATCGAAGGAAAAATCAAGAACATAACCGATTTTGGTGTGTTTATCGGCATTGAAGAAGGTATAGACGGCCTTATTCATGTATCCGATCTTTCCTGGACTGAACGGATCAAGCACCCTTCCGAAAAATATGCCAAGGGTGAAACAATCCAGGCCGTGGTATTGAAAATTGATAAGGAAAATGAGCGCTTTTCACTCGGTGTGAAGCAGCTCGTACCGGATCCATGGCAGGAAGCCTATAATAAATATCCTTCCGGCACCGTCGTTGAAGGAGAAATTACCAATGTCACCGATTTCGGTGTCTTCGTGAAGCTTGAAGAAGGTATCGAAGGCTTGGTGCACGTGTCTGAAATTAGCAAGGATAAGGTCAAGACTCCGGTTGGAATGTACCAGGTCGGAGATACACTTAAAGCTATTGTCATCAACGTTTCAGCTAAGGATCGCAAAATTGGTCTCTCCATCAAAACTCTAGAAGATGAAGGAGAGGAGCAGGCCATCGAAAAGTTGAAGAAGAATGAGGAGAATGGTGCGGATGCAACTCCATCTACTTTTGGAGACCTGCTGAAAGCGGCTGCCGAGGGAAGTCAGAACGACGAGGAATAAACAGGGTATGACTACCTGCAGGTAATGTATGCTAAGGTTGTTTTACCGATGGGAATCGGTAAAACAACCTTTTTTTATAGAATTGAAGGTTGGATGGTAACGACTATGCTGAAAAAAGATCTGATAAATAAGGTGAGTGAAGAATTGGTTCTGCAAAAGCAGGATGTCAGTCTCGCTCTTGATATAATTCTGGAGACCATGGGAGAAGCACTGGCAGAGAATCGTCGGGTGGAGCTTAGAGGTTTTGGTAGTTTTTCCACACGTACACGCAAGGCAAGAAATACCAAGAATCCTCGGACCGGAGTAATGATGAATATTCCGGAGCGGAAAACACTTCATTTTACCATGAGTAAATCGCTGAAGGAGTCACTTATCCATCAATAAAATGGGGTGACATCACCTTTGCCCTTTCGCAGAACCTCAGGGATATCGCTGGTGAGATCGATTACTGAGGATGGATCGGTAAAGGAAGGACCGGCATCGATAATGATATCGACAATGTTGCCAAAGAGCAGGTCGATATCATAGGCATCTGTCGGAGGGGGATCGCTATCATAGGGGATACTGGTGTTGATTATAGGATTGCCCAGTGTCTCCATAAGAAGTTTGCAGATAGCTGAGTCGGGGACACGAATACCAACGGTTTTCTGCTTCGATGACATGATTTTCGGGACGAGTTTCGTCCCGGGCAGAACAAAAGTGTAGGGGCCGGGTAGATTTTTTTTGAGTAGGCGATAGGCAGTGTTTGATACATGCGCATATTCGCTGATGTTCTTCAAGCCGGAGCACATAAAGGTAAGTGGTTTGTGCTTTGGCCTTTTTTTTATCTGATAGATTTTTTTGATTGCCTTCTGATTGAACATATCGCAACCAATGCCGTAGCCGGTATCGGTGGGATAGCACATGGTGGCCCCGAGACGCAGCTGTTGGACAATCTTGTCGATGAGTCGTTGCTGCGGATTTTCCGGGTTGATTGAAATGAGCATGAGGTGTTAATTCCTCTTCCACAATATAGATTTACAACATGCTCTGAACACCTGAACTCAGTAAAACACCTGTTGAGAGCACAAGGACTAAGGAAGGTAATACTTTATCATCCTTCCTGCAACATTAATACTTAGGAAGTAGCCAGGCAGATTTTGCAAAAAAGCAGCCGATAAGTTCATACCCTTGTCAAGTAAGTCCTGGACCAGCCTTTTAGCTAACTACCGGAAAAGGAGCCGATCATGATACCGGAGGAAATTGAATTAGCTTTGACATTTGATGATCTGTTACTGGTACCTTCTTCTTCGGAGGTTCTCCCCAATACAGTGTCGCTTGCCACCAAATTAACCCAAAAGATTTCACTCAATGCCCCTCTGGTCAGCGCCGCCATGGATACAGTGACAGAGCATCGTGCCGCCATAGCCATGGCCAGGGAGGGTGGTATCGGCATTATCCATAAGAATATGAGTATAGATCAGCAAGTGCTGGAAGTAGAAAAGGTCAAAAAATCGGAATCCGGAATGATCATTGATCCGATTACCGTTGACAAGTTTCAGTCGGTCGCTGAAGTTCAGGAGATCATGAGCACCTATAAAATCTCTGGCCTGCCAGTACTGCATCAGGGAAAACTCGTCGGTATCGTTACTAACCGTGATCTGCGCTTTGTCTCCGACAATGATCTGCGCGTAGCCGATGTGATGACCAGCAAAAATCTGGTCACCGCCAAGGTTGGCATCGACCTCGAACACTCCAAGGCACTGTTGCACGAGCATCGGATAGAAAAGTTGCTGGTGGTTGATGACAACGGCAACCTCAAAGGGCTTATCACCATCAAGGATCTGGAAAAAATAAAGAAGTATCCCCATGCAGCCAAGGACGGCTTTGGCCGGTTGATTGTTGGTGCAGCTCTGGGCGTTGGGCATGATTTATTGGAGAATACCGAAAAACTTATCAACGCCGGCGTTGACGTCGCGGTGCTCGACTCGGCGCATGGGCATTCCAAAGGAGTGATTGATTCAGTGCGCAGCTTACGGTCAACCTATCCTGATCTACAGATTATTGCCGGTAATGTGGCCACCTCCGAAGGAGCAGAAGATCTCATCAAGGCGGGCGCCAACGCCATCAAGGTCGGCGTCGGACCAGGCTCGATCTGCACGACGAGAATTGTGGCAGGGGTTGGAGTTCCTCAGGTGACCGCAATAATAAACTGCGTCAAAGTTGGTGAGAAATATGGTGTGCCGATCATCGCCGACGGTGGTATCAAGCATTCCGGTGATCTAGCCAAGGCGATTGGCGCCGGAGCTCATACCATAATGATTGGCAGTCTTTTCGCCGGAACAGACGAGACACCGGGAGAAACATTTCTTTATCAGGGTCGAACCTACAAAGGCTATAGGGGTATGGGGTCTCTTGGGGCCATGGGTGCCGGTTCCTCCGATCGCTATTTTCAGGCGGATGTGAAAAACCAGATGAAATTGGTACCTGAGGGGATCGAAGGAAAAGTTCCCTATCGCGGTTCATTGATCAATGTAATGTATCAGCTACTCGGGGGATTGCGCTCCGGCATGGGATATGTCGGTGCTGCCACCATAGAGGATCTACGTACAAAAGCAAAGTTTGTGCGGATATCTTCGGCTGGCCTGCGTGAATCGCATGTCCATGACGTCATCATCACTAAAGAGGCGCCTAATTACCGTACCGCCTGATAAGTACAGCAACCATAACCGGAAAATAAACATATTATGAATATTCATGACGAAATAATCGTAATCCTTGACTTCGGCTCACAGACAACCCAACTCATCGCCAGGCGAATTCGCGAGCAGAAGGTATATTGTGAAATATTGCCGTTTTCAACGGATCTGGAGGTCATTCTGGCAAAGAAGCCGAAGGGCATAGTGCTCTCCGGTGGGCCGGCTTCGGTATACGACAGCGATGCTCCGCTTTGCGGCAACGCGCTTTTTGAGATGGACATTCCCATTCTGGGTATCTGCTATGGAGCTCAGCTCATGGTACAGCAAATGGGTGGCAGTGTCGAAAACGCCGACAAGCGGGAATTTGGCAAAGCCGAATTGACGATTCAGCTCACCGATGGTTTGTTTGCCGGGCTGGAGACGGGAGAATACAAGCATCAGGTATGGATGAGTCATGGTGACCGGGTCAAGGAGATGCCCGAAGGATTTGTCACCTCAGCCACGAGCGATAACTCAATCTATGCTGCTTTTCGTCATGATACCAAACCGTTTTCAGCGGTACAGTTTCATCCTGAAGTCGCCCATACCCTGATTGGTACAGATGTGCTGCGTAATTTCATCTTTGGTATCTGCGGCTGCAGTCCGAATTGGACCATGCATTCCTTCATTGAGTCCAATGTTGAGATGATCAGAAATAAAGTCGGCTCCGCCAAGGTTATCTGCGCACTTTCCGGGGGTGTCGATTCTTCGGTGACCGCCGCCATCGTCCATCGTGCCATTGGTGATCAGCTCACCTGTATTTATGTCAACAACGGTTTGATGCGCACCGGTGAGTCAGAATCAATCTTGAGGTTTTTCAAAGAAAAGAGCAAGCTGAAAGTCATTGATGTCAATGCCGAGGAGTTCTTCCTGGGCGAGTTGGAAGGTATTGTTGATCCGGAGGTAAAGCGAAGGCGCATCGGACTGGGATTTATCAAGATTTTCGAAGAACAGGCAGCCAAATTGGGCGAAGTCGATTACCTTGCTCAGGGAACCCTCTACCCGGACGTCATCGAATCGGTATCGTTCCGCGGCGATGTTCCCATCAAATCCCATCACAATGTCGGTGGTCTGCCGGAAGTTATGAAACTTGATCTCATTGAGCCCCTGCGGGAGCTCTTTAAGGATGAGGTAAGGGAGCTTGGCCTTGAACTTGGTTTACCGGAAGAAGCAATTTACCGTCAGCCTTTTCCTGGCCCGGGTCTGGGCATCAGGATCATGGGTGAGGTAACGGCTGAACGGTTGCGAGTTCTGCGCCAGGCCGATGTGATTGTGCTCGAAGAGATGAAGAAAAGCGGTCTGTACCGGCAGGTCTGGCAATCCTTTGCTGTTCTTTTGCCCATTCAGACCGTAGGTGTGATGGGAGACTATCGCACCTATGAAAATGTCATCGCAATTAGGGCGGTTGATTCTAAGGATGCCATGACGGCTGATTGGTCCCGTTTACCCTACGATATTCTGCAAATAATTTCCGGAAGAATTATCAATGAAGTGCGTGGAGTAAACAGGGTAGTCTACGATATCTCCTCCAAGCCTCCTTCTACTATTGAGTGGGAGTAACGAAAGTTCCCAACATTAAATACCTAGAAAATAGGAAGAGAGAAGGTGGTTATTATTGACGTAATCTGACTCTATCGTTTTGAGGTGTGTTGCATGCTGAAAACTGGAATATATGTCGATGCTGAAAATATCCGGTTGTGTGGTGGCTACGGCATGCGCTACGACGTTCTGGCCGAACTTGCCAATGTTGGTAATTCCGTTTTACTCCGGGCAAACTCCTATGTCACCGAAGACCAGGCCCGTACCAAAGAAGACCGGGAATACAAGCAGAAACTTTACCGCTATCATGACGTTCTGCGTCAATGTGGATTCAAGGTCATCAAGAAATACGTCAAACATTTCATCGATGACGAAGGTATTTTGACGACTAAGGCAAATGCCGATATGGACCTTGCCATTGATGCCCTGCTCCAAGCCAGAAACCTGGACAGGATAATATTGCTGACCGGTGACAGTGATTTCATTCGTCTGGTACTAGCCCTGCAAAACATGGGCTGCCGGGTAGATGTCATTGCTTTCAAGCATGCCAGTAGCGAATTAAAAGAGGTTGCTGACAGCTATCTCTCCGGGTACCTTGTCCCTGGCCTACTGCCAATCAGTTCTGCCGTCGGGGTGAATCGACAACGGGGGGTACCGATTAATTACAATGCCGAGCGGGGCTTCGGCTTCATGCGTTACTACACCCTGACCAAGGGAGGCCTGCAACCTGAAACAGTTTTTTTCCATTGTTCGAAATCCGAGTTCTCCAACGACACAGTATTTCTCGATTCCGCCAACGTCTTTGAGTTTTCCGTTGTGGAAAGCGATGACAGTGAAGGACGTACAGAAGCCTGGGATATAACTCTGTTGGAAGAATGATCGACAGTCTTGCTCAGCCTGAGCAGTACTAAAAATAATCTGTGCGCCTCAGGACCCTCACAAATTTCACAGAAATATTTGTTATCGCAATTTTTTTGGGGAAATTGGCTAGAAAGGCGTGAAAAAGTGCTTATTTACTGTTGAAAATAGTTAATTATCGGAACTCATTATTTACTGCCGATAATTTAGCCTTTGGTAACGCTGTCTCTTATTTTCCAAACTCTTTTAAGCCGTTTTTCTACCAGTGCGTGTGGAAAAATCATGTATAGGTGCGTTTTGTTTGCACCTTATTCAAGTATTAATTTTGAATTACAAGAAATTAGCTTGTGAGTATGGGTCTGGAAATTAGCTAAGTTTTGTAGTGAGTCCTTATCAACTATTCGGGAAGGAGGGAAAAATGCAATTTGAATTTAATATGGAAACAATTCAAACTCTGTTGATCACCTATGGTACCAAGGTTGTTCTTGCCATTCTCGTTTTTATAATTGGAAAGTGGCTGGCAGGTAAAATATGCTCTATTCTTGCCAGTCTTATGGAAAAGAACAATGTTGATCAGACCCTGGTCAAGTTCCTCAGAAACATTCTTTATTACCTTCTCCTTGCCGCAGTGCTCGTGGCCGTTGCCGGTCAGCTGGGCATAAATACGGCGTCGTTCTTAACCATTATAGGTGCAGCTTCACTGGCCATTGGTTTGGCGCTTAAGGATTCCCTTTCCAACTTTTCCGCAGGAGTCATGCTTATTCTCTTCCGACCATTCAAGGTGGGTGATTACATTGATGCCGGCGGAGAATCGGGAACGGTTGATGAAATCTCCATATTCAACACTATTCTCAACACCCCGGACAATCAGAGAAAGATTATTCCCAATGGTGCTATTGCCAGCTCAACCATTACCAATGTCACTGCTTATCCGACCAGAAGAATGGATCTGGTGATTGGGGTCGGTTACGACGATGATCTTCAGAAGACCAAGAAGATACTGGAGGATATCATCGCTGGTCGGGATGATCTTTTGAAAGACCCTGCACCGACAGTTGCCGTTGCCGAGTTGGCCGACTCCTCTGTTAACTTCGTTGTTCGTCCCTGGGTGAAGACAAGCGATTACTGGGGTGTTCGTTTTCAGTTAATTGAGCAAATTAAAACAACTCTGGATGAGAACGGTATATCCATTCCATATCCTCAGAGAGATGTTCATCTTCTCTCCGAGGAGAAAAACTGAAAGGTACCTGAAAAGTAGTTGCTTCCATATCATTGCTCGGGAAAGATTTGCCAATGAAGAAATTGTTCTCATTTTACAAAATCTCTCTCGAGCAATTCTCGTATGATGAGTATGTCATGGCTATTGCCCGGCATATGATTTAATATCATCTCATGTCTTATCTCCTTACCATAGATCTCGGTGGCACAAACAGCAGGTTTGGATTTACAGATCTGGCCGATACCACAGCTATATTCAAAACGGAAGCCGTTTATGAGAATGTCCAATTTGCCAGTATTGAAGAAGTCATAGAGAGTTTTTTCGCCGAGCACGAGCTCAAAGCCGACTACCTCTGCATTGCCGTCGCCGGAGTGGTCGAAGACGGCGTGGTGGAACTGACCAATCTCTCTTGGCGGGCTGATGCCGCCCAATTGCGAGATCGCTTCGGCTTTAAAAGGGTATGGATTCTCAATGACATGGCAGCTTTGGCAGAAGCAATCCCGTCTCTTCATCCCGATGACCTTGTGGAGTTATGCAGTGGTGTGGCAAGAAAGGAGGAGACTATAGGGGTCATTGCCCCGGGAACAGGACTTGGCCAGGGGTATCTGATTTTCCACGAAGGGCAATATATTGCCCGGGGTTCTGAAGGTGGTCATTCGACGTTTGCTCCCACAAACATAGACGAGCTGGATTTGGCAAGCTGGCTGCTGCAACATAATCTCGACATGAGTATCGAGCAAATCTGCTCTGGTCCGGGGCTGACCCAGCTATACAATTACTATATAGCCAGAGGGGATGTGATTCCTGCTGAATGGGTAAGGCAAGAGGTGAATTTGGCTGATAACCTGGCACCGATCATTGTTAGGGGGGCTACATCAGCAGATCCCTGTCCTTTGTGTGTGCAGGTCATCAATCGTTTTCTCAGTTTGCTCGGTAGTGAAAGCAGCAATCTTGCTTTGAAAATCTATGCCAGGGGTGGCATCTATATCGGCGGTGGTGTTCTTCTGCATTTGCTCGGTAAAGTCTCATTCCAACCCTTTGTGAAGGCATTCAGAGCCAAGGGAAAGATGACCGACTTACTGCAGCACATTCCTGTATATATAATCACCAAAAAACACGTCAATTTGCATGGTGCTGTAGTTTATGCCAAGAAAATAGTAGGTTAAGCCCTTGGTTAGAGAAGATCTGATAATCCCAGCAGAGGTGGTTACGGCTTTTCTTGGCCAGCAAAAGGATGTGGTCTGGAGTACTCTTGGTCAGGGAAACATTAACGATACCTTTCTGGTAAGGTATGGCGATAGAGCCCTCGTCCTTCAACGAATCAACGAATTCGTTTTTCCTGACCCGGTAATCGTCGCAGAAAATGCGGCTGTTATCTCAGCATACATTACAGGCAAGCTGGCTGGACAGACGGAGGTTTATTTTCCTGCCGCGGTGCAGACCACCCAGGGAGATACGTATTTTCGGGATCAGGGTGGGGGCGTCTGGAAAGCCCAGCGATATCTAAGTGATACGCATGTTCTAAAAGCAGTGCAGAGCGGTGACCAGGCTTATGAGATAGGCAGATGTCTCGGCCGGTTTCATGCATTGGTCAACGATCTCTCTCCGGCCATGCTGGGTTCGGCTTTGCCGCATTTTCACGACTTACCGACATATCTTGAGAAGTTCGATGCTGCCTTGCAGAATTCACTGTCAGACGATGGTGCCAGTGTTGGTTTCTGTCTTAACTATATTGATGAAAACAGGAAAAGAGCAACATTCTTCGAGGATGCCCGTCGGCGTGGTGATGTCCAAACCAGAGTTATTCATGGTGACCCGAAGGTTGCCAATGTCCTGTTCGATGGGCAAAACAGCACTGCTTTGACCCTCATTGATTGTGATACGGTGGGACCGGGACTTGTTCTCCAGGACCTCGGTGATTGTTTACGCTCCTGTTGCTCTCAAACTGGTGAAGATGCATATGATGCAGTTGTCCACTGTAATGCTGATTTTGCAGCTCACGTTGTTGCCGGCTATGCCAGCGAAAATGAGCTGAGTTCCTTTGAAAAGGCAAATCTTCATACAGCATTCTACCTTATTACCTTTGAGCTGGGCCTGCGCTTTTTCACCGATTATCTGCAGGGCAATCCTTATTTTAAGGTGCAGCAGAGTGATGATAATCTGAAGCGTGCCATGGTCCAATTCAAACTCGCAGAAAGTATCGACAACCAACAGGGAATATTGGTTGAACGTTTCGCCTCCGCCTGTGAATAGACAGGATTAGTTTAATAGTGCATTGATTTTGAGAAACTCTAATCTGAAAAATTTCCCGGTTTTTTGAACTTTAGAGGCTTGTCAAATTTAACCAACCTGTTACTCTGCGTGGCTTAACAAAACCCCTTTTTTACAGCCGCTAAAAACATTAGCCAAGGCTCCTACGTCTGAGTGATGTAAGGGGGACAGAGAACTACAGAAAAAACAAGGAACAGCAAAACAGAATTAGATGAGCCACTCTCCCTATACACTACATAAGCAATCTTCCGAGTGCGCCGCTCGAAGAGGTGAAGTGCGCACCAAACATGGAACGATACAGACCCCTGTGTTCATGCCGGTTGGTACCCAAGCGACGGTGAAGTCAGTAACCCCCGAAAATCTTCTAGATATGGGAGCACAGATAATACTGGGCAACACCTATCATCTCTATATTCGGCCGGGACACCAACTCATCGAATCCTTTGGAGGTCTGCATGGTTTCATGAACTGGAAGCTGCCGATTCTGACGGATAGCGGTGGTTTCCAGATTTTCAGCCTGCAGGAACTGGCCAAAATCACCGAGGAAGGTGCAGCTTTCCGCTCGCACCTGGACGGCTCGAAACTGTTTCTCAGCCCGGAGGATGCCATTAACGTTCAGGAAGCTTTGGGATCTGATATCATGATGTGTCTGGACACCTGTATTCCTCAACCTGCAGAGAGAGATCTCACCATAGAAAAGACAAACCTGACCAGCAGGTGGGCAGCCAGGTGCAGAAAGGTCCATACGAAAAAAGACCAGCTGCTCTTCGGCATCGTCCAGGGTGGAATGTATCCGGACCTGCGAGCCCAATCAGCCAGAGATCTTGTCGATATTGGTTTTGACGGCTACGCCATTGGTGGTTTAAGTGTTGGTGAGACCAAAGAAGAGATGTATGCAATGACCGAGGCAACAATTCCGCATTTGCCGCCTGAGCATGCCAGGTATCTCATGGGGGTCGGTACACCCGAAGATCTGGTGGAAGGCGTCTGGCGAGGGGTCGATATGTTTGATTGTGTCATGCCAACCAGAAATGCCAGAAATGGAACGTTGTTCACCTCCAAGGGAAAGGTGGTGATTAAAAACTCAAGATATAGAGAGGATAAGGCGCCATTGGATGAACAGTGTTCCTGTTATACATGCCTCAACTACTCGCGCGCCTATCTTCGCCATCTCTTTGTCAGTCGGGAAATTTTGAGTTATCATTTAAATACGATCCATAATCTGCATTACTATCTGGACTTGATGACTCAGATACGCAATGCTTTGGAAAAAGATGGTTATGCCCAATTTCGCAAAGATTTTTATGGCAGCCTTGAGAACGAATGATTATCCTAGGCAGCTGTTGAAGAAAATAAGCGATGTATTATACATCCGTACATCCAAACGGCATTGCAGTCCAGATAGAGGGTGACCAACCCGGGACAGAAAAACATGCCTGAGCAAATATCCCATTGGAGGAAGATTTATGACAAGTATTGCCTATGCAGCAGATGCAGGTGCTGGCGGAGCTGGAGGGTTGGCATCCTTTCTACCGCTTATCCTTATTTTTGTGGTTTTTTATTTCCTGCTTATTCGGCCTCAACAGAAGCAGGCTAAACAGCATCAGCAGTTCCTCAAAGACCTTAAAACCGGGGACAAGATATTTACCCGCGGTGGTCTGCATGGAACAATCATCGGTTTGACCGACACCGTTGTCACCCTGGAGATTGCCAAGGACATAAAAGTCAAAGTGTCTCGTGATGCCATTGGCGGAAGCACGGTGAAGTCCGAAGCGACTCCTGAGAAAAAAGGCGGTTCCTGAGGAGTTAGCGGCTGCTGAGTCTTGCAGGAGCGGAGTTGAAAAAGTGATAAGTCCATCTGGGCTTGTCACTTTTTTTTTCCGTGATTTACCCATTATTCTCCACTTTGGTGCAACGAACCATAAACCTTAGGATTGTCGTGCCAATCGGAAACTAAAAAAGTCTGTAGAATAAAATGGCTAAAAAGAAATGGTATGCCGTTAAATGCGGGAAAGAGCCTGGGATCTACACGACCTGGGCCGAGGCGGAAGTACAGGTCAAGGGTTTTCCGAAAGCCAGGTTCAAAGGGTTCGCCACGAAGAAGGAGGCTGAATCCTGGCTATCAGGAAAAGCCCCGGTTGGAGATTCTTCAAAGGCAAAGAAAAACCAAAAAAGATTACCAAATCATAAAGCTACCCGGCAGACAGCGGCTGTAGAGGAGTTCGATGAGAAGGACAAGCTAATCATTCATACCGACGGTGGCGCACTCAATAATCCCGGACCCGGTGGCTACGGGGTGGTGATCCAGCGAGACGGTGAAGTGAAGGAACTTTGCGGTGGCTATCGGTTGACCACCAACAATCGCATGGAACTCATGGCCTGTATTGTTGCTCTCCGGGAAGTAAATAAAAGTGCTTTACCAATTATCCTTTATTCCGATTCCTCCTATGTGGTTAATGGTATTCGCAAGGGTTGGGCAAAAAGCTGGCGAAAAAAAGGCTGGTTGAAAGCGGATGGCAAACCGGCGCTGAATCAGGATCTCTGGTCTGAACTGCTGGATTGGACGGAGAAATTGCCAGTAACCTTCCGTTGGGTCAAGGGACATGCCGGCAATCCAATGAATGAGCGGTGTGACAAACTGGCAGTTTCCTGCGCCCGGGGTAGCAATCTTGGCATCGATAGAGGTTATGAGGGGAAATAGCCCATAAGATGAGCATTTGAACAGCTTAGATGCTTCTTTAGGAGGCCATTGCATAGTACCTATGAGCTAGTTTTAGCTCGAAGAATCAAATGAAATTGTCTGAAAAGAAACTACGCAAAGGTTGATGGCCACCATTCGACAACAAATACAGGAGCTACTGCGCGAGGGAGAGTGGACAGCCTTGGAACTCTCTCAGGAATTGTCCGTGCAGGAACGAGAAATTTACGATCATCTCCAGCACGTACGTAAATCACTCCGTGGTGAGAAATTGCAGGTGTCTCCTTACCACTGTCGCTCCTGCGGCTATATCTTCCGCAAAAGAGAGCGGTTGGATCGCCCGAGCCGCTGTCCGCAATGCCGGGAAAGCCATATCGGTGTGGCTTCCTTTACAATTATTGCATGTTAAAAAATTTCCTGTTTTTCTCTCTTTTACAATGCTCGTAACGTTTCCGGTTTGAGACTGATCTCTCCTCGCAGGGCCTTGTCGATTAGGGCGAGGGTAGCCTCTTTATCCTGTGGCAGGCGAGCCTTGATGGGCAGGTAGTTGGAGGCGTGATTGGCATGGAAATAGCCGCTTGAAAGAGTCGTATTTTTAATCATTTCAGATATTTCATTAAGCATCTCCTCCGGTTTGAGAAGAATAAAATTGCCCTTTTGATACTCTTCAAAGAGTGGTGTGCCTGGAACCAGCATTAAACTGAGTGCACCGACGTATTCCGGATCGATAGCGCTAAGCACCCGACCTGTTTCTCTGGCATGGATGAGGGACCTGTCCTTGCCGGCTATACCGAGGAGCACGGTCACGGAAAGAGCTATGTTCGCCGCCCTGATTTTCTGGCCCATGGCCATCATTTTACTGGCGTCTGCTCCCTTATTGATCGCCTTCAGCGTTTCATCATCACCACTTTCCAAGCCCATATAGGCAATTTTCAAGCCCAGCCTTCGTAATTCCTGCAACTGCTCATCGCTTTTGTGATAGATACTTTTAGTATTAGCGTAGATACCTACTCTATTTACCCAGGGAAGATGCTCCCGGATGAGTTCCAGGATCCTGACTAGTCGTTGCTGGGAGATGCAAAGAGTATCACCGTCGCAAAGAAAGAGCCGCTGTTGATGCCTGCAATGACGAGCGGCAAAGAGAATATCCTCAAGCAGGGTAGCATCGTCCTTGACGGAGAATCTCTGCTCCTTGTACATTCCACAAAAGGTGCATTTATTATGCGAACATCCGGTGGTCACCTGCAGTAATATGCTGTTGGCTTCACTCGGTGGTCGAAAAACATTTCCCTCGTAGTGCATCGAAAACTCCTCTATTATTCTGGATTCATCTAGGAGCCTTTCGGAGAATTGCTATTCTTCGACACACTCCTAGTCTACTAAAGTAACACGAGAGCATAAATGAGGGAAAATGTTTTTTATGGCAAAATGATTACACTAGGTCAATGAACAGTTGCTTGGGCCGGAAGCAGAATCAAACGACAGCCCCCACTAGGAGAGAGTGTGAATAATCACAGATTTGCTGAACTTCGGGAAAGATTGGCCTCACCCCATGACATACTTGGCAGAGAGGAATACTATTGTTCAGCTGTTCTAGTGCCGCTGATTAATATTGATACCGAAGAGCATTTATTATTTGAGAAACGGGCAGCCCATATCCGTCAGGGCGGAGAAATCTGTTTTCCCGGAGGACACTGTGACCGGGACAAAGATACTGGTTATTTGCAGACCGCCCTGCGTGAAACCCATGAGGAACTAGGCATTGATCAGAGTATGGTGAGCATTATCGGCCAGCTTGATACACTGGTATCGCCACGCGGCATTATCGTCGAATGTTTCCTTGGCATCTTGGATATCGATAGTCTAAAGGAGCTGCAACTGGATGAGAGGGAGGTTGCCAAAGTCTTTACGGTGCCGGTTTCTTGGTTCTTAGAAAATCCTCCGGAGATTTATCACACCAGGGTTGAAACGCAATCATCCTACGTGGACGAACATGGGAAACAGCAGATTCTTCTACCGGTGGAAGAGCTCGGCCTGCCGCCTCGTTACAAGAATAATAGAAGTCAATGGACCCGAAAGGTCTTCGTCTATAAATACGGACCCGAAGTGATCTGGGGATTGACTGCGGCAATTGTTGAGAATCTTGTAAATAAATTGTTTCAAGCCGACAGAAGAAGCCAGATAACGTAAAGATAGGAATTTGTCATGAGAGAATGACAGATGTGTACCGTACTGTTTTCCTATAAAACAACACCCGGTTACCGTCTGGTGCTGGCCGCTAACCGGGATGAATTTTTCGAGCGGCCGAGTGAACCCCTCTCCTGGTGGGATGATAGCAGGGAGATTCTCGCCGGACGCGACTTGCGTGGGGGTGGTACCTGGCTTGGGGTGGCAAGATCAGGTAAATACGGGGTGCTCACGAATTACCGGGAAGTACCACAAGTCCCGGATCGCGAAAAGGCCGTTTCCAGGGGAGTTATTCTGCCAAAATATTTTAGAGCATCACAGAATGCGGCTGAATTCCTCGATGCCCTTAAAAACGAAGCATCAAAATTCCGTGGCTTTAACCTGCTTGTCGGTGATGAAGAATCACTTGGCTACTATTCCAATCGGAATGGACAATTTCAGGAATTACCCCCTGGAATATATGGATTGAGCAATCATTTACTGGATAGTCCCTGGCCCAAGGTCGAACGGGGCAAGATGCTTCTGAGGCAGGTACTGAGCAAGAACGGATTTTCCACCCAAATGTTGGAAGAGGTGCTCTGCGATACCCGGCAGCCTGAGGAGCACACCCTGCCCGATACGGGTATTGGCCGGGAGTGGGAGAGAAAACTGGCACCAATTTTTATTTCCACCGAAAATTATGGGACGTGTTCTTCGGCTATTCTCACTATTGAAAATGACGGGCGAATAACCTTTTCGGAACGAACTTTTGTGCATGGCACAAAAGGAGCGCAGACAGAAACACAAAGATGTTTTACTATAGAATGAGATTTAGATTGCAGCGAGATACGTCAGTGTGATTACCATAAAATAGAAGTATTTATATCAAGCTCAGCTGGCAATCGAGATACAGGAGTTACCACACATGCATTTTGATCTGATCGTAATAGGTTCCGGTCCGGCGGGGCAGAAAGGAGCCATCGCCGCAGCAAAGCTCGGTCGCAGTGTCGCCATCATTGACAAGAAGGCCATGTACGGCGGCGTCTCCCTGCACGGCGGCACTATACCAAGTAAGACCTTGAGAGAAGCGATTCTGTTTCTCTTTGGCTTGCGTGAACGTGCATTCTACGGCCATGATTTCACGGTGAAAGAGGAGATTAACCATGAGGATCTGCTCATGCGGGTCAAAATGGTTGAAGAGAGGGAGATGCAGGTCATCAGAGACCAGCTCAAACGCAACCGGATCCAGATGTATTACGGAGTGGCCCGTTTTAAAGACAGGGGGACTGTGCAGGTTCAGGGCGAGAATGAGGAACACCTGCTTACTGCCGATAATTTCTTGATTGCCTGCGGCACGCATCCGGCTCGTGATCCGTCCATACCATTCGATGGGAGGAGCATTATCGATGTCGATGAGATCCTTGATCTTGAAGTACTTCCCAGAAAGATGATTGTGGCCGGAGCAGGGGTGATCGGTCTGGAATATGCTTCCATGTTTGCCGCCATGGATATCGATGTAACCCTCATTGATAAACGGAGCACGATTCTTGATTTTGTTGACTACGAGATAATTGAACGCCTGAAATATCAGCTCATGGAGGAGAACGCGGTTTTTCGACTTGGCGAGACGGTTACCAAAGTTGAAAAAGAGCGGGAGGGACGGGTCAGGGTTACCCTGGAAAGCGGTAAGATTGTCCGCGGGGATACCTTTCTTTACGCGGTTGGCAGACAGACCAATACAGATTCCCTCAATCTCGAAGCAATAGGTTTGCAAACAGATGAACGGGGGAGAATAAGTGTTGATGGAAGTTTTCGTACCGATATAGAAAACATCTATGCAGCCGGTGATGTCATTGGTTTTCCAGCCCTGGCGGCGACTTCCATGGAGCAGGGTCGCCTGGCCAGTTGCAACATGTTCTGTTCACCGGCCACCAGTCACAATGAGCTTCTTCCTTATGGTATTTATACCATTCCCGAAATTTCCATGATTGGAAAAACCGAACAGGAACTGACGAAAGCCAAGATTCCTTACGAGTTTGGTACAGCCCGTTATGATGAACTGGCCAAGGGCCAAATTCTGGGGACCAAGACCGGATTTGTTAAGATTTTGTTTGATCCCGAGTCGTTGAAACTGCTGGGGGTTCATATAATTGGTGACCAGGCAGCTGAACTCATTCATATCGGCCAGGCCGTGCTCACCCTTGGCGGCACCATCGAATATTTTCGCGATTCAGTCTTTAACTATCCCACCCTCGCCGAGGCCTATAAAGTTGCAGCACTCAATGGTCTGAACAAGCTGTTGGCGGAAGAAAATATCTGTTACATAGACAGCAAAGGTTGTGAGAATGCCACGAAGTGAGGAGAAGAACGAGTTTACCATCGAAGAGGAAAAAACACTGCTTCATACCAGGATCGGAGATGTCCTGTCAGCCAGGGTTACCTCTCATCGTAAAGGTAGAGATGCGCAATTTTATCGTTTTGCTTTCAGCGACTGGGTTAACATTATCGCCCTGACTCCTGACTTGCAGGTGGTCCTGGTGAACCAGTACCGCTTTGGTAGTGGACGTTATGAATTGGAAATTCCGGGGGGTGCCATCGAAAATGGTGAGTCTCCTCTGGGCGCCGGTCTACGAGAGTTGCTTGAAGAAACGGGATTTGCAGGCCGTGATGGCCGGATTATCGGCAAGGTCTGCCCCAACCCGGCTCTGCAGAGTAATTTCTGCTATACTGTGCTTGTTGAAAATGTTGAGAGGGTAGCTGATCAGCAGATGGATGACATGGAAGACATTGAAGTTCTAACCATTCCGTTGACTGAAATTGACCATCTGATCAGATCCGAAAAGATAACGCACGGTCTCGTCCTGAATGCCTTTATGCTGTATGAGAGAAGACGTAATCCATAAATATCTGTAGAGCAATGTTTGCAGAAGGTGATAGCTCCACTTCTACTCTATAGAGTTCTAAGAATCTTTTCTTTCTCACTGTTCAGGTGTTAAATCATCATATTCTCCTGAGTAAATGCAGATTATAACGTGTTTTTTTTCTAATCGGAAAAAGATCCGCACTTCTACTATAGAAAGTCGCATTTAAGCTCGGTTGCCTGACTCTAAATTGCACTGAAAACATTGGTTAATCACATCCTCCGGGTAGATTTACTCACCTCGAAGCAAAGACAGTGAATGTTGACCTTTACGCAAGATACTATAATATATTCGTCTCGTTAACGGAATACTCAGCATCAATTTTCTCTCATATTAGACAGAAGTCAAATAACGACTAGAGTTCAGGACATTAACGGAGAAAATGAAAGAAATATTGATAATGAATTAATGCTCTCTTTAATATTGACTTGAACGTTAAGGTAAGGTATAAGGTGATTATTACGGTCTACAGAATTGAACGAATGCGTGAGTATTACCGGGAGAGATATATTCAACGATGAGGGAGAGACTTGACCATGATCGAGCTGGAGTATAAATCCATACCTGCCGTTTTAAAAGCGAATGCGGAGCGTTTCAAGAACAGGACAGCTATCAGTTACAAGAAAAGAAACACCTATCTATCACTGACCTACGGAGAATTCTATGAACGGGTGCTGATGCTGGCTCGAGGGTTACGTAAAGCTGGAGTGATGCCTGGAGACCGGGTGGCGATTTTTTCAGAAAACAGGCTTGGCTGGGCTATCTCCGATTTTGGCATCCAAGCGGCTCAGGCTATAACAGTACCCATTTATGCCACAAACACTGGCGAGCAGGCGGCCTATGTGATCAATCACTCGGCCGCCAAAATTGTTTTTGTCTCCACCAAGGGGCAATACGAAAAACTCTTGGCCATCAGAGATCAGATACCGGATGTTGAAATGATAGTCTCCTATGAGAGATTTTTAGGAGATCGGACTTTTCCGGTATTTACCCAGTATCAGCTCTCAGAAATCTCTCATCCTCTCTCTCAGGAGGAGATCCAAACTATCGAGGCGCAGATTGATGCACTCACCCCGAATGATCTCATTACCATTATCTATACTTCGGGGACGACCGGAGTTCCCAAAGGCGTCATGCTCTCCCAGAAAAGCGTGCTCTTTGACACCGTATATGGTCTCAAGCAGCTGGGCGGCATGACCAGCCAGGAGACCTTTTTAAGCTTTCTTCCCTTAAGCCACGTGCTCGAGCGCACTGGAGGGTACTATGCGGCCATCTACAGTGGCAGCCATATTGCCTTTGCCGAGAACGTCCAGAAAGTCATGGAAAATGTCATTGAAATCAAGCCTACGGCCATGGTCAGTGTTCCCCGGCTTTTTGAGAAAATCCATTCCAGGGTTTTCGAAAATGTCAGGCAAATGTCCAAAATGCAGCAGCGTCTGTTTCATTATGCACTCGATATCGGCAGAACCTATATCCAGAAAAAATATATTGATAAGAAGGTTCCGAGTGGACTGGCAATTAAATACCGGTTCTTTGACAAGCTGGTCTTTAAAAAGCTGCGCGACCGGTTTGGTGGCAGGCTCAGGTTCTTTATCTGTGGGGGAGCCCCCCTGGACAAGACGATTAACGAATTTATGTGGGCCATTGGCATTCCGGTTTTTACCGGCTATGGTCTGACCGAGACTTCTCCAGCAGTAACCCTCACCACTATCGACGAAGTCCGTTTCGATGCCGTCGGCAAACCACTCGCCCATACCGAGGTAAAAGTTGCCTCCGATGGCGAGTTGCTGATCAAAGGCCCCCAGGTCATGGAGGGCTACTACCGTAATAAAAAAGCAACCGAGGAGACGTTTGTCGATGGTTGGCTGCTGACCGGCGATATTGCCAGGATTGACGAAGATGGCTTTGTCTATATAGTCGATCGGAAAAAAGAGATCATCGTCACTGCCGGAGGTAAGAACATAGCTCCCCAGCCCCTGGAAAATGAACTCAAACTCGACAAATATATCTCACAGGTGTTCGTCATCGGAGATGGTAAGCCCTACCTGGTCGCTCTCCTTACTCCCAACATAGAACGTATCATCGATTATGCCAGAGACGAGAAGATTGATTATATTGATATAGAAGAGTTGGTCACCAACTCGCAGATTGTGGAGCTGTATGAAAAACGTATAGCTGACTTTAACGAAGCGTTGCCATCCTATGAGACTATCAAGAAGTTTGTCGTTCTCCCTAGGGAATTCTCGATTGAAAATGGTGAGTTGACGCCAACGTTAAAGCTTAAGAGAAAAGAAATATATAAAATCTATCGGGATAAGATTGAAGGTATGTACGGAAGTAACGGCAATGGCGCAAACGTCAAGCCGAAAGTACTGACAACCTCGGAAAACGTCTGAAGAAACTGAGGATGAACTGGTAAGGTCAATAGTTTACAAAGCTCGGAACGTCGGGATAACAGCTCTTAGCGGAACCGACAATAATACACGGAGGAAAAAATGAGGCAAATTAATCGCGTGGCAGTACTCGGCGCAGGCGTTATGGGAGCAACCATCGCTGCTCATCTGGCCAATGCCGGTTTGGATGTTCTCATGCTTGATATCGTTCCCAGGGAACTCACTGAACAGGAAGAAGCCAAGGGGCTAACCCTCGAGAGTCCGCAAGTGCGCAACCGAATTGCGGCAGATGGCTTGCAGGGCCTTATGAAGATGAAACCGGCACCTTTCTATCTTAAGGAATATGCTGATCGTATTGAAATAGGCAACTTTGAGGATGATCTGGCTAGGGTTAAGGAATGCGACTGGATTATCGAGGTGGTAGTCGAGTACATGCCCATAAAGCTTGATCTACTGAAGAAACTCGCACCCAATATTGATAAGGGTGCCATTCTCTCAACAAATACCAGCGGTTTGTCGGTAAATGAAATGGCCGAGGCCCTACCGGCGGAAATCCGAAAAAATTTTCTGGTCACCCATTTTTTCAATCCACCGCGCTACATGCGGTTAATGGAGGTAGTTGGCTGCAAGGCGACTGATCCCCAAGTCGTTGACGGTATGGCCGAGTTTATCAATAGAAGGCTTGGCAAAGGTATCGTCTATGCCAAGGATACCCCCAACTTCATTGCCAATCGTATCGGTGTATATGCTATTTACAAAGGCATTGAGCATATGATGGATTTGGAAATGACCGTTGAAGAGGTCGACAGCGTGGCTGGACCCGCAACAGCAAGGCCCAAAAGTGCTGCCTTCAGAACCGTCGATCTGGTCGGGCTCGATACCTTGGGTCATATTGCCGAAAATACCTATGAGCTGCTCCCCGATGACGAGGAGCGAGAGGTGTTCAAGGTTCCAGAATTTATGCAGGATATGATCAAGAATGGACTGCATGGCAATAAAACCAGGAAGGGCTTCTACACCAAGGATATGGTCGACGGCAAACGACAGATTTATTATTTCGATTACAACAAACGCGAATACAAGCCTCTGGAAAAACCTAAATTTGCTTCAATCGGCGCGGTCAAGCAGATCGATGATCCCGGCCAAAAGGTCAAGATGGTTATGGCCGGATCCGATAAAGCCGCCGAGTTTGCCTGGCGTTCGCTGCGTGACACCCTCATCTACACAGTTAACCGGATTCCCGAAATTGCCGACGATGTGGTTAATGTCGATAATGCCATGCGCTGGGGCTTTAACTGGGAGATCGGCCCCTTTGAAATGCTCGATGCCATTGGTGTTCAGAATTTTGTCAAGCGGGCGGAAAAGGATGGTATTGCAGTACCAGAGTCGCTGAAAAACGTTGAATCGTTCTACCGGTTCACTGAGGGTGGCGACAAGGAATTCTATGATCTGCTAACATCCTCCTACAAGCCGGTACCGTTAAATGAAAATCAGATAAAACTCGACATCCTCAAGCGCAAATCGGGCGGAGTTGTCGAGAAAAATGCCAATTGCTCCATAGTCGATCTTGGTGATGGTGTTTTTGGTTTTGAATTTCACTCAAAGATGAATGCCATTAGCGGCGACATTCTCTCCATGACCCATAAGGCCATTAAACGGGCCGAAGATGAAGGTGTCGGTCTGGTCATTGGTAACCAGGGGGTTAACTTTTCCGTCGGTGCCAATTTGATGATGCTCGCCGTCGCTCTGGCCGAAGGTGCTTTTGAAGATGTTGACATGGTCATCCGCAACTTCCAGAAGGCCACCATGGCGGTTAAATATGCCAAGGTTCCCGTGGTTGCCGCACCTTTCGCCATGACCCTTGGCGGTGGCTGCGAATTCTCCCTGCATGCTGATGCCATCAACGCCCATGCGGAAACCTACATGGGGCTGGTCGAGATTGGTGTAGGTTTGCTGCCTGCGGGGGGTGGAACCAAGGAGATGTGTCTGCGGGCCGTGGATTTGGCGCGTCAGTTCAACACCGATGTAACGCCATTCATCTTTAAGAACTTCGAACAGATCGGTATGGCCAAGGTATCAATGGGGGCCACCGAACTCTACGATTTGAGTTATATGCGGCATGGTGATTCCATTACCATGGACATCGACAGGCTCATTGCCGATGCCAAGAAAAAAGTGATCGCTCTATCAACCAACTACCGGCCGAAAAAACCACTTGAAAATATTCCTGCTCCGGGCAAGAACGTGGCTGCCAGCGTGAAGAGCCAGCTCTGGAATATGAAAATGGGCAAATTCGTCACCGAATATGAGGCGGAAATGGGTGGCATCATCGCCGACGTGCTTTGTGGTGGCGATGTCAATGGCGGTACCCTGATCTCAGAGAATTATCTGTTGCAGCTGGAGCGGGAGGCATTCCTCAAGCTCTGTGGCAAGAAGAAGACCTCCGAGAGGATTCAGCATATGCTCAAGACAGGCAAGCCGTTGCGCAATTAAGCGTTAATAACGATCGATACCGTATAACCATCCTGGTGATACCAGATACCCACTTGGGAGGATAGATATGAGACAGGCCTATATACTGGCAAGCTACCGGACTCCCGGCTGCCGAGCCAACAAAGGTAATTTGAAGGATGTTCGCCCCGATGATCTTGCCGCCACGGCGATTAAAGGGCTGATGGAGCGTACCGAGGTTGATCCAGCCAAGATTGAAGATGTATATCTTGGCTGCGCCTTTCCCGAGGCGGAACAGGGTATGAACATGGGGAGAGTTGCAGCCATGAAGGCGGGCTTGCCCATCGAGGTCCCCGGGCAGACCATCAATCGTTTTTGTTGCTCGGGCATCCAGACTATTTCCATGGCAGCCGAGCGTATCATGCTGGGCTATGCTGATTGCATTATTGCCGGCGGGGCAGAGTCCATGTCCTCAGTACCTCTTGGCGGCAATAAATACAGCGCCAACCCTACCCTGGTGGCCGATTGGCCTGAATCCTTTTGTTCCATGGGCGTGACTGCAGAAATCGTGGCGGAGCGCTACGGCATCAGCCGTGAGGCCATGGACCAGTTCGCCGCCCAAAGTCATGCCAGAGCGGCTGCCGCGATCAAGGAAGGCCGTTTTGCCGATGAGATAATCCCGGTTGAAGTGGAAAAAACCACTCTGGTCAATGGGAAGATCAAACGTGACAAAGAGATGGTAAGCATCGATGACGGTGTTCGGGCGGGAACCACCGCTGAAGTTCTGGCGAAGCTGCGTTCAGTCTTCAAGGTTGGTGGTCCGGTCACCGCTGGTAACTCATCCCAGACAACGGACGGTGCTGCAGTGTCCATGGTGGTTTCTGAAGACTTTCTCAAAGAAATCAGCAAGGATCCTTTCGCCCGTTTTGTGGCCTACGCGGTCAAAGGTGTCCCCCCCGAGGTAATGGGCATTGGTCCGGTGGAGGCTATACCGGCGGTATTGAAGATGGCTGATTTGCAGCTCGACGATATCGATCTCATTGAACTCAATGAGGCCTTTGCCGCCCAAGCCCTGGCGGTTGTGCAAGAGCTGGGATTAAATACAGACATCGTCAATGTCAACGGCGGCGCCATTGCTTTGGGCCATCCGCTTGGCTGTACTGGAGCCAAACTCACGGCAACCCTGCTTCACGAAATGGGTCGACGTAAATCAAAATACGGCATTGTTTCCATGTGTATCGGTGGCGGTATGGGTGCTGCTGGAATCTATGAGAAGTTATAACTAGTTCCTATCCTATAACTGCTCTTTTGCCCGATATCTTCGTTATGCGCAAAATTTTATCCGCGGAATATCAATTATATGCCTGTGGCAAAATTTTTTGCATGCCTTGATCTCAAACAAAATAGCTAATTTTAGGATGGAAACTAACTACAGATGACTACAAATTATCTAGGTGAAAAAATGGCTGATACTATATTAAAAGGCGGCGAATACCTCATTGCGGATCTTGCATGTGAAGATATCTTTACTCCCGAGGACTTCACCGACGAGCAGAAGCAAATGGGTGAGACCACCGAGCAATTCATTGTCAATGAAATCATGCCCCACATCGACGAGATCGATAAGCAGAATTTTGATATCGTGGTAGATGGCATGCAGAAATGCGGTGAACTCGGACTCCTGATGATGGATTCTCCCGAGGAATATGGTGGTCTGGAACTGGATAAAGCCTCTTCCATGCTGGTCAGTGAAAAGGTCTCCATGGGCGGTTCGTTTTCTGTGGCTTACGCCGCTCATACCGGTATCGGAACCTTGCCGCTCATCTACTATGGTACACCCGAGCAGAAGGAAAAATATCTCGAGAAAATTACTTCCGGCGAATGGATTGCCGCCTATTGCCTCACCGAGCCTGGTTCCGGCAGTGACGCCCTGGGGGCGCAGGCTTCGGCCGTACTCTCCGAAGACGGCAAGCACTATATCCTCAACGGTACCAAGCAGTACATCACCAATGGTGGTTTTGCCCAGTTGTATACCGTCTTTGCCAAAATCGATAAAGAACACTTCACCGCCTTTCTCGTGGAAAAAAGCTTTGAAGGTCTGGTGGTTGGCGCAGAGGAGAAGAAGCTGGGTATCAAAGGTTCCTCAACCACCCAGATCATCCTCGATAACTGCAAGGTACCGGTGGAAAACGTGCTTGGCGAGATTGGCAAAGGCCACAAGATTGCCTTCAACGTGCTCAACGTTGGTCGATTCAAGCTGGGCGCCGGTGTTACCGGGGCCTCTAAAATGGCCCTGGTGGAAGGTATCAAATACGCTAATGAACGTAAGCAATTCAAGACACCGATTGCCAAATTTGGGGCAATAAAAGAAAAAATTGCCGATCTGACCGCCAAGATATTTGCCTCCGAATCACTTGTCTATCGCCTGGCAGGTGATCTCGATAATAAACTGGCCACTATTGAGAAGGGCATCGATAACTACTACGAGGAATACCAGAAGGGTATTGAGGAATATGCTCCGGAATGCGGTATATCCAAGGTGTTCTGCTCTGAGGTTCTGGCCAAGACGGTGGATGAAGTGGTGCAGATCCACGGTGGTTACGGCTTTTGCAGCGAATATCCAGCAGAGAGATATTACCGGGACGAGCGGATTAACAGAATCTTCGAGGGAACCAACGAGATCAACCGCCTGCTCATTCCCGGCATGATCCTGCGTAAGTCCATGAAAGGGGAGCTGCCCTTGCAGGCTGAAGCCATGAAAGCCTTTGAGGCTTTGATGACCCCCAGCTTCGAGGAAATCGAAGATGTCCCCTTTGCTGCGGAAAAAGCGCTTCTCAAAAACATGAAGACCCTGTTCCTCATCCTGGCAGGGGCCGGCGTTCAAAAATACATGGACAAGATCGCCGATGAGCAGGAAATTCTCATGGCTGCTGCTGATATCGCCATTCAGATCTATGCCTTGGAAAGCGCCCTGTTGCGGGCAGAGAAAAACTACGACAACGTTTCGGAGAGCAAGAAGGAGCTGTATCTTGCCGCTGTCAAGGTGTTTGCCTTTGACGCCGCGGAAGCAACCGGCAGCGCGGCCCGTAAAGGGGCCTTCTATATTGAAGAAGGAGACACCCTGACCATGATCCTTTCAGGTGTGCGCCGCTTCACCAAGTATGATGCAACCGGTCTGCTCCAGGCTAAGAGATTGCTTGCCAGTGCGTCATCTGAAAGCGAGAAGTATCTTTTCTGATGTGATGCCTCGTGAGAGGTTACATCTTCAGTCCTGGATAATCTTTTAAAGAATATACCGAAAGACCGGAATATAGCGCGATTAGTTGTATTCCGGTCGAATTTTTTCAAATTGCAGGACATTATGAGAGTTACCCAGCATACCATCAACACGCCCTACATGGTCGGTCCGGTCCATTGTTACACCTCGGAGGTCGATGGTGCTTTGGTACTTTTTGATACCGGACCTCCCACCGAGCCGGCAAAAGAGTATTTCCTTAATCATATCGATTTGAGCAGGCTTAGGTATGTCTTTCTTACCCACTGCCATATTGACCACTACGGTTTGGCAGCTTGGCTTGCCCAGGAATCATCTGCGGAGATATTTCTTCCTTATCGTGACAGCCTGAAAATGCTCGAACACGAGAAAAGGGTCAGTGATATGTCTATTATCCTGCGAGATATGGGCTTTAGTGGTGCATATTTGGAGGAGCTTCATAAGCTGGTTGGCAGCCGCAGCAATTTTCCTTCATACCCGGAGAGGTATAATATCGTTGAAGATGATTTTCCTTCTTCCCTGGGCCTCGATCTCCTGAGCTGTCCTGGCCATTCACAAAGTGATATCATTTATTTTTCCGAAGACTGGGCAGTTACCGGCGATGTATTGCTCAAAGGTGTATTTCAATCTCCTCTACTTGATGTCGATCTGGAAACAGGTGAAAGATTTAGAAACTATGAGGCTTATTGCACCACTTTGAAGAAGCTGGCGAGAATCCGTGAAAAACAGGTCTTCCCAGGTCATAGGGTAAGTATTGACAGCGTTGATGAGACCCTAATTTTCTATGTTGCCAAAATGCTGGATCGGGTCGTCTCGCTTGGGTCGGCAGTACACAAGGATAATATTGCCGGCACCATTGATAAACTCTTCGGCAGTAAGGTGAAAGATCCGTTGCATGTCTATCTCAAAGCTTCGGAAATCGCCTTCATGCAGGATTTTCTTGAACAGCCGCAAATTCTGAAGGATTCGCTGCAGACAATTGGCCTCTTCGACCACGTTGTCGAGAAATACCAGCAAGCCACCCAAATCCGGGAGAACGACCAAGATGATCGATCCATTATTGCAACCGCTCACCATCGGCTCGCAGAAAATTGACAACCGTATCTTTATGCCGGCCATGCACCTCAACATGTGCCGGAATTTTGAGGTTACCGAAAAGCTGATTGAGTTTTATAAAAGAAGAAGCGAGGGTGGTGCCGGCCTGATCAGTACGGGCTATGCCACCGTCGATGAACTCTCCGGCAATGGCGGCAACATCGGGGCCCATGATGACAGGTTTCTACCCGGGCTGAACCAGCTGGCCGAGGCTATTCATTTAGGTGGAGCCAAAGCAGCAGTACAACTCAACCATGCGGGTCGTTACAATCACTCGGCCCTGCTGGGCGGCAGAGCACCGATTGCCCCGTCACCTATTGCTTCCAGACTGACGGGGGAGACGCCCAGAGAAATGACCGAAGCAGATATCGCCGCTGTGCAGCAGAGCTTTGCCCTGGCAGCTCAACGGGTGGTCGATGCTGGTTTTGATATTGTCGAGATTCTTGCCGGGACCGGATATCTGATCAGCGAGTTTCTTTCACCGTTAACCAACACCCGTACCGACAGCTACGGCGGTCCCCTGACAAATCGAATGCGGTTCGGTCTTGAGATTGTCCGATCCATTCGTTCCCAAATAGGTAATGTTCCCATACTGGTGCGGATAAACGGCAATGACTTCATGTATGGTGGTAATGGCCGCCAGGAGTTGCATCGGTTTGCCGTTGCACTGGCTGAGCAGGGCGCAGATGCGCTCTGTGTGAATGTCGGCTGGCATGAGGCGAAGGTTCCTCAGATCGTAACTAAAGTGCCACGCGGCGTCTTTGCTTATATGGCCCGGGAAATCAGGAACAGCGTCAATATCCCGGTGATTGCCAGTCATCGTATAAACGATCCGGCAACCGGCCGTCGACTTATCGGTGAGGGGTTTTGTGATATGGTTGCCATGGGCAGGGCGCTGATTGCCGATCCCGACCTGCCACGTAAAGTTAAAGAGGGACAAGAGAGAGACATCCTTCATTGTGTTGCCTGCGGACAGGGCTGTTTCGATAATCTTGTCCGCATGAAGCAGGTGGAATGTCTATGCAACCCGCTGGCGGGTCATGAGCAAGAGTATCGTCTTGAGCCAGGTGCCGGAACCAAGCGGGTGATTGTGGCAGGCGGTGGTCCGGCTGGTATGAACGCTGCTTTGGTTGCGGCTGCCAGAGGGCATCAGGTCAGTCTTTATGAAAAAAGCATGCGTTTGGGTGGCCAGTTGCATTTAGCCGGCGCATCGCCTGGAAGGGAAGAGTTTCGTAATCTTGCCGCCGATCTCGTTAGAAAAATATGGAACAGTAATGTCCGGGTTGTACTCAATACCGAGGTGGATGGTCCACTGTTGCAAACCGAGCAACCGGATCTGGTTATTGCGGCCACCGGTGGGAAACCGATCACTCCCACCATTACCGGTGCCAGCCTTGACCATGTCGTCCAGGCTTGGGACGTTTTGCAGGATGGCTGGCTGCTCGGAGAGCGTATCATCATTATCGGCGGTGGTGCTGTTGGGGTGGAGACGGCCTTGCTGGTCGCCCAGCAGGGAACGCTTTCGGCTGAGGAATTGAAATTTCTCTTTCTCCATGACGCCGAGCCCCCGGACGAGCTTAAGCGTTTAGCCCTGGAGGGCACGAGAAAGGTGACCCTCGTTGAAATGGAAGAGAAGCTGGGAAGTAATTTTGGCAAATCAACGCGCTGGTCGATGCTTCAAGATCTTGGCCGTCATGGTGTTGACGTCAGGGCTAAGGCTGTGGTTGAGCAAATCGGCAAGCAAGAAGTTGTGATCAGGCAAAACGGCGAACAGGTACGTCTTGAAGCAGATACGGTGGTTCTGGCGGTTGGGACATCCGCTTTTAATCCCGTAGAGAAAATTGCCATGGAGCTGGGAGTTGACTGCAAGGTTGTCGGAGACGCCCGGCGGCCGGCAACGGTGATGGCCGCAACGCATCAGGGATTCCGGGCCGGCTATGAGGTTGTATGAAGGGTTTTGCTATCCTGCCATACCTCATCCCCCGGGCGAGAAGATCTAAGAAATGGCTGTTTATCCTCAATGTGCTGTTGGCCCGCACTATCCCTTTCAACAAGCCGCACAGGTTTCGTATCCGCTCCATCGCTGAAAACAGCATAGAGACCTTTGCACCATATCGGCGGAGCAACTTCAATCATATCCGAGGCGTACATGCCTGTGCCATAGCCACCGTTGCTGAATTTTCCGCGGGCTTCCTGCTGCTCACCAAGCTTGATCCGACCAAATACCGGCTGATTATGGGAAAACTCGAGGCAGAGTACTTTTATCAGGCCAAAAAGGATATTGTTGCCACCGCAGAATTGTCTGAAGATGACCTCCAGGATAACATCATTCAGCCGCTGAGATCGGCGGAGGCGACATCCATTGTGATGACCACGGTGCTAGAAGATATATCCGGCAATATGGTGGCCAGGGTAAAAACCACCTGGCAGGTGAAGAACTGGAAGAGTGTTCGTACCAAAGTATAGCTTTGTTGGTGGAACAGGCCAGGTGAATCGATCATTTTTCAAGGTGCGCTTACAGGAGAATATGTCATGATCCTCTTTAATCCCGCAAATTACCAGCGCGAACATGCAGACGACCGTTCCCGCGAACTGGTCGAGAAGACCATCGCTTTTTTCGAGAATAAAGGACTGGCCAGGATCAAGAAAGACGATCAGGCCATGGTCTGGTACGATGATTTCCTCGAATTTATCAAGGAGGAGCAAATATTTGCCGACCTCCTCACACCCGAGCAATATGGCGATGGTTCCACCCGTTGGGACATGTGGCGGCTCAGTGAGTATAACGAGGTTCTGGCCTTCTATGGCTTGTGCTACTGGTATGCCTGGCAGGTGACCATTCTCGGCCTTGGTCCCATCTGGATGGGCAGTAATGAAGAGATAAAATTCACAACGGCGGAACTGCTGCGACAGGGCGGCGTTTTCGCCTTTGGTCTTTCGGAGAAGGAACATGGCGCCGATCTTTACTCAAGTGAGGTGAAACTCTTTCCCCAGGGCGATGGAACCTATCTGGCCCGCGGCTCGAAGTATTATATCGGTAACGGCAACTGTGCCGCCCTGGTCTCCACCTTCGGAAAAATTGATGGCAGTGACCAATATGTCTTTTTCGCTGTCCGCACGGATCATCCGCAGTACGAGTGCGTAAAAAAAATAGATACTTCCGGGGTCCGTCAGGCCTATGTTGCCGAGTTTACCCTCCATGACTATCCCATCACCGAGGGCGAAATTCTCTCCACCGGTGATCTTGCCTGGAATTCCTCACTCAACACGGTAAATATCGGCAAGTATGAGCTCGGGTGCGCCTCCATTGGCATTGCCACCCATTGTTTCTATGAAGCGCTCAATCATGCGGCAGACCGAGTCCTTTACGGTCGCGCGGTTACGGATTTTCCTCATGTGCAGAAGCTGTTTACCGAATCTTATGCTCGTCTTATTGCCATGAAGCTTTTTGCTCACCGGGCGGCCGATTATCTGCGCGCAGCCTCGGATGAAGACAGGAGATATCTGCTCTTCAACCCAATCGTCAAGATGAAGGTGACCGGTGAAGGTGAGAAGGTGGTCGGTTTGCTCCATGAGGTGATTGCCGCCAAAGGTTACGAGCAGGACACCTATTTTGAAATGGCCCTGCGGGATATCGGTATGCTTCCCAAGCTCGAGGGCACCGAGCATGTCAACATGGCTCTGATCGTAAAATTTGTGCGTAACTATTTCTTCAGTCCTGTCGAGTATCCCGAGGTACCGCTGCGTAATGAAGCCGGTGACGATTCCTACCTTTTTCGTCAGTACACCGGTGGACTTGCCAAAATCAGATTTCCCGATTATCGGTTGGTGTATAGGGAAAATAGCTCACCTAATATCAACGTTTTCCGGGAACAGGTTGAGTTATTCCGGACCCTGCTAATCGAGGCTCCACCAACTGAGGAACAAGCTGGCAATATCGATTATATGCTCGCTGCCGGTGAACTATTCACGTTAATTGTCTACGCTCAACTCATCTTGGAAAAAAAGGAGGATTATCCCGTTGACAAGGAGCTTCTCGAAGAAATTTTCCGTTTTCTCATTGTTGATTATTCCAGGTATGCTCTGGAGATGAGTCTGAATTTTGAAAATACCGAAGTGCAACAGCAGATATATGAGAAGATGGTTAAAAAACCGGCCAGCATTGGCAGCGACTCCGAAAATGTTTTCAGCAACTACGTTTTGCCGCTCAAAGGCGTCTACCGTATGAAGCCATAATGGCGGGGAAAGAAAAGGAGAAGATATGGGACATCATGGTGCCAAGGAAAATCTCGTACCGCTTATCGACAGGCTGAACCGTTACCCCATTGGTCTGTTTGACAATGACAAGCTCCGCCAGATTCTGGCCCACCTTTTCTCTGAGGAAGAGGCCTATGTTGCTTCATGTTTTCCGCTGCAGGAATCAACCATCGGTGAGTTGAGAAGAGCCACCAGGATGGCTGAAGAGGAGCTTTGGCCTATACTTGAGAGTATGGCTGACAAAGGACTTATAATGGATCTTACCTACGGCGGCACGACCTATTACCTCCTCATGCCGGGATTGATCGGTTTTTTTGAGTTCACCTTCATGAAACAGCGTGCCGATCTGCCCGTGGAGGAGTTGGCCCGTCTGATGACCGAATATCTCTATGATGACCCGGAGCAAGGCCAGGCCAGGGAGTTTTTCGGATCCACCACCCAATTGACCAGAGCACTGCCCTATGAAGAGTACATTCCGGTGAGTTCCGTAGTGACGACCTACGAAAGTGCACGGGAGATTATTAAACAGTCCAGTTTCGGTGCCATCGGTCAGTGCTACTGCCGACACAAAAAAGAGCACCTCGGCAAGTCCTGTGAACGTGAGGCACCGGTGCAGAACATCTGTATTTCTCTGGGTACGGCTGCGAAATTCATGACCCGGAGAGGTTTTGCCACGCAGCGCAGCAAAGAAGAATTGCTGCAGATTATTGCCACTGCGCGGGAATACAATCTTACCCATATCACTGACAACATCCGACATAAGCCCTCCTTCATCTGTAATTGCTGCTCCTGCTGTTGCGAGCTGCTCGGTGGTGTCCTCCAGGGGTACACCAACGGTATTGCCAAGGCTGCCTATACGCTTGCGGTAAATGGAGAGACTTGTCTGGGCTGTGGAATGTGCATGAAAGCCTGCAATGTTAAGGCGCTCGATCTGACCCCGCGACAAAACAAGGAGACACCGAAGCTTCTTATTGACCATGAAATCTGCCTTGGCTGCGGAGCCTGCATCTCAAAATGCAAGACCGATTCGCTCAGTTTGAAACCTCATCCACGGCCAGCTACCCCCGAGAAGAAAAAGGATCTTTTTGTGAAAATCCTTAAAGAAAAGGGGCGATTCAGGCCATTTTTGATTCAGGGTTTAAAAACCAAATTGCTGCGCAGCCTGGGAGTGAAGTGATTCTCAAACCATCTTCAAGCAAAGATTTGCCAAAATCTTTTACGTTTATCAGCGCATATGCCTGACTGGTTTTAATCGCCATTAAAAGAGCTTTTAAGAACTACGAGAGTCTCCCATGGAGAAGTTTTTAAAAAAAACCGGTTAAATCGAGTGGGCTTGCTTGAATCTGATCCTGGAAATAGGTATCATTTATGATGTTAGGGCTTATTGGGCAAGCAACTATATGATCGTTTAAATCTCCATATATTATACCTGCTTCATTTACAATCTTCCGCGCTTCAAGGCTGCTCATTAAGGATAGCCTTGTCAAAGGTAATTCATGGATGCGCAGCTGCTATTAAATCTACGGAAATTTTTGGCACCGGAAATTGTTTACGGTCAAGGCGCGTTGCACCTTGCCGGACGGCATGCTACAAATCTCGGGGCGACCAAGGTACTGCTGGTCAGTGATCACGGTGTCGCAAAGCACGGGTGGACGGCAAAGGTGGAGGAAAGTATAAAAGATGCCGGGTTGCCATTTACCACATTCCTTGATGTTACACCCAACCCTAAAGACACTGAAGTTGCTGCCGGAGTGGAGCTCTATCGCCGGGAGCAGTGTGATCTGATCGTTGCTGTTGGTGGGGGTAGTCCAATGGACTGTGCCAAGGGCATAGGTGCTGTGGCCACTAATGGGGGTTCTGTTCTTGATTTTGAAGGAGTGGATGAAATAGCCAATCCGGCACCCCCCTTTATCTTCATTCCCACAACCGCCGGTTCGTCGGCTGACGTTTCCCAGTTTGCCATCATCACCGATACCGCACGCGAAGTT
Source organism: Desulfocapsaceae bacterium (assembly GCA_030065655.1). Lineage (GTDB taxonomy): Bacteria > Desulfobacterota > Desulfobulbia > Desulfobulbales > Desulfocapsaceae > Desulfopila_A. The sequence goes on along the minus strand of JASJDT010000021.1, from coordinate 7,208 downwards.
AAGATCGCCATCGTCTCCAAAATGGCAATCCCCGACATCGCCCTCGTTGATCCCCTGACCACGGTAACCATGCCTGCCGATCTTACTGCAGCAACCGGAATGGATGCCCTCTGTCATTCCTTTGAGGCCTATGTATCCACAGCATCTTCGCCGCTGACCGATATGGCTGCCAAAACCGCGGTGTGTTTGGTTTTTGAAAATCTGGAACGCGCCTATGTTCGGACAGACGATCTGGAGGCCCGTGATAACATGATGATGGCCAGTCTCATGGCAGGTCTTGCCTTCTCAAATGCCAGCCTTGGTCTGGTCCATGCCATGGCGCATAGTCTCGGTGGCTTGAAAAACCTTCCCCACGGAGAGTGCAATGCTCTGCTCCTGGAAAAAGTCATACAGTATAATTTTTCGGCTGCAGCGAAAAAATATAACATTCTGGCCGAGACGCAGGGGCTTTCACTGGTTGAACTACCGGAAAAGGAACGAGCCGAAGCTTTGGCGGAAAAGGTTACTGAATTGCGTAATAAACTCGAGATTTCTCAGCGACTCAGCGAAATGGGAGTTACTCTTGAGGATTTGCCTGGGCTTGCAAGTCATGCCTATAATGACCCCTGTCTGGCGACCAACCCGCAAGAAGCAACTCCGGCAGACATCGAAGGCATTTACCGTCAGATCTACGATTAGCGCAGAAATGGCAGCAGGAAAAACATGAGCGAATCCGATAACAAAAAGCAATATAGATCGGCTCGGGAGAAATTTTTAGGACTTAGCCTCGAGTCGACTCGTAAAAGCTACTATCCTCAACTGAGAGAGCAGCTTGAAGCTGCAAAGGATAAAGAGCTTCATTTACAGTTGCTCGTCGATAACCTGCCCGCCCGGATTGCCTATGTCAGCAATGACGAACGATATATTCTGGTAAATCGCGAGTACGAACGCCTTTTTGGCAAACCACGGGATGAGATTATCGGGATGAGTATCAAAGAGCTCATCGGGGTGACGAACTATGTCAATCATCGTCAGTACCGTGAGCAAGCTTTGAATGGACAGGATGTTCGCTTTGAAACCACCTTCCATCTTCCGGACGGCGGAACGCAGATCCATGAGCTCAGTTTCATCCCTATGTTCAATAATGTTGATGAGGTTGACGGGTTCTATGTGCTCGGTTTGGATGTCACTGAAAGGAGGCGGGCTGCCAAGGAAACCAAAGAGCTTGAAGCTAAACTATTCGACGCCCAGAAGTTCAAGGCTATTGGCACTCTTGCCGGAGGGATCGCCCATGACTTCAATAATCTGCTTATGGGAATCCAGGGCAGAGCTTCACTATTGGGTGTTAATCTTAACCCCTCCGACCCGTTGCTGGAGCATGTTCAAGCCATCGAAGAGCATGTACGCTCAGCTTCGGATCTGACCAAGCAGCTGCTTGGTTTTGCCAGGGGCGGCAAATATCAGGTTAAGCCCGTGGATATCAATGAGCTGGTTTTGAATAGCGTCAAGATGTTTGGCCGAACCCGGAAACAGATTAAGATTCATACCAAGCTTGCTGACGACAATGTGGTTGCCGAAGTTGATGCCCGCCAAATCGAACAGGTATTGCTAAATCTCTTTGTCAATGCCTGGCAGGCCATGCCTGACGGAGGGGATCTTTTCATTGAAACGGCTGTAGTTTCATTGGCGGAAGCCTTTTGTGCTCCTCAGGACATGGTTGCGGGTGAGTATGTCAGCATCGAGGTAACCGATACCGGAGTCGGCATGGCGGAAGATGTTCGCCAGCGTGTTTTTGATCCTTTTTTCACCACTAAGGAAAAGCAGCGTGGCACCGGTCTGGGCCTTGCCTCAGCCTATGGGATTGTCAAGAATCATAATGGTACTATCAGCGTAGAAAGTGAACCAGGTGACGGTGCGACGTTTCGGGTACTCCTGCCATTATCGCGAAAGAAGACGGTTCGGGAAGTGCCTGCAGCTACCAAATTTGAAAAAGGTGAAGGGCACATTCTCCTGGTAGATGACGAAGAGATTATCCTTGATGTCGGTCGAGGCATGCTTGAAACGTTGGGCTACAAAGTTTCTCTTGCTCGTAGCGGCGAAACGGCGTTGGAGATATTTGATGAGCAACAAAACGATATTGATCTGGTAATTGTCGACATGATCATGCCTGGTATGGATGGTGCCGCAATCTTTTCTAAAATTCGTGATATTGATGCAGAGGCTAAGGTGGTCCTATCCAGCGGTTACAGCCTCGATGGCCAAGCCGAAAAGATCATGCAGCGGGGGTGTTCCGGTTTCATTCAGAAACCTTTCAGTATTTTCGATATTTCGAAAACTATTCGCCGTGTGCTCGCCTCTTAACCGATGCAAAGTTCCCTCATAGCTTAAATCAAATAGTCTTATTTCTTTTCTTTACCTTTTTTAAAACCAGCCGATAAAGAATATTACGAAAGACCTATGTATGCCACCGAGTGGTATATATAAGGTCTTAAACACCGGCATTTATCGACCTTCCACCACTGTTTGGGGTGTGCAAAAAGGCCGCAGAAACAACGAAAAAGTGCTTGACATGCCCAGGGTCAAATGATTCAATACCGAGCCGGTTGCAAAAATGTAATAACAAGAGCTTTTCTCATTTCACCAGGAGTTTCCAGTAGATGACCACAGTTTTCCTCCGTTTTAAGACAGCTGTCGGTTGGTGGTGTGTCTTATTGCTTCTCTGTATTCTCAGTTTGGCAGAGCTCGCCATAGCAGATGATCAGAAGGACACATTAACTTATCTCAAATCCTTATCCATCGAAGAGCTGCTCGACACTCAAGTCACCTCAGTGTCTAAACGACCGGAACCCCTTTTTGATGCCGCTGCGGCAATCACCGTTTTGACCGCAGAGGACCTTAGAAGAGTTGGGGCAAGAAGCATCCCCGATGCTCTTCGTCTCGTTCCAGGCCTACAGGTGGGCCATATTGACAGCTCACGCTGGGAGGTGGGTGCCAGGGGATTCAGTGACTATTTTGAAAACAAGCTGCTTGTGCTTATCGACGGTCGTTCCATGTATACACCTCTCTATTCCGGGGTCTACTGGAATTCACTGGATACTGTCATTGAGGATATTGAACGGATCGAGGTGATTCGTGGACCCGGAGCCACGATCTGGGGTGCCAATGCGGTCAACGGGGTAATCAACATCATTACCAAAAACAGTGCGGACACCCAGGGTGGTTTGTTCTCCACCACCGTTGGCACCTATGAACAGCCGCTGGTGACGACCCGCTACGGCGGCAAAATTAGTCCTACCACCAGTTATCGCCTTTACGCCAAGGGATTCCGTCGAGATACCTTTAAAGAGAGTGATGGTACTTCCGCCCACGATGGTTGGGAGTCATATCGCACAGGTCTGCGAATGGACAGCGAAATCAACGCCAAGAATACTCTCTCCCTGCAAGCCGAAGTTTTTTCGGGAGAAGCCGATTTTACCTCAGTGCTTTCCGGTTATCTCACTCCTCCATTCACTCGGGAGAGTGAGGAAGTTGAGGATTTTAGGGGAGGACATTTTCTTATTGATTTCGCTCACACGCTTTCGGAGAGGTCAAAGGTCGACCTGACCTTTTACTACGACGCGTATACCCGGGATCTGGTTGTGGCAGAGGAAGAACGGGACACGCTCGACATTGAATTTAAACATCACCTTGATCTAAATAAATATCACGATTTTGTTTGGGGTGCAGGTTTCCGCTGGAGCCATGATGACACAGATGGAACTTTTTTCACCAGTTTTGACCCTGCCTCAGAATCGCTGACCCTTTGGAACGCCTTCTTTCAAGACGATATCATGCTGGTGGAGGACACCTTCTGGGTCACTTTGGGAACCAAGCTAGAGCATAATTCTTATAGCGGTTTTGAAATACAACCAAGTATACGGGCCAGATTACGGGCAGCAGAAAATCATCTTATCTGGGGGGCCATCTCCAGAGCAGTGCGCACTCCTTCACGCTCCGAGCAGGACATTATCATCAATCTTGCCAGTTTTCAGGTGCCCCCTGGACCACCCGGCGTAATTCGCCTCAATGGCAATCCAGATTTCGATTCCGAGGAGCTCATGGCCTATGAACTAGGCTACCGTTGGAAAAAATCAAACTCCTTCTCTCTGGACATTGCCACCTACTATAACAGCTACGATGACCTGCGCGGGGTCGAGTCCGGCACACCATTCGTCGAGTCAACGTATTTGGTCATTCCGGAGGAGTTCGTCAATAATCTTGAAGGACACTCATACGGTGTCGAGATGTCGGCATCCTGGCAGGTCAGACCCAATTTCAAATTGCAGGGAGGCTACTCCTGGATCAATTTGGAGGTTGAGCGTCAGGAAAATGATAGCTCGGAACCACTGGGAGATGAAAAGAGTTTTCCGCGTCATCAAGTGCAAATTTGCAGTTATTATGACTTTAGCAATCGTCTCTCACTCAACACTGAAGTGTATTGGGTAGATGAATACGAAACCGATGATATTGACGACTATCTGCGGCTTGATATTCAGTTGATTTGGAGCCCGACCGACACACTCGAATTGGCCTTAGGCGCGGAAAATCTTTTCAACTCCCGCCACCAAGAGGCTGAAATCGATGGATCTAATATCCAATCCTCGGAAGTACCTGAACAGTTCTGGCTGAAAGCGACCTATACCTTTTAAGAATCGCAGGTAAATGACCATAACATTTCCCTATATATGGTGGCAGCGGAGCGTTTTCTGCCTGATTGCAGCCATCATTCTTCTTATTCAGCCGCGTTTATCCATCGCTCAAGAGCAACAGGTACCGGAGTATCATTTAAAGGCCGTGTTCCTCTATAATCTGGTCAACTTCGTGGCCTGGCCGGAGGAGAGGTATGAGCAGGAAGGAGCCTTTGAAATAGCTATTCTGGGTGACGATCCCTTCGGTTCGATCCTCGACCAAACGGTGGCCGGCGAACAGTGGCATGGAAAGCCAATTCGTCTTGAGCGGCATACGAGTCTCGCAGATTTACAGGACCACCGTTGCGACATTCTCTTCATAAGTTCAAGTGCGATTGACCAATGGCCTGATATTCTAACGTTCCTTGACAATGGTCCGACGCTCACGGTTGCGGACAGTCAGAATTTTATAGCATCAGGCGGTATGATCAATTTGATGCAGGAAGAAAATCGGATTGTGCTCGAAATAAACAGAAAGGCCGCCAGTCGTGCCGGCCTTTTTGTGAGTTCAAAACTGCTGAGGCTGGCTCGCGTGGTCAACTAAGGAAACGATGAAAAATCTACACCAAAAATTTAGCGATCAACCCATAGGTAGGAAGCTTTCCTTCGTCGTTCTGCTGACCGCCGGGTTGTTAATTTTTGTCATGATTCTCAGCGTTGCCATTGAAAAAAAGCTAAGTTACCAGAAAATACTGGTGAACAGTTCCAGAGTCTTGGGCAAGGTCATTGCCGACAACACAACCGCAGCCCTGATCTATAGAGATTCCGGAACTGCGCGGGAAATGCTCGGCGCACTTGCAGCAGAAGATGCCATAATCATGGCCGCGCTCTATAATGGCGATGGTACACTATTTGCCTCCTTTCACAGCACAACCCAAATTGATAAAGGTTCCGCTAGCTTGCTTCCGCCGATGTTGAACACTGATAGAAATCCAGAGAATACAGAGTTCGGCCGGGGTGAATATTTTGATACGCTGCAGGAGATAAAGCTAGACAACAAAGTTATCGGCCATATTCTTCTGCGAACCAGTCTTCAGGAGCTGCACCGGCAGATGCGCCTTTTCCTTGCGCTCATAGTACTGTTTAGCATCGTCTTGTTGGCCGGAGCCATGTTCCTCTGTCTGCGCTTGAACAGGACTATACTTGCTCCCATCGCCGATTTCGCGGGAACCATTCTTGATGTAACGCAAACCCAGAACTACCGGATCAGAGTGGACAAGTTTCACAATGATGAAATTGGTATTCTTGCCGACGGTTTCAATGTCATGCTTGGCCAGATTGACAAACGTGACCAGGAGCTTGAAAGCCATCGCCATCACCTTGAGGACATGGTGGAACTGCGGACCATGGAATTACGGGAAGCTAACCAGAAACTGATAAAAGAAATCAGGGAACGAGAGGAGATTCAGAATAAACTCGCCCACGCTGAGAAAATGGAGGCCATCGGTACTCTGGCTGGTGGCGTTGCCCATGATCTGAACAATATACTCTCCGGGATCGTCAGTTATCCGGATCTTCTGCTGATGAACCTTCCCGGTGATTCGAAATTACGTTCTCCCCTGGAGACTATTCGATCTTCTGGTAAACGGGCTGCTGCGATTGTTCAGGATTTGTTGACCCTCTCCCGCAGAGGTGAGGCAGACTTTAGCGTTAGGTTTACTCAGCACGCATCTTGTAGGCGCACAACACACGAAGTTGGCGATACAGTCATCTGTACAGTCACATATTGCAGCCATCTGAAAACATGTTAATTACAGTCAAACCTGCACTAACAGCCACCTCTGGATAACCTTCACTTGACTACAGTGGTCACTTTACCTTCAAGTTCAAGTTCAAAAGCATTTATTTCACAACGGGTTAGTCAAAATGAGGGGTTATACATAATACTAAAAAATATTACCCCCTCGTCTAAACTGACGCCGTTGCTGCTTGGAAGCAATAAAAGAGAAAATCCAAGCAGAAGGTTAAGAAAGAAGAGTAAGAGTTAGAGATTGAGCTCGCCAAGTCCCCAATCTGCATCCTTCAGGGGGTCCAGTGCCCCAATGGCCGTAATCCAGTCAAACGTTGAGTCATTCTTTACTTTAGTCTTTGAGTTGGGGCTGAGATGTTGTCACATATGCGGATGTCACACATATGCGGTAGTACCGCGGGGTCTCACACGGTACCTCACGTCGGGTGGTTTACATCTCTGCAGACCAACTTTGTTATGTTTGATTTGAACTGGTTTTTGTTGGTAATTTGACGGCTGTCTGAGTCAATTGAGTTCCAGAAGTTCGGTCCTCGAAAGCTATACGCTTTCCTACCAGTTACAGTCTTTAAGTTTGCAACCTCCATGTGATTTGTGTTGATGCTTCTGGTAGTCCTTGCTCTGTTTTTATCACTTTGTTTGAAAAGTTTGTGTAATCCTGCTTCACTCACATTTATATTTGTGTGGCAGTCCATTGCTAAGTGTATGATTCTTCTCTGTCTGAGAGTCTGCAGGTCTAGTGATTTATGCATTTC
>JASJDT010000163.1 GCA_030065655.1 Desulfocapsaceae bacterium | reverse complement strand
GGCATTCCCATCTACATCTCCTTTGTCATGAGCATGGTGGTCACTTTCTTCCTGGCCATGAGCGTAGAGAGAGTTTTCCTCCGCCGCCTTATCGGTGAGCCGATCATCTCGGTTATCATGGTAACCATCGGCTTGATGTCCATCATTGACGGCTTGATCTACTTGACTCCCTTCGGTACTGAAAATTTCTCTTTTCCACCCTTTTTGCCGACGGAACCGATTTCCTTTGGCGGGGTTTCCATTTCCTGGACCCAGCTGGTGGGAGTAAGCATCACCTTTTTGCTTATTACCTGTTTTTCCTGGTTCTTTAAAAAATCAACATTGGGAATTTCCATGCGGGCGGTCTCTGACGACCAGCTGGCCTCCATGTCCATCGGCATCTCCGTCCCCCGGGTGTTCGGGCTCGCCTGGGCCATGGCCGGCTTGAGTGCTGCTGCCGCGGGCGGCATTATCGGCAACATCACCGGCCTTAACTTCGACACCCTGCATGCCTTCGGCATAGTCGTGTTTCCGGTGGTTATCCTTGGTGGACTTGACTCCATTCTTGGCGCTGTCGTTGCCGGCATCATCATGGGACTGATCCAGCAATTTGCCAGTGGCTATCTGGACGGCACCTGGGGGCTCAATGGCACCGGACAGGTATTGCCCTACATTATCCTCTTGATAATTCTGCTCTTTAAACCACACGGTTTATTCGGTATCCACGAAATAGAACGGGTATAAGTTATGGCATCAAATCGTTGGCTGGCCACGGGCAATTATTTCACCTCCTACCGGGAAGAACAGAGAATATTCTTCACCTCCCTGGACAGGTCCGCGATGATCCTTTTCATCGTCCTCTGTTTTGCCTGGCCTCTGCTGTTCGATGTGGGCAACAAATATATGCTTGTCATCGACAATATCTTGTTGGCAATCATTGCAGTTATCGGCCTGAACCTGGTAACCGGTTTCGCCGGTCTGATTTCCATCGGCCACGCGGCTTTTGTAGGCATCGGGGCCTACACCATAGCGTCTTTTGCTACCGTTCTGGGTGACAGGCATATCATCATCACCCATTGCTGGCCTCTGCTTATTCTTTTATCAGGGTTCATGGGAGCACTTTTTGGAGCTCTTGTCGGATTACCGGCCATGCGGCTTAAGCACCTATACCTGGCCATCGCCACCCTTTCATTCCAGATGATTTTCGAATGGGTCATCAATTTCATGAATTTCTTCAACCAGGGCCAGACCATACCGGTAGGCCGGGTATACTGGCTGACCGGCAAGGTAATGCGCAATGACCATTATCTGTTCTGGTACTATGTCATTCTTGCCATCATCGTTGTCATAGGCTTTGGTGCCCGTAATCTCTTACGCACCCGCTATGGCCGATGTCTTATTGCCGTGCGCGATAATGACCGGGCCGCAGATGCCATGGGCATGCATCCAGGCCTGACCAAGGTTTATGCTTTCGGCCTGGCGGGCTTTTGCGCCGGCATTACCGGTGCCCTTCATGCCTACCTCAACCGGGGTGTCGGCATCGATTCATTCACTCTGCATCATTCTATTAATTATCTGGCAATGGCCATTGTCGGTGGACTGGGAACATTACACGGCTCATTCTGGGGACCGATTGCCATCAAAGTTCTCGACCTTCAAGTGGAGCGCTTCTCCGAATGGGCAGGAAGCCATATTACCGCGGCAACGAATTTGACCACTGCACTCAAACCGTTGAGCTTCGGTCTGGTTATCGTGCTGTTTTTAATGTTCGAACCACGGGGGATTGCCAATTGGTGGCGCATCGCCCGATCGTATATAAAACTCTGGCCTTTCCGTTACTGACGACATAAATCATCATGATAAGAGAGGATACGTAACTGAAAGGTCAGCAAAGCAAAGATGAGAGGAGAATTGGAGAGATTAGTCTACATCGGGGGACAGCGGTAATTCTACTTCTGGGCGAAGAACGTGCTTGCAACAACCAAATGTGAAGGAGGAGATATGAAAATGAAGACATTAACCAGATGGGTTGTTCTATTCACAGCAGCTGCTCTACTTACTTTTCCAATGCAGGCGATGGGCGGAGAGGTTTATAAACTCGGCCTTTCCCTGGCCATCACGGGACCTACTTCGGACGCTGGTAACCCCTATTCCAAAGGGGTAGAGGATTATTTTAATTATGTCAACGACATGAAATTACTAGGTGATGATACCATCGATTGCACCATCCGTGACGATCAGTACAAAAACGATGTCACCCGTCGCAACTTCGAGGAGTTCCTCGATGACGGCATCGTTTTTTATCTCAATTATTCCACCGGCAGTACTCTGGCACTCAAAAGAGATTTCGAAGAAGAGATGATCCCCGTTATTCCGGCTTCCTTTCATGCCGGCAACCTGGTCGATTCGAACTATATCTTTCTGCCCATCGCTTCCTATTCGGCCCAGGTTATTGGCCTTGCTGAATATATCGTTGCAAACCATAAGGATGGAGCCCCGAAAGTTGCTATGTTCATCCATCCCTCGGCTTTTGGCCGCGGACCTGTCGAAGATGTACAGAAGGCTGTTGGTGCAGGCTTGGACATGGAAATTATTGAAGTCGTGGAACATGGTAAAGACCTGGACAATACCGCGATGCTGAAGCGCCTCAAAAGCAAGGGTGTCCAATACGTTATCAGTCATACTGTTCAGTCACCCGTGGCCACCATGTTAAAAGATGCATCCAGTCTCTCCCTGATGGCAGGCTCTTTTGGCGAAGCCGGCAAACTCACCTTTCTCGGCGCGCATTATACCGGGGGTAATGATCTGGTAGCCCTGGCCGGACCTTCGTCTGAAAATTTCTACTGGACAACTTCATATATCGTCACCAGCGAGCCCAGTAAAGGTGCGGATATGCAGCTTGACCTGGCGAAAAAATACAACCGTGATGACAAGGCTGCCAACTCGCATAACTACGCCAACGGCATGATGGTTGCCCAGGTGGCCACCGAGTGTATCAAGCGGGCAAAAGCCAAGGGAAAAGAGATAACCAAGGAAACGCTCTATGAAGAGCTTCTGGCCATGAATGGTGACAACGCCTTTTCGCCGGGAACTACAGTGGGCCCTGTGACTTATTCAGAAACTGATAAAGCCGGTGTCGATACACTGCAGCTCTATGTTGTCAAAGATGGTCAGTTCAAGTCGGCAGGTGAACCTTTTGTACCTGAGTATACTGAGAAAATTAAATAGTTCTTTCCCGAAAACGCAATAATTCAAAAATAACTCTATACCTACCTCCTCTCCCGCGCAGAACGTCACTGCACGGGAGGGGGCATGTATAGGAGAAGAAGCCGTAATCCATCTTTCAACACGCAGGCCGCAAGAGATGAAACAGACAGAGAAACTGCTGGAAGTCAACAACATTGAAGTGGTCTACAACGACATTGTTCAGGTACTGCGAGGTGTCAGTCTGGGCGTTCCTGAGGGTTCCATTGTCGCTTTACTGGGTACCAACGGTGCAGGCAAGACCACCACTCTCCGTGCTGTCAGTGGTCTGTTGAAACCGGAAAATGGATTTATCCGGGAAGGTTATATCAAATTTAAAAACACTGCCATCACCAATCAGCTTGGCACCAACGTTGTTAAGCTCGGGGCGGTAATGGTGCCGGAGGGGCGACGGGTATTCAAGCATCTGACCGTCGATGAAAACATCAAAGTGGGCTCGATTACCCGTAAAGACGGGGCCCAACAGATCAAAGAAGATCATGCCCTGATGTACAAGCACTTTCCCAGATTGTCAAAAATTACTAACCGCATGGCCGGCTATTGCTCCGGTGGAGAACAACAGATGATTGCCATCGCCAGGGCGTTGATGGCAGCACCCAAAATGCTGATGCTTGACGAACCATCACTTGGTCTAGCCCCCCTGCTGGTGAAAGAGATATTTGAGAATATTCAGCTTATCAACAAGGAGATGAATACCACCATTCTTGTGGTCGAGCAGAATGCCAAGATTGCCCTGGCTATCTCGGATTACGCCTATATCATGGAATCCGGGAGAATTGTGCTGGAAGGACCCTCGAAAGAACTTCAGGAAAACCCGGATGTAAAAGAATTTTATATGGGCATAACCAGAGGTGGGGGAAGAAAGTCGTTCAAGAATGTGAAATCCTATAAACGACGAAAAAGGTGGATGTAATATCTTCACTCACTTTCAGGCAAGAGGAGTAAACAATGAAATTCTTAGTTGGCTATAATGGCTCGGATGTTTCCAAGGCCGCCCTTTCTCTGGCGAGGACCTATGCCGATCTTTTGGGCGCGGAGGTTTTGGTTGTCACCTCCATGGTGGGTGGCTCAAGTGAAAAACCCGATGATATTGGTAAAGCTACGCGCGATCTGCAATATGCCGAAGAATTCTTTCAGGAGAAAGGAATCCCCTGCCGGACAGAACAGCTGGCTCGCGGCATGACTCCCGGGGAAGACATGGTGAAATATGCCCAAGAGAATGATGTTGATCAGATCTTTGTGGGTATTGAAAAAAAATCGCGAACCCAGAAACTGATTTTGGGGTCCAATGCCCAGTACATCATTCTCAAGGCACCCTGTCCGGTGGTAAGTGTCAATTCTCCTTGAGAAGAAAGGAGGTTAACAGACTTCAATTTTTAATAAACAGCCAACTCGAAATAATCACTGCTAATAGGGAGTTTCAGAAACTGCTTGCTCACTGCTTCAAAGTCCAAGGACCAACTGAGCTAAACAGTGACCAATAATATCAGCGCTATCAAAGGCTGCCGCACAACAGGTAAAATAACTAGTTTCCGTCCTAAAACTAGCAATTTTGGCTGAGATCAAGGCATGCGAAAAATTTTACCACAGGCATATAATTGATATTCCGAGGATAAAATTTTGAGCATTACGAAGATATATGTCAAAAAGGCAGTTTTAGGATGGGAACTAACTAACAACTGTCTCCACGCCCATTGGTATTCTAAATCTGGAGGACTATGTTTATGGGACTTTATGATCTTACATTCTACGATATAATCCAGCGGAACGCAGTGTCCTACCCTGGACATATCTGCTGGCGCGAGGTGGATGACGGCAGGAATCTGACGTTTGTCGAGTATAAAAACCTCGTTGACCGGCTAGCTGCAAGTCTCGCGCGCCTTGGGATCACCAGAGGAGATCGGCTCGGCATAGTAGGTAAAAACAGTTTAGAGTTTTATCTCATCTATGGTGCTGCCGCCTGCCTCGGAGCAATTGTCCTGCCTATCAATTGGCGTCTTTCAGCCGACGAGATGTGCTTCAACCTCAACGATTGTGAACCTAAGATCGTTTTTGCCGACGAGGACTTTCAAGCTGCACTGCAATCTCGCAAACAGGAACTAACTTCTGTTGTCTCCTATTACAATCTCAAGGGCGACATCGGTTCCTTTACAAGTTTCACCAGTCTTCTGGATGGTTCCGATACGATGGAGCCTGTGGATGTTAGAAGCAGTGACGGTTTTGTCATCATCCATACCGCCGCCGTTGCCGGCCGGCCGCGGGGTGCTTTGATTAGTCACGGCAACATTTTGCTGGCAAATATGCATTTTAATGCAGAGATGGACCTCACCAGTGAGGATGTGCATTTGAACTTGCTGCCCCTCTTTCATGTTGGTGGACTCTTTCTCGCAACCAGCACCTTCCATGCAGGAGGACTGAATCTCAACATCAGCAAGTTCGAAGCATCGGCTGCAGCCGGACTCATCGAGGAAAATAAAGTGAGTCTGCTCTTCGATTTTCCACCCATTCTTGAATCTATACTCACCTCAGCAAGAGAGGAGCAACGTAATATCAATTCACTCAAGGCTGTCATAGGACTGGGAACACCCGAAGTAATCAACCAGTTCCAGGCAATAACCGGGGGCAATTACTTCGTCATGTACGGGCAGACCGAAACCTCCTGTCTGGCAACTTTGGGTAAATACAACGATCGGCCAGGTTCTGCCGGCAAGATATTGCTTATGGGTAATGTACGATTGGTCGACGATCATGATAACCAAGTGGCAACAGGAGAAGTGGGTGAAATCACTATTAAAGGTCCCATGGTATTTCAGGGTTACTGGGGACTGCCCGAGGATAATGAATACACCTTTCGGGATGGCTGGCACCATACCGGCGATCTGGGCCGTTTTGATGAAGACGGTTTTCTCTTCTATGCCGGTCGTAAAGCCGAGAAGGAACTCATTAAGCCCGGCGGCGAAAACGTTTATCCGGCCGAAGTGGAGAAGGTCATCCTCCAGCATCCTGCGGTGGAGGCGACTGTGGTATTCGGCGTTCCCGATCCAAAGTGGAAGGAGGGCATAAAAGCGGTATGTGTGCTGGCTCCTGACCAAAGCCTGAAACCTGCCGAATTAACTGAATTTGTGGGAGAACGCATCGCAAGGTTTAAGAAACCGCAGTACGTTGAATTCGTCCAGGAATTGCCCCTGGCAAACGACGGCTCCATTGACCGGGAGAAAGTGAAAAAACTCTATAGCTGAGCTGGCAGAGATAATGAGAATTCCCGCACCCATAGCAACGGATAAGGGAAAAGGTTGTGATTGAATTTAGAAAAACATCTCTCTTTGCCCATTTCGAAGACGCCGTGGGTAAACGGGTTGACCGGGAACAGCAGGTAAGAGTCGACCCCCTCACTTTGCGAACTTGCAGAATCACTCCCAGCCGTGAACTTGAGAAAGAAAGGGGCACTGAGCGACTCCATTCCCCGCCCGATACGGATCTTGATACAACCAACTGCCCCTTCTGCCCGGGCAACATGGCAGCGCAAACGCCCCACCTCACCCCGGAAATTTCACCATCGGGAAAGCTTACCCGCAACGCTTCCGTGCTCTTTCCCAACCTTTATCCTTATACTGAATGGTCGGCTGTCTCGCTTTTTGACCGGCAGCATCACGTCGAGATCGGCATGGCAAAAGTAGCAAGCTATCGCGATAGTTTCTGTAATTGCGCGGACTACCTCAGCCGTGTCAGCCGATACGATCAGGAAGCCAAATATATGGCTATCACCCAGAATCATCTCCCCGGTGCTGGCGGATCATTGGTTCATCCGCATCTCCAGGTACACGCCACTGCAAGAGTGACGCACAATCACCTTCTTCTTGGAGAGCGAATCCGTTCATATCACCATGAACATGGCAAAGATCTCATTAGTGAAATCCTCTCAGCAGAACAAAAGGAGAAGGAGAGATATATAGGCACGACGGGGATTTGGCACTGGCTTGTAGCCTTCGCACCTCGGGGATTTTATGAAATCTGGGGGATTGCTCCAGATCAGTTCACTTTGCTCGCTCCAGAGAAAACGGGACTTTGGGAGGATCTTGCCAGGGGTGTGCTCAACACCCAGAGATTATATCGAAGTCTCAACAGAAATGCCTACAACCTCAGCCTCATCTCCACAGAAGACGGTGAGGATCTGCCATGTCTGCTGGTTTCCCTGACAGCAAGATCAAGCTATGCTCCCTGGGTGCGCAGTGATTTTACCGGCTTTGAATTCGCTTCAGGTGAGATGGCAACCTTCTCTTTCCCGGAATGGCTAGCAGAAAAGGCCAGAAGCTTTTGGTAAAAGAAAGCAGCAGTTGACCGGACATATTAATTAGGCGGTGTTTTTTCCTGTACTAGTCCTGGGTATCATTAAAGAGCTCCCTGCCGATGAGCATCCTCCTGACCTCTGAAGTTCCGGCCCCAATTTCATAAAGTTTGGCATCACGAAGAAATCTACCGGTAGGATATTCGTTGATATAACCGTTGCCACCCAGACATTGAATGGCCTCCAGCGCCATCCAGGTCGCCCTCTCGGCCACATACAGTATGACGGAGGCGGCATCCTTACGGATCTTCGCCCCTGCATCTGCAGCCCGGGCCACGGTATAGGTATAGGCACGACAGGCATTCCAGTTGGAATACATATCGGCAAGTTTTCCCTGCATCAACTCGAATTTGCCTATGGGATGTCCAAACTGCTTGCGCTCATGAATATAGGGAAGAACAACATCCATACAGGAAGACATGATTCCAAGTGGTCCTCCAGACAGTACCAGCCGTTCATAATCCAGGCCACTCATCAGCACCTGAACCCCCCTATCCAGCATACCCAGAATATTGGTCTCGGGAACCAGGCAGTTTTCAAAAACCAGTTCGCAGGTAGGTGAG
>JASJDT010000162.1 GCA_030065655.1 Desulfocapsaceae bacterium | reverse complement strand
ACAGGGAAGATTTTATTGATCAGAACTGCAGCGATTGAGCAGTAAGTTGCAGATCATCAAATTGTTGTTCTCTGGCAAAGACGACAAAACGCTGCTCTCCTCTTGCCCGCATGGTATCAAATGGATAGCAGGTAACAAGAGTGAGCCAGGGAGTCAGGGTGTCTTCGACAAACAGGTTCGATGCCTTTTTAACAGCGGTTGAAACCACCTCATACCTGCGGGTTTTCTGCTGAAGATTCTGCAAGGTCAAAATATCTCCTTTTTCCAGGTCTTTGAGGAAAGCAAAAGAGGTATCTCGATGTCCGACCAGAACGCAGTTGCCAGAAACAGCCGGTTGTGCACTTCTGGAGAGGTGCCCGGGACCAAAGGCAAGCACTTCTCCACTCTCTCCCTCCAGCACGATACAGTCAATTCCCAAGCGGTCGACACGTAATCTGGCAACCGGCCAGGTATCGGCCCATGGCCAGGGCTTCACCGGCTCATCGAGAACCACAGCCTTGTCCCAGGCCCGCAGGAGCAGCTGCTGGGCTACCATAGCTTTCGTTTTTATGTATAACCCATCGGTGATAAACAGACCGGCGAGGATTAGACAAAAATATCCCACGGGGCGAGGTATGCGTAGCTTCATGACAACCTCCGTTGGCGCAAAATAAGCAGTGTTCCCAATACCAGCAAAATACAGCCAATGAACAGCAGCAATTGGCTGTTCGTCGCTGTCTGTGCCGATGTACCAAAAACTTTATCATGTTGCCAACCGCTGGGCAGATTAGTCTTGAGCTGCTTGTTCTGTACTGTTCTGTCTTGCGGACGGCTGATTTTATCCTCAACAGCTACCAAACTGGTATACCGACTTACCAGATGATGCTTGAGAGCCGTCTTGAGAACCTCCCGGCGTACTTCAACCTCGGAAGCCCCTGTGTGCAATGATTCCATGAGACTCCGGATTTTTTTCCGTGCCCAGACTGCGGCAATGCCGGGGCGCGTCTTCCCGCCACGGCCATCAACACCGACACTCCACTCTTTGCCCAGATAGGTACCGCTGAGCCGCAGGTCCACCAGCGGCTTCGTGCTCTTCAAAAGAGCAACAAAAGGTTCACCGTGGTAGAGATCGGGAAAGGGCTGGGGGTACATTTCGATGGCAGCATTGTCATCGGAGTCCAGCTTGAGGCCGGTGACCACAGGATTTTCGAGCTTGTCAAACAAAGCGGTCATCTTTTTTTGTACCTCATTGACCTTACCGATAAAGGTATAGCTACCTCGTCCCACAGTGGCCGCCCTGGTCATAAAGTAAGTATTGGGTGCCGAACCGATACCGATGGTGAAAAGCCGGGCATCACCCCGGCGCTTGCTGATGGTGGTTAAAAGTTTTTTCTCATTACCGACTGCGCCATCGGTGAGAAAGACAATTTGCCGAATCCGCCGATGATCGGTACGCCCATCCAGAGCAACATCAAGGGCAGCTGCTATCTCTGTACCGCCCGAAGCCTGGAGACCGTTTATCGCCTCAAGTCCATTTTCCAGATATTCTCCCTGGGCCGGTAATGAATAAGGATAGAGCTTTCTTGCCTTATTGCTGAACACGATAATATTGAAACGATCCCTCTCACGTAGGCGGGAAATCGCATAAACCAATGCCTCTTTGGCTTGCCGCATTGAGCTCCCGGCCATCGATCCGGAAATATCAACGACAAAAATCACTTCCCTGGGCACCTTGTTGTCAATTTGCTGTTGCGGCGGCATCAACATCAGGTAGTTATAGTGTTCATTTTCTATCGATTCAGAAAACAATGAAGCCGAAACGGTCTGCTCATTGGCCGCCTCGTACTCCAGAACAAAGTCTCGATCGGCAAAAACTCGACCATCGAAAGAAATAGCATAGTTTCGGTCATCCTGTTGCTCGATGGCGATACCATGATAGAGGCTACTCAGGTTTTTTACCGGGAATCCCGGGGATAGAGACAGGGAGAGTTCGACGGGATTACGTAGTTGCTCGCCTGGCTCCACCACCGGTGGAGTAATCTGAGAACCATCTTCTACTTCGTCCGTATTCATGGCCCAACCACCTTCATCAAAGGCAATGCGCTTTTCCTGTTCAAGATGCGGCTTTCCGGGGATGTAGCGAGGTCCGACGACCATGGGGAATCGCAGAGAGAAAATATTATCCTGATAGTGAACAGCATCGAGATACTCAATCTCTATTTCCACAATACTTTGAGGCGGGATATTGGCAACGGCCGTGGTAAATATATTTGGTCGTTTTTGGGCCAGCAGAGAGCTCTTCTTCCCCTCTTCCCTGGCCCGCTCGTATACGGCTCTGGCTTCATGCTTCTCCTTGACTTCACTGACTATTACCCGATCACCGACGATCATGCGCATCCTGGTAACGCCACTTTCATCAGGCAGAGGAAAAACATAGACCGCCTCAATCCACTCCGTGCTGGTGTTTTGAAAACGCTGACGAACCTGAGCGTTCATCAGCATTCCACTGACGTTTATATCAACATCCTGCTCAAGCAGTGGTACCGCAACATAGCCCTTGCCCTGCTCCCTGGATATGAGCAGCTGGCCGCTATCAACATCTTTAAGTTGAATTGACTCCTGCGCAGCTGTGTCTTCAGCAACCTTTGTCTGGGCCGAGGCCTGGGAGAAGCTCCCCAGCAAGAGAAAAAAGACAACGGCGGCCAGATAGGCGGCCATGAGAATATTGCCCGGATCGCTGGAGAATGTATTTGTGCTGTTACATTTTTTTCGTTCTGCCCTTTTTTTCATGCTTTCCTGTCCTTTCGCCTAGTTTTTCGGATTAACCTCTTTCCTGTTACTTTGAGATCAATTAAAGCCGCTGACCATGACTGTTCATTGAAGAAAAAGTGACAACTTGCAGCACAATTATGACGAATAATGACAGTCTTACCATTATAGCTTTTCCACTTGCAGTAGCGTTGCAGGACAGATTACTGTGATTATGTACAAAGGATCGTATCTTATTAATTACGGGATAGTGCCTAATACAGCCATGACCTACACAATTGCCCTCGTTGAAGACGACGAACGACTCAGAGCAAACTACGTCCAAGCCCTTAAACGGGAAGGTTACGATGTTGTGGGTTACAGCAGTCGCCCTGAAGCTCAGGCTGCCTTTGCCCGCAGTCTGCCGGACCTAGCTATCCTCGATGTTATGCTGGGCGATGAAATGGAAGGAGGATTTGACCTTTGCCGTGAGCTTCGTCAGGCCTCGCCAACCATTCCGATCATCTTTCTCACAGCACGAGATTCGGATCTCGATAAAGTTTCAGGGTTGCGCCTGGGAGCCTGGGATTACTTAACCAAAAATACGACAACTCTCGATTTTCTCCCTGTTCGCGTTTCTGCCCTTTTCAAAATGCTCGAGGCTTTGCAGAAACCGGTCGAGGCCGAAGAAAAGTCGATATCCTCTGGATTTCTTCATATTCAGGAGCAACGGAAACAGGTCTTTTGGCGGGACGTCCAGGTCAATCTAACGTTAACGGAATTCTGGCTGCTGGTATCTCTGGTGCAACATCCTGGTCATGTGAAATCACACAGTCAGTTGATGGAGGCAGCAAGCGTCGTCGTCACCAATAATGCCATTGCCGCCCATATCAGGCGCATTCGCGAGAAATTTCGTGAAATAGACCCGCAGTTCGATGCCATTAGGGCAGAATATGGTATGGGCTATCGCTGGGTGGAGTAGAGACCGGAAATGCGCATATCTCTTAGATTCAAACTTATCCTGCTCTCCTTATTGCTTCTGGCTATACCTTTTTCCGGCATGCGTCTAGCCGCCACCGTTAAGACAAGCCTGCTGGAGAGCAGGGAGGAGGCACTGATGTTTTCCGCCCGGGCTGTAGCCTCAGCTCTGAGCGGTCGGGAGGGATTGTTTGACCGTGAACTTTTTCATGCCCTCGACCAGAGTCGTGACCTCTACCTGTTTCGGCTCACCTCGCCAATGCGTCTTAACGGTAAGATCGATGATTGGCAGCCTCATCTGCAGAGCGCCCAATTCTTTGGTGAACAAAATGTGCTTAGATCGGTCCGCACATTTAACCGGCATAATTTTAGTTTTACTCATCTGGTCGGCAAACGGGGAAAATATCTCTACGGCATATTCCTGGTCAATGATGACAAACACGTATTCCGCCAGCCAAACAGCCTTGCTCTGGACAGATCCGACCATCTGCAAATAGCCATTGAAGACCAGGAGGGTAATCTCAACCGCTATATCGTCACTGCCAGCGAGCCTGGCTGGGTCAATGGCTACCTGACAGCCAGCGCCTCTGGCAGCATACTACCGGCCAGAATGGAAGGACGCATTAAAAGTGTCTGGAAAATGACTGAGTCGGGTTATATCATCGAAATTCGTATTCCCATGGAACTCGTTGGCAATCGGCTCGCCTTTGCCATTGCCGATGTTGACGATGAGACGTCCCGAACAACAACAAGCGTTATCGGTACCGCCAGTATTAACGATCCGGAAAAGATGGGTTGGCTGTTAACCCAGTCAACTCATATCGAGAGCATCCTGGCTTCCCTAAACAGACCACAGTCAAAGATTCAGATAGTTGACAGCAGCCAACATATACGCGCCAGTTTTGGTTCGTTGACCAGCACAGCTGAAAGCTCTCCGGAAAAACGACCGACTGCAGCCCCATTTGCAATATTTAACGATATTCTCTCCCCCGTTTATCGTTTGTTTTCCGAACCATTTACCACTGATTTTGCCGAGCCGACCGCTCAGCCGGCCGCCCTCAATCAAGCGGGTGTAAGCAAGGCTCTTGCCGGAGAGAGTTCCATCTACAGTTATACCATGGTTGATGGAGAGGTGGAGGTGATGGCTGCAGCGACTCCACTCTATGAAGATGATGTCATTATCGGGGCCGTCGTCGTAGAACAAACCACCAACTCTATCCTCGCCCTGAAAAACAAAGTGATCGAAGAATCAGTTGGCTTGACCTTGCTTGTTCTTGTTTTCGGTGGTTGCGGACTGCTCTTCTTTGCCTTCCGCATCTCTTCCCGTATCAGAACATTGCGCAACCAGGCCTCAGCTGCGGTAGGCAAAAACGGCCAGATTCTCTCAGTACCATCACCATCCAAGGCCCGAGACGAGATCGGCGACCTTTCCCGTACTCTCAATAGCGTACTTGCCCAGCTCCAGGCTCAGGTACGCTACCGGGAAAAAATGGCTGACAACTTTGAACATGAAATGCGCACCCCGCTTGCCGGGGCTTCGGCATCGCTGAAAAACCTTGCCGACGAGTTACGTGATCAACCGGAACATATCCAGAAGTACATTAACTGGGCCGTAGGTGATATCGGCCGCATGGAAAACATGCTCACTGCCATCCGCGATGCCACCAGTCTCAAAGAGGCTCTGGAGCACGATTTTCAGGAAGAATTCAACCTCTCCGAAGCATTGGATATCTGGCTCGAACATAGCTGGAAGAAGACTTTCAGCGATGTTGCTTTTACATATAGATTCACGGAACGGGATATTCATACCTATGGTGATCCAGACCGAATTCGCCAAATGATCGACAAACTTATTGAAAATAGTGTCGCTTTTCATCAACGCGGCAGTGCTATTGAACTGCTCCTGAAAACTCAGTCCGGTCATATCCAGATCCAGATACTCAATCGCGGCCCAAGGATTCCGGAAAATCTTCTTGAGGAAATTTTCAACTCCATGGTTTCCGTCCGGATAAGCGGTGACAAAAAGCCTCATCTTGGTCTTGGCCTCTATATTGTCCGCACTATCGCCGAATTTCATAAAGGTAGGGTATTTGCCGAGAATATCTATGGTGAAAAACCTGGAGTCCGCTTCACCGTCGAGCTCCCCCTGCTCGATCACTACGTGGTAAAACTTCATTAGCACCATCAAAAGTCAAACAAAGATGCCGGAATATCAATCTGATGCAAATGCAGGCATCCTATTCATGGCCAAGATAAAAATCATTATTTTCTGGCAGATTGCCTGGGAAAGCATATTGTAGACGTTGATATTGTCTGTTCCAGAGAGTTGTTGTAATGACAATACCGCTCCACAGGCAGGTGGTAATCCATAAATACCAAAGGTGATGTTCTTCAATAAGGAGCCCTTCTAGAACAATGCCAATCATTTATCGCCATAGGTAGGCAAATGAGGTAAGCAATAATGGCTATGCGGCAATTTCTCTCTCCTGCTCAACGAGTGGGTTATACACTCAGCATTATTTTTATTCTTCTCCTGGTTCTCGGGTTTGCAGCAACCATTCCCTACATCTGGGAATCCAAGTCGCTCTGGTATAAGACAGGGATTGATAAAACGCTGCTTCAACTTGGCAAGGTTTTTGGACTTTTTGCGGCTGTTTTGTTTTTTTTACAGATTATTCTGGCCCAGCGCCTGAGCTTTCTCGACCGCATATTTGGACTTGATCGTATCTACAACTTACACCGTCTCAATGGATTCCTGATACTTGGTCTGGCCGTACTCCATGCTTCGCTGGTGGTTCTTCCGGAAGGATTAGACAACCTTCCCATCGGCTGGAAATTTTGGCCGGAGATGCTGGGAGCCGCATTAGTTGTCATGCTGGCATTTTTTATAGTCACCGCCTATTTTCGTCGCAAAATATTAGCTTATCATCTCTGGAGAAAGGCGCATCGCCCCATTGGATATCTGTTGTTGATAATACTGACCATTCACATTTTCAATGTCAGCGACTCCTTCGAAGGTGGTGTACCGTTGATTGCTCTGTGGGCTCTCATAGTTCTGGTCTTGCTCATCACCATAGTCGCCAAAATCTACACAGCAAAGACCACAATAAAAAGGATTCCCGTGCAAAGCAGACGGATTGTTGGCGATGATATTGTCTCTCTCCGGCTTTCCACTCCATCCGGTTTTAACTATGCTCCGGGACAATTTGCCTTCCTGCAATTGCATGGCCATAATATTTCACCTGAAATTCATCCCTTTACCATCGCCTCAGCACCCGGTGGCCCTGGTGCAGACGATAGCAATTTAGAGTTTTTCATTAAACGATGTGGAGACTGGACCAACAATATCGAAACCGATGAAAACCTCCAGGCATCATTGCAGGCTCCATTCGGCTTGTTCAGCTACGGAGCTCGACCACTTCCCCCCATGTTGATTTTTATCGGCGGGGGCATCGGCATCACCCCCCTGCTGAGCATGCTTCGTCAGTTACGAACTGAAAAACAGTCCGTTCCCCTCATGCTGATCTGGAGTTTGGCCCACAAGAGGGATATGTTTCTCGGTGAAGAACTAAATGACCTGAGGGAGCAGCTCCCCAACCTACAGACTCATATTTTCTACACCAGAGAAGAGGGCGGCAGTCGGATCGACAGGGAGCGGCTGGGTATTCTTCTCCAGGATGTTCCCCTGGAGAGTCATTTCTATCTCTGCGGTCCGGAACAAATGATGAGTCGTATCCGCCATGACTTGCAGCAATTGAAATTCACCAGCAAAACTATTTTCTTTGAGCAGTTTTCTCTCTAGCCTCAACATTTCTTTGCCGCTTTCGCTCCTTCCTTTTGACAGCCTAGCTTGTCTTTTAACAAGGAGGCCATATCATTTATAAAGTTTGTTTGAGTTGATACTCATAATGTACATGACGGATGCAGATACTATCACCACTTGGTTTACAAGGAGGAACATATGAAAAAAATAGCCGTTTTTGCTCTACTGTTGACTTTATTTGCCGGTGTTCAAAAGGGCTTTACCAAAGCAACATCCTGGGAGCTTGATGATGCTCATGCCTACGTCTATTTTACGATCGAGCACATTTTCTCAAAAGTACGCGGCCACTTTGAGGATTTTTCCGCTGAAATATATTTCGATCCGGAAAACCTCGCTGAGAGCAGCTTTTTCTTCGAAATAGAAGTTGATAGTATCAACACCTATCTTGGCAAGCGTGACAGGCATCTCCGCTCAGCCGATTTTTTTGATGAAGATGAGTATCCGACAATTACCTTTCAGAGCAACCAAATAACGGCCGCCGGAGAGTCAACCTACAACGTTGACGGTACCCTTACCATCAAGGGAAAAGAGTACGATTTTAGGCTTCCGCTCACTCTGGCTGGGGTTGGTGATCACCCCATGGTCGAGGGTGCAAAGGTTGCCGGCTTCAATGGTGAAATAACT
>JASJDT010000161.1 GCA_030065655.1 Desulfocapsaceae bacterium | reverse complement strand
CAATTTTATGACACAATGCTTTTCTATCGAGAGACATCTTACCAGTGCACGTTATGACAAAAGAACAATTAAGTGAATCCGAGGAAAGCACCCGAAACTTCCTCACTTATCTCCCCCTGTTCGACTCCTTCAACATAGAAGATCTTGATGTTCTAGCAAAACATATGAGCTATGTCAGTCTTAGAAAAGGTGAATTTCTTTTTGCCGAGGGTGATAAGGGTAACTTTATGGGGTTTGTGGTCAATGGTGTTCTTGAAGTGCTCAAGAGATCAGAAACCGGTGAAGATGTTGTTATAGCAAGACTTACGCGTGGAAATTCCATTGGTGAAATGTCACTTATCGATAAATCCACTCGTTCGGCAACGGTAATCTGTGTGCAGCCGGCAACTATGATAACCCTCACCGATAAGGGTTTTGACATTCTTGCTGAAAAAGCTCCACACGTAGCGATTAAACTCATTCAAAAAACAGCGCGGCTTCTCAGTCTGAATATGAGAAGGACATCTAGTAAGCTTGCCGATCTCCTTCAGAATAAAAAATTCTCCATCTGACCAACCTTAGTGAACTAATTTCTATGACTACCAAAGAACCCCGCATTGTCTTCATCGATTCTGAAAAAAAGCAAGTCACCGATCTCATCATTAAACTGCAAAGCACATTCAACGAAACTTCGGTAAGTCATGTCACCCATATTACCGCGTTAGATGATATATACACGTCAAAGCGGATCAATATTCTCTTTTTTGCCATAACTGCAGGAGATGCTGAGAAAAGCCTGCAACTCTTTACGGAACTTTCGCAAAAATCAGAAAATATTCTCATAGCAGCTATCCCTGAGGATAACAGCGAGCTTACTGCCAGGGTGATAGAGTACAATCCGTTTTTTCACATTACCAAGCCATATGATTTTACCGAAGTCAGACTCGTCCTCAAGCGAGCACTGGAAAAAAGTGAACACTTAAAAAAAATAAACTCCAAGAAATCTTTCAAAAACGAGTATTGCGGTATCATTGGCAGATCACCAGCGATGAAGACTATTTTCGAGCTCATCTCCATGGTTGCTGAAGATGATATATCAACAGTGTTAATCCGCGGAGAATCCGGAACCGGGAAGGAACTTGTTGCCAAAGCAATTCATCAACAAAGCCAAAGAAAGAAGAAGAATTTTGTCCCAGTCAACTGTGCCGCTATTCCAGATGATCTGCTTGAGAGCGAACTTTTCGGTCATACCAAAGGTGCTTTTACCGGGGCAAACCAAAATAAAATCGGTCGTATTCAATATGCTGAAGGAGGGACACTCTTTCTCGATGAAATTGGCGACATGAAGCCCAACCTGCAGGCTAAACTCCTTAGAGTACTTCAGGAAAAAGAATTCGAACCGGTTGGCGGTCTTCAGGCTACTCGGGTAGATACTCGTATTCTGGCAGCAACCCATTGTGATCTTGAACAACTGGTAAACGAAGGAGCCTTCAGGGAAGATCTCTACTACCGACTAAGTGTAATTCCAGTAAATATTCCCCCATTAAAATCCAGGAAAGAGGACATTCCCCTCCTGCTTGAATCTTTTATTGATGCCTACACCACGGACAGAAGAAGGGAAAGATTCAGCTTTTCCAACGCCGCGATGGACGCTCTCCTTCGTTATAACTGGCGTGGAAATGTGCGCGAACTTGAAAACCTGGTGCAGCATATGTCCGTTTTATTCTCTGGCAAAACAGTTGAATTAAATGATCTGCCAGAAAAATATTTAATGACAGAAAATCAATCAGAAGATGATATCTCCTATATTCAAAAGATGAACATAACGGAAAGCCAGGGTAAAGAATCTCCCCCTCCTCCTCCGGAACCGGATATTCCTTTGTCACCAGATACCGAGCTTGATTTCAAGGAAATGATCAATGAATTTGAGACAAAATTAATAGTCAATGCACTGCGCGCGACTGATGGCAATAAAAAAGAAGCGGCAAGGCTACTCAAACTGAAGAGAACTACCCTACTGGAAAAGATCAAGAAAAAGAAGCTCGGTCCGGATCACTGGTAATTCCATTTAGCGCAGCGGTCCGTTTTTATTTTAGGCAGCCAGCTGCATCATATTACCGTTGACTTTCTCACGAATTTCTTCACTGCTTGAAGGAGTTAGGAGAATATCGGTCACCCCGTATTTTACTGCTTTTATTACCCTTGAACGTGTCCACTCAGACCCGGCCGCCACGATAGGAACAGGCTTCATTGCTCTTAATTTTATGGCGATCCCATATGCCTGTTCATCGACTTCCTGCATAACTATAATGACAAGTTTGAGCCTGTTGGAAAGGTGTTCATTAATGCTATCGTTGAAGGAAATACGCCTGGCGTGGATACTATTGTTCCTAAGCTCTGCCTCTATCTTGTCGGCCTCAGCAGAATTGTTCTCTATTAAAAGAATTTCTGCCGCATCATTCACCTGATTGACACTCAGAACTTCTTGAGCATGTATGGATTCTGCCTTATGCGTTCTTTCATTGGCTCTATCATCACTTGTTATCTGCTCAACCGTGCTCTGATCTTCGTCGGTAATTTGTGCTAATCCAAAAAGATCGGCAGGCAGGAGCAGACAGATATTACCGCAGCTTTTATCACCAATCTCGAGGCTGCTCATGCTCAGGTAATAGCTTTGATTAGGAATAATTTCATCTCCATCGCAGTCGATCTTCAACGGAGAGATCACCTCGGTATCCTTTTTTATAAAACGGAGACTCTCACTATATTGATCCTGAAAAATGGTGGTATAGGATCCAGAAATAATATTGGCAATCTCACTATAGGCGTCCTTACAATCCTCGGTAAATTCCTCTTCATTTACTGCTGTCTCCATCTCGCTGGGAGGAAGCATAATAAGTATGGAACCTATCCTGATCGCGTCTTTCAGGGAGACAAATAGAAAGCTTTCACCCTCTGCCTCTCCTGCAATGTCCATGTTGGCGACTACCTGCTTGCCACTCGTCTCTTCTTGAAAAAAAGATTCTTTGGTTACAAACTTATTAATTGTATCTTTCAGTTTAACGTCAACACCAAGTAAACTCCCTGTTTCCTCAGCAAGTAACTCTGCAGAAGAATTTAACAGTTTATCGATGAGCTTTTTCTTTTTCTCAATCTCTTTCGAGTTCAACACGACCTGCTGGGGAGCTTCTTCTTGTTTCTCGCTTTGGGGAATAGAAGGTACATCATCATCCAGGTCACTTTTTTCTGACTCGTCAAGGACGTTTTCAACTTCTTCTGATGTATCAACAACCGTTGTGCTCTCTTCTTCATCCTGTGGCGTAACGGAATCACCTGAATCGTCTGCAACCACATCAGGTATTTCTATGCCAAAAGCTTCCGCGGGCATGAGAACGTCTATCTCTCCCATCTCCTGATCATCAAGCTTCATACTTGATCTCACCCAATAATAGTATTGTTCAGGAATTGGCTCGGTTGAAGAGGAATCTACCTTCAGAGGAACTACTACATCCTGCTCTTTTCTCACAAAACGACAGTCTTTAGGAAACGAGTCTTCAAATGCCTTCGTATAAGAGCCTGCAATGATATTAGCTATTTCACCATACGAATCCTCTATTTCCTCTGAATAATTCTCATTTTTGACAACTTGATCCAATTCAGCGGCTGGCAGCATAATCAAAGTGCCGCCTAAACGAATCGCATCTTTGACACTGAGCATAATCGCTCCTAAACCCTCTATCTCGCCAGTAACATCCAGTTTAGCAACGACTTTTTTACCATTTAGTTCAGCGAAATATTCAGCTTTTGAAATGACTTGATTGACAGATTCAGAAAGATGGAAGCCAACACCTAGTAAAGAGCCCACCTCTTCCATGACTCTTTCCCGCACCATTTTGAGTACCTTATCGACTTTCTTCTGTGTGCTCATCTGTTGGCTTCAAATTTGATTTGGATTGAATGATGTTGCCTAAAGATTTTTCTAATCTACCTATCGGTGAGAATTGTAAAAATATTTAGATGTTTATTGAGTATTACACGGGAAAAGAGCATAGGTATTTGCTAGAAAATAAGCCACGGTTTAGGATTTGCCATTGCTGTTTGACTGCAATTTATAGAACTAGAGTTCGCTTCTTAAAGTGTCTGCAGAAGAGATAATTTCCTGTGTTCATCTCTTCTGCAAATCTGTCTAGGTTTCAAGTTGCAACTCGACATAGAATATTCCTTCGGCTGCCCGAAAAGGAATAACTGTTTTTTCAGCTCCTTTTATAGAATGAAAACCGTATTCTTTGCCAGATACTGTTGAAGGCAAGGACAAATCTATATCCCTGCCTTTTTCAGATAACATCGACTTAACATTGCCACCTATCATATTGGCTATCTCGCCAATAGCATCTTCAACGTCTTCGTTCATCTCACTTACTTCAACACCGAGGAAATTACCTGTTATAGCAAAGGCAACCTGATGTGGTAAATGAACAGCCAATACGCCCTTGTAGTTGCCAGTTAAGCCAATTACTCCAGTTATACTGTTTGCAAGTTTGCCGTAGTTTTCATCGATATCCTCAGCCACAGCTACTTCCATCATTACCATTGTGGTAAAAATCTCTATTGCTGACGCAGCAATTCGTTCTCGTAACTCCACTATTTTTCTCCTTTTTTCCGGTTATTCCAGAAACAAACAAATTACAGTAGAGGTCCAAGCACTTCATTGACTTTATCAGGGGTGAACGGCTTTTTAATTGCCCCGATAGCACCATAAGACTTTGCTTCTCCGATTATGTCCTCACCCGTTTCGGTAGAGATCATCAATACCGGTATATCTTTAATACCTTCACGGGTCGATTTTTCTTTAAGGAAGCTGATTCCGTCCATATTGGGCATATTTATATCACTCAGTACAATATCCACATCCTCACTTTCCAGAACCTCGAGAGCCTCTAAACCATCTCCTGCTTCATATATATTATCAAAATCAATACCGGCCTGACGTAGTGATCTACCGATAATTTTCCGCATGGTGCTTGAGTCATCTACCAGCAAAACATTTTTGCCCATTATTTCCTCCTACAGTGTTTTATTAATCACTACTTCCAAAGTTTACTTACAACCAATATTTCTTAGTCCTCTTTACCACAACGGCTAGCAGGACAAAAAATCGGCTCGTTTATTATATCAAAAAACAAATTTGCAAAAATCAAACCCATTTTTATGAAATGAATTCTTTCCTCTATTATCAATGGAAAAAATGAAAAATCAAATATCTTAGCGATTAAATAAAAAAAGATAACGCCATAGACTCACCTTACCACTTCTTGTGATGATTCATTCACTGCTTCATTTTATTTGAGACAGGATAACACCTGGTTCAGCTCTAACATTTAAGGTGCAGCGCTTTGAGCCAGCCTAAAATGGTATGTAATTTGCTATAACAGTGGAAATTTAATCGGATGATTCCAGAATTATGATTAGAAAAATTATTTATATAACTGTTTTATTGACACATTTACCGGTTCTTTTGCTTGCTAAGGAAACGGAGTTGGTGAAGATCAGAAAATTAGCCAACAAAACGTCTTTGCAAATTTACCTGCACTTTGATGAGTTGCCCAAATATACTGAGCTTATTAAGGGTAAACGCATTGATATTGTATTGAAAACAAATCTGACCAATACAGAACCAACTCCGTTCGAAACCGACGACAGAGTAGTCAAATTTCTGACACAAGAAAGCGAAGAAGGAGCAATCCTCAGCTTTTTCATGAGATATGAACCCCAAAGTGTCAGTATTACCATGGAACAAAACCATGTGCTGATCATTGACATATTACTTGGTAATCAATTCACCATGACCTACCCTGAACTTTCGGCAAAGTTACAGGGTGTCTCACTTATAGATCAAGAAAAGCAAGATTTTACCAATCCATATATTACCAGCCCCTATGCCGGCAACTGGCGTTCGTTTTTCACTAATTATGAGCCTGAAGTTAAAACGGGAGCTCCTTTTCACTATACCAACCCACCATTTCCAATAACCGAGTTTCTTTCAGACGGTTTTCGAAGTGATGTTCTGCCTCCGGCTATATTTGAGCTCTCAGCTGAAGAACGATGGCTAGATATGGTTCCGATTATGGTAGAGGAGGTCAATAAAACTGCCGATCCTGGGTTAAGAAACCATCAGGCTCTTGTACTTGGCGAAATCCTGTTTCGCGCCGGTAAATTCAATGACGCCTTCAAGCAACTTTTCATTTTACAAAAACAATATCCGGGTGAATCCATCGGCACGGCAGCATCTTATCTTCTGGCCCGTCTGGAGGCTGAACAGGATGAACCATTTAAGGCAGATCATCAGCTTGGAATGCTTGGGGATAAAATCCATCAAAATTTTGAACTATCCCCATTTATACTTCTCTCGCAAATTGAAACTTCATTGGCAACAAAACAGTTCAATCAAGCCCTGGAGCTTCTCCAACGTGATGACATAGCTTTTCCACCACGCCTTACCGAGATAAAAAAATTAAGACAGGCAGATTACTGGTATGCAACCGGAGATGTAGTAAAAGCCTATGTCGGTTACACACTTTTCAAGGAAATGTCTATACTCAACGAGCACCCATACTCATTGAATGGATATTGCAACGCCCTCTATCATCATAAAAAATTCGAAGAATCGGCACAATGCTTCGATACACTGACTACGATGGTTTCACAGGAAGAGCATCTTAGTATGATCAGTTTAAAGATGGCCATGGCTCAGCTGCATTTTAAACCATATAAAGAAATGTATGTGACCTTCTCAAGCATTGAAAACACCTATGCCGATACTCCTGCCGGGCAAAGAGCTGCCTTGAAAAAAAATGATATTCGCTATCTTTCCCAGCCCAGTTTCAGAAAATCAAGTGTTACCTACTATAATCTTCTTGCTCGGGAAGCTACCGCCAGAGACGTTGCTGAGGAAGCTGCATTCAAAGAGGCCATCGTCAACTATGAACTCGGTAACACCCGTCAAAGTCTTGACCAGCTCATGGCTTTTAAACGCAATTTCCATAGAAGCAAACTCAAGTCAAGTGCTCAGGCTTTGATCATCGAGCAGCTTCCAGGTCAAATTGCCGAGTATCTAAACGATAATAATTACGTGGATGCCATAGTCCTGGCTAAACAAAACAGAAAACTTTTCGTTAATAACTGGGTTGATATTGAACTGCTTGGCCTTCTGGCCAAAGCATATCATGAGCTTGGCATAAATAATGAAGCCAGGAAACTCTATCTGTTTCTGCTTAATAATTCAGATAGAGAAACGCAAAAGCAATATTATCTTCCCCTCCTCTCTATCCTCTATTCACAGGGCTATCTTGACCTGGTTGAAGACTACGCCACCCAATACAACTACAACTATTCTGATAGCGAAGAAAAAGATCAGATAACCTTGCTCAGGCTCAAGTCATTACTCGCCTCGAATGAACATGCAAAAGCACTTAATCTCGTAACCGATTCGCCCATAGAAAAACAGGAATTCAGAGAAACAGCAGCAAAGCTCTATTTTATTACGGACAAGTTTGATCAGGTAATAGACAATCTCTCCAATTATTATGAGCATAACCAGCTTACTTCGGCAGAGTATATTTTTATGCTCGCCGAGAGTTACTTTAGAACTGTTGATTATTTAAAAGCCGCCTCCCTATTCGAAAAAATACAAGATGATAAACAATTCTTTGATCATGCCCGCTATCGGCTGGCATTGATCGCTCGTGAGAGTGGTGATGTGGAGAAGTCCTTAAAGCTATTGGCAGAAATTGTCGAAAAAGGAAATGATCCGCTCTGGCAAAAGTTGGCGCGTAAAGATATCGAATTTCATGAGCTTGCTCAAAATTATTGATTGTTACCAAAATGAATTCATACTGAAATCGGAGAGTGTATATGAAAATCGGCCAAAACTCAGATCAAACCATGGCCTTGCTGCAAAAAGTTCTGGACCTGCGGGCAGACAAAGAAAAAGTAATAGCCTCAAATATCGCCAACAGCGAAACCCCGGGCTATAAGCCTTCACGTCTTAATTTCGAAAAACAACTGCAACATGCTTTAGATAAACGTTCATTTTCTGGGCAAACCACTCATCAAAAGCATATCCCCTTAGGCCCCAGCAACCTTGAACAGGTACGAGGTATTGTCACCAAAGAACAGGATGGTGTCGAGTTGGGT
>JASJDT010000022.1 GCA_030065655.1 Desulfocapsaceae bacterium | reverse complement strand
AGCAAATTTTCTTGTAGCTGATACCGGTGGCATCGGCTTGGTTACCAACGAAGGCAATGCCAGGCTTTGTGCAACATTACCTGACGTCCATGTTGTTTTTGCCGGGATTCATAAACTGGTGCGCAACATGGAAGATGCCATAAAAATAACTCGGCTGCTTCCCAGAAATGCCACAGGTCAACTGTTGACTTCATACATTACCTGGATACGGGGTACGGTGCCATCAAATGGGAGGCCAAAAGAGCAACATATCGTGCTTATCGACGGTGGCCGTGAAGCTCTGTATGAATCCAAGGCTTGCCGCGATGCCTTGCGCTGTATCCAATGTGGTGCCTGCGCCAATGTCTGTCCGGTCTACCAGACGGTTGGGGGGCATGTGTTCGGCTCCATTTATATTTCCGCCATCGGTATTATTCTCACCTCTTTTTATGAGGGATTGGAGAAAGCCAAGGAGATAACTCGTGCCTGTATCGGCTGTCGATCCTGTACCGTGGTATGTCCCTCGAAAATAGACCTCGAGGAAATTATTCTTCATCTGCGTAATCAGGTAACCCAGAAATTCGGCATGGGGGTAGTCAAAAATATCGCTTTCAAGTCCGTGATGAAAAACCGGACGTTGTTTCATAACATGGTCCGTGCCGCATCAAAACTTCAACGCCCACTGACCCATAAGAAAAGCGGGGACGAACCGGCCAGAGTCATACGCCATCTGCCCATGCATTTTATGGCCAAGGATTTCACCGAGTGGCGTGATTTACCATCAATTGCCGCTAAATCATTTCGCGACCAATTCAAAACCATGGAGCAGAAAGTGGATGCTCCTAAATATACAGTGGGATTTTTCGTTGGCTGCGGCGCTGATTTTGTCTATCCGGGAGTGGGTGTCAGCCTGGTAAAAATACTCAACCACTTGGGGGTCAAAGTGGTCTTCCCTGCTGAGCAGAATTGTTGTGGAATTCCAGCACTCTATTCAGGTGATACGGAAACAGGAGTATATCTTGCCAAGCAGAATGTTAAAGCCTTTTCCGAGGCGAATGTCGACTATGTACTCTGCATTTGTCCAACCTGCACCATGGGAGTGAAACGTGATTTTGTTGAGCGTCTGGTGGATGATCCCGAATGGTCGGACATAGCACTGAAGATTTCTGAAAAAACCATGGATGCTTCCGCCTTTCTAGAAAATGTACTGAATGCTTCAGAACAGCTCAAGGGAGTCATTGGTGATAGAAACATCACTTACCATGATTCCTGCCATCTCAAGCGAGGAAACGACGTGTGGCAGGAGCCAAGAGCGCTGCTAAAGGCGACAGGTCATACCCTTGAAGAGATGAAAAACAGCGATAGATGTTGCGGTTTTGGCGGGACATATTCTTTCCTCAGTCATCCGCAGATTTCCAAAAAGATTACTGCGGATAAACTGGCAACTATCCAGAATACCGGAGTAAAGACTGTAGCCATGGATTGTCCCGGTTGTATGATCATGCTCAAAGGCAGTCTTGGCAAAACCGATGACACTATTCGGTGTGCTCATACCATGGAACTTCTGGCTGAAGCTCTTGAGAAATAGTGGTTGAATCAATCGTTTTGTCTCAACAGGCAAAGAGGGAGTAAGTAATATGAGTGATCGTTTACCAATTGTCGATAACCTGTGCAGGAATCCTGAAAATCATAAAGTTCATCTCTGCGAGTTGAAGTTGGCCAAGAATACGGATAAGGTAGCTCAACTCTCTGAAAATCCAAAATTTGTTTGCGGAAATTGTGGAAATAAAGCAAACAAAGAGGGCGCTCTTTGTGCGCCTGGTCCTTTAGATGTCTAACCCCGAAGAGCCGCAAGCGGCCGGGAATCTTTTTAGTACCCCCTTGAGGGGTGTAAATGATTTGGATAACATAGCGAATTGGAGTCTTTGAACGTATTTCATTTTTTGTTTTTATTACAGGAAATCAGGAGTAAGTCACTAAATTGTCCACCTGCAAACAGTTGAACCGGAAATATTTAGAAGAATCCGGGTTCAGCATATTGTCTGGAATACCTTATTCCCTGTCTATTCAATATCTCTAACGGAAGGAGTTTCTGTTTATTATAAATTCAAAGCTGAGTTTCTTCAGCATAGGAAAAGCCAAAAATTCTACTTCTTTGTTCTATCTGTTCTTTTGTTTCTGTTCATTTTCGTTTGTATATAATCTTAAATAACTGATAATAGAAATTTTTTAAGATTAATAGCAGTATCCAGTTTGATGAAGTTCACTGTTTGTAGCAAAATTTGGACGACAAAACTTAACCCAAGACTTTGTCATTAACCAGCAAAGAGAGTTGTCTCGCCAAAAAGATTCATGGCAGTCTGCTGACAATGACTAAAAGACGAATGGCTAAGAGAAAGTGGAGGAGAGCGTATGAACAATGAGAAAAGGGCGTTTGATCGGGTAGCTTTCTCCGTCGATAGGAAAATCGAGGTGAGGCTATCAGCTGTTCATGAACAACAGGTGTCGGTCAAAGCGAGAATTCTCAACGTTAGTGAAGGAGGTATCGGTCTAGCCTTTCAAAAAACAGAGAATGACGTTATCGAAAAAAACAAAGAATTTTTTATTGATCAAGTTCTAGGCGATGATTCCCTGTTGTGTCTGCAGGGTCAAACGGTGAAAATTATCTGGATACTTAATTCAGATATATTTGCCAACTTAGGTGTTGGTTGTGAATTTATCAATATAAGTAATAGCTGTGTTGAATGTATCCATACTCTGCGAGAAACTGAAATAGAGGTAAGCAAAGCCGACACCTCGGACCACTGAAAGAAGCCCCTTCACATAAAAATCAAAAGATGCAGAGGGGCGTTTGTCTTTCAGCTATTGCTTCTCCAGGATAGCGACAGTATCCTTGGCGATTTGTAATTCTTCATTTGTCGGAATGACCCAGACCTGCACCTTGCTATCTTCCGTACTTATTCTTTTTTCTGAGGATATACGGCCCTCGTTGGCAGCAAGATCAATTTCCACGCCAAGGCCCTGCATATTCGTGCATACCGCAGCACGGACAATATCATCATTCTCGCCGATTCCAGCGGTGAAGGCAATGGCATCCACCGTACCTAAAGCGGCAAAATATGAGCCAATATATTTTTTAACCACATAGGTAAACATGTCCACAGCGAGTTTCGCCCTTTCATCACCCTGGGCGGCACTTTCATGAATGTCACGCATGTCGTTCATACCGCAGATACCTTTAAGTCCGCTTTCTTTATTGAGAATAGCGTCAACTTCTCCAGCACTGAGATTTTTTTGGTCAGCAACGTATCCGGAAATTGCCGGATCAATGTCACCGCATCGTGATCCCATCATCACCCCGGCAAGAGGAGTCATCCCCATGGAGGTATCGATACATTTCCCTTGCTGCACGGCAGAAATAGAACCGCCATTGCCCAGATGGACAGTGATTACATTGGCCTCTTCAGGCCTTTTATCAATGGCCTTGGCTATTCTTTTGGCCACATATTTGTGGGAGGTTCCGTGGTAGCCATACCTGCGTATTTTCAGATCGGTGTAAAATTCGTAGGGAAGGGCATACATGAAAGCTTTGGGCGGCATGGTCTGATGAAATTCCGTATCGAAAACGGCGACATTCGGAGTGCCGGGAAATAATTCTTCAGCTGTGCGTATGCCGGTAAGGTTGGCGGGGTTGTGCAGGGGAGCCAGAACATTGTTTTCCTCTATAGCCCTTTTTGTCGATTCATCAATCAAGGTAGCCTGACGAAAAGCTTCACCGCCCTGGACGACACGGTGGCCAATGGCGCTGATTTCGTTTTTATCAGAAATGACCCCTGTTTCAGCAGAAGTGATCGTTTCGATAAGCAGATGCATGCCTTCCTTATGATCTTTAATTGTTCTTTCAAATACGGTTTTTTGCTCTTCACCGTTGATGAATTTTTTGTGGGCGAGACTGCCGTTTGGTTCTCCGATTCGTTCAATGATGCCGGAAGCCATAATTTGTTGATCAGCCATGTCGAGAAGCTGATATTTAATGGATGAACTGCCTGCGTTGATAACTAATATTTTCATGAAATTTTCCTGTTATTTCTTCTTAGAGGCGTATGCCTGAATTGCAGTAATGGCGACGGTATTGACAATATCATGGACGGTGCAACCCCGACTGAGATCATTTACTGGTTTTTTCAAACCCTGTAAAATCGGACCGATGGCCAGCGAATCGTTAGAGGCTCGCTGTACAGCCTTGTAGGTGTTGTTGCCGGTATTAAGATCCGGGAAGATAAAAACGGTGGCTTTGCCTGCAACTCTGCTGTCAGGCAATTTCGTTTTGGCAACGGAAGGATCAATTGCAGCATCATATTGTATAGGACCTTCAAGAAGAAGATCCGGACGTTTTTTATTCGCGATCTCGGTGGCGCGAATGACCTTCTCAACCTCGGCACCCTTGCCTGATGATCCTGTGGAGTAAGAGAGCATGGCCACTCTTGGTTCGATTCCGAAAAGATTCGCTGTGTCTGCCGATACTATGGCAATTTCAGCGAGTTGTTCCGCTGTTGGATTGGGATTGACGGCACAATCGCCAAACACCAGGACCCTGTCTTTCAAACACATGAGGAACACTGAGGAGACAATGGAAAAATCGGGAATGGTTTTGATGATCTGAAAAGCTGGGCGGATAGTGTGGGCGGTGGTATTGACGGAACCGGAGACCATACCGTCGGCAGCTCCTTGATAAATCATCATGGTACCCCAATAGGTTTCATCGGCCATGAAATCGCAGGCCATGTCCATGGTGACGCCTTTTTCCTTGCGCATATCGTAGAAATCAAGGACGTATTGTTCGAACTGGGGGCTTCGTTCCGGATTGATAATATTGACACCATCCAGCTCCAGTCCCATTTTAAGAATCTTTGTGCCGATCTCTTCCTCGCGTCCAAGCAGTGTTATATCACAGACATTTCTTCTCATCAGGATATCTGCTGCCTGGAGAATGCGATCGCTGGTACCCTCGGGCAAGACGATGTGTTGTTTGTTTTTCTTGGCTTCACGAATAAGCTTGTACTCGAACATCTGCGGGGTGACCCGTGTCGATTTCCTGGAGATAAGCTTTTGTTTGAGTTCTCTTGTTTTTACATGCTCTTCGAACAAGCCGAGAGCGGTGGCAATTTTTTGGGGATTGTCAGGATCGATGGTGCCTTTTAGATCGTGGAGGGCGTCCACCGTGGGGTAGGTTGAGTCCTGAACC
This sequence comes from Desulfocapsaceae bacterium, assembly GCA_030065655.1. Taxonomy (GTDB): domain Bacteria; phylum Desulfobacterota; class Desulfobulbia; order Desulfobulbales; family Desulfocapsaceae; genus Desulfopila_A. Next base: position 27,136 of record JASJDT010000022.1, on the reverse strand, counting down.
AGGAGGATCGGTACGGGCAGTCCGGTCCAGCCCTCAATGAGCCTTTTGATACTTGGTGGCATTGTCTGTCCACCAGTAAGTAAAATACCTGAAACATTTGGATAAGCTGATGAAAGCCGTGATGCCAGAGAACCAAGAATGATATCGGAGCGATCGCTGGCAGTTACTACCAGACTATCATCTTTCAAATAATTGAGAAAATTTTCAATCCGCATGGCCGCTATGACATATCCGTCAATGCGTTTGCCCAGCTCACTCTTACCGTAGAGAACCTCGGCGTTGAGCCATTTTTTCACATCATTCATTGATGGGTTGGAAAGAGTCGGCTCTTCAGGTAGGACATAAAAGAGTAGCTCGGGTCTGGAAATACTGTTTCTCAGGGCATTGAGGATATTTTCTTTATCTCCGGGCTTGGCTTTGTTGACGATAACCCCCATGGTATCGACACCTTTTTCATGAAGACTGTCGATGGCCAGCTGAGAAAGGCTGACAACTTCTTCGGCACTAGTTTCCTGGGCGCCGCTGACAATGAACGCAGGACTGCCAATATTGGCGGCAATGGAAGCATCAATATCAAAATTGAAGGATTCATGACCAGCTTTGAAATCCGTTCCTTCACAGAGAACAAATTCACATTTTTCACCAAGCTGTTGATATTTATTCAAAATGATTCCCATGAGATCATTTTGACGTCCACTGTTGATGAAGTGTTTGGCCTCATCAAGGGTAACTGCATAGGTTTCCTCGTATTGGAGACCGAGATAGAAATGAGAGAGAACGAGATCGATATCATGATCTCTCTCGTTAGGGTTCTTGGGATTAATGATGGGTCTGAAAAAGCCAACTTTGCGGATGTCACGAAGCAGCAGTTCCATTAGCCCCAAGACTGTCGCTGACTTGCCACTTTCCGCGTTAATGGAAGTGATATAAAGATTTTTTGCCATTATTTTTCCTTATTGTGCCTAATTTAAAGCACGGATTAATATTCAATTTCACAATAATATATGATTATAATGAGGCGATAACCGTAGGAGGGTTCTAGAAGGTGGTAAACCCAAATACTACAAACGCGCTTTTCAGATTACCAGAAAACGACAAAGAAATACAATTATTCATACTAATTCTCATGATCAATATCACTTATGTTTAAACCTGGAGAAGTCTCTAATTACAAAAAACAAAGAGCTGCTGGTAGATTGGTAAATACTTGTTAATTTATGGATATGCAGGTAATTTAGCTGGAATAGTCAATGGTTGAATTATTTCTTAATGTTAGAATATGTAATTGCTAAGCCAACAAGCTGAACTGGCAAGTTGACTCAGCTACGGCTTGCTCGCAATGTCCCTGTAGATAAACGCTCTTCAGTCTCGGCAAATCATAATCAGGGTTTTGTCGTTGTAAAGTATCTACATGCTTGTCAATATCTTAGAAAAACGGGAAAAGTTTCCAGATCTAAATGATGCTTCAATAACGTTTCATCAGCAGCGAGGAAAGAGGAAATGACTGAACAAAAGATAAAATTTGCGGAAAGAATGGAACAGCTGCCTCCCTATCTTTTTGGCATGATAAACAAAATGAAGATGGAGAAACGCTGGGATGGAGATGATGTAATTGACCTGGGGATGGGGAATCCCATTGATCCAGCTCCCGGTTTGGTAACCGAAAAGCTTATTGAAGTCGCTAATGATCCTAAAAGCCATCGGTATCCTGTAGCTGGTGGTATGAAAAATCTCAAGCGGGAGATCGCCCTCTATTATAAACGAAATTACGATGTTGACTTGAGAGGAACTGACGATATCATTTGCACCATAGGTTCAAAGGAAGGAATTTCTCATCTGAGTCTGGCTCTTTTGGGACCAGGAGATTCGGTACTCGTGCCCGCTCCAGCCTTTCCGATCCATGTTTATGCTGCTGTCATAGCTGGTGCTTCCGTAATACGCATATCCCTTCATTCAGAGGAGACTTTCTTGCAGCAGATACAGAATGTCTGTCAGTCACTATACCCAAGGCCTAAATTGGTAATGTTGAACTATCCTCATAACCCCACCGGAACGCTTGCCTCAAAAGAATTTTTCAGCGAGGTTATTAGGCTTGCCAAAAAATACGATTTCATGGTTATCAACGATTTTGCCTATGCCAGAATTACCTTTGATGATTACGTTGCTCCCAGTCTGCTTGAAATACCCGGCTCCCAAGATGTTGCCGTGGAATTCGGGTCCTTTTCCAAATCATACAATATGGCTGGCTGGCGTTTAGGCTATTGCGTTGGTAACCCCCACATCATTGAAGGATTATCCAAGATTAAGGGATACTACGATTACGGAATTTTCTCAGCCATCCAAGTTGCCGGCATTGTGGCCATGCGCGATTGCGAGGATAGCATTCAAGAGCAGGTCGAAGTTTATCAAAAGCGGCGGGATGTCCTCTGTGAAGGATTGGAGCGTATGGGGTGGGAGGTGGAAACACCAAAGGCCGGGATGTTTCTCTGGGTTAAAATACCGGAGCCATATGTTCGCATGGGATCTATCCGTTTTGCGGTAGAGATGATGAACAGGGCCAATGTAGCAGTAGCCCCAGGAGCTGGATTTGGTGAAGAGGGTGAAGAGTATCTGCGTCTTGCTCTGGTGGAAAATGAAAATCGCATACGCCAAGCCCTCAAGCAGATGAAACGAAGCCTAAATGACATCGACCGGGAAATCGAGGAAGGTACGTTCACTTTTGAAGAATCATAAGGAGTAGTTATTCATTTGTGTCCGACCTTTGCCTGTGAATCTGTTGTCAGACCAGCGCATGATTGGTGTGACTATTTACCTCTTTAGCAGGAAAAGTCAGGATAATTTTTTCATAAAGGTTTGCATAGATATCAACTGTGTCGAAGGCTCAGCTTTTCAAGCATGGTAACAAAACCTGAGCCTATTGAGTTGATGGAGTTGGGATCGACAAAATCCTCTGCAGATTCATCGAAGAATAAGTGAAGATCAGATTCCATGCCTTCGTCCGCATACCAGTAGCAGATAAGCATAGGTAATTTAGGTAAAGGATAGAGAACAACCGAGACATCAGCATCATCATGGCTTTCCACCTGTTTTGCGTCGAAAAGCCGGATCATGTCGGCAAAAAGTTCGGGGGAGGCATCGGCCAACTTTTTCAGCGGTGCTTCACAGCGCTGGCCAAACAGGCGGTACCAATCTTTACCGCTTGGCAGCTCCCGTAGAGGAACCCACCTGCCTTTTATTTCACCTCTGCCGCCGTGGAGGAGATAATCATAAACTGGTATGGCCACCCAGGGATTTACATGGATATCGGTTGATATCCTGCCATCATCTGCCACGCTATATTTTTTGCCGAGTACTGAGAGGGTCAACCAGCCATCTTTGTACGTTCCACCTAGCTTGTCTGCAATGGCAGACAAATCTATTTTGGCTATTTCGTTTCTGAGTTTTGCAAGGGTATCTTTGACATTTTCCGCCATAGAATCATGACCAGCTGGTTTTTCGCAGTATTCTTCAAGAATTTCTTCAGGGATGTACGGGCAGTCGCTAAGCCTTTTCGTTCCAGTAAAGACTGCGCCTGCGAAGGCCATACAGGTTGGTAGAAAACACTCTCTACAATTTGTTTGTGGCGTCAGCTTAAATATTTGTAAGGCGTTATCAAAGGATTTCATAATTTATGTAAATGTGATGACTGATGTGGTTTACCCTCTTATCACTTTTAATGACAAATAATAACATATGCACATAGGACAATAAATAATAATGGTTATACTTTAGATATTACTTTTTCTTTATCAAAACCCCCAATTCCAGAAAATGCCTGTTTGTATTCTGGAGCGGATTTCAGCACCTATTTATTTATCCAGGCTGGATGTATACGAGAGACCAGGCTATTGACAAGCGTATGCTTGCAAAGCATTATTTATGTTATGCCAAACTGTAATATACCGTGATTTTATAAGAATAATTAATTAAATAAGGCGAAGTAAGGACTTCTTTTCTGAGGATAACGGTGATGAGACATAGAACAGAAAAAGATACTATGGGAGAGGTGAAAGTTGAGAACGACAAGCTGTGGGGAGCGCAGACACAACGTTCGTTGCTTAACTTTCCTATCGGTGAGCGGGCCTCCATGCCCATTGAGATCATCAGGGCATTTGGTTATCTCAAGAAGGCCGCTGCAGCAGCCAATGCTGATCTTGGTGTGTTATCCCCAGAAAAGAAGGAATATATAACTCGAGTCTGCAACGAGATTATCGCTGGCGAACTTGACGACCACTTTCCTTTAGTTGTGTGGCAAACTGGTTCAGGCACCCATACGAACATGAATGTAAACGAGGTAATTGCCAATAGAATTCATGTTCATCAAGGCAAACAGCTAGACCAGGGAGAGCGTCTGGTCCATCCCAATGATGATGTAAATAGATCCCAATCGTCAAATGATACTTTTCCAACCGCCATGCACATTGCTGCTACTATGGTTTTACAGAACAAAACGTTGCCGGCGCTTGAGGTGCTTCGTCTTGCCCTTCAAAATAAAGTTAAACAGTTCACAGGCATTGCCAAAATTGGCAGAACGCATTGGATGGACGCCACCCCGCTCACCCTAGGACAAGAGTTTTCCGGATATCTAACCCTAGTTGAGAATGGTACCGAATCTCTGCGAAGTTCAATGACCAGATTGCAGGAGTTGGCTTTGGGAGGAACGGCAGTTGGTACAGGACTGAATTGTCCACCAGGCTATACGGAAAAAGTTGCTCTTTATATTACTAAGTTTACCGGTATGCAATTTTGTACGGCACCAAATAAATTTGAAGCACTTTCCGCTCATAATGGAATTGTCGCTGCCCATGCAGCATTAAAACAGTTGGCTATTAGTTTGCACAAAATCGCCTGTGATATTCGTCAACTTGCCTCCGGGCCTCGCTGCGGTCTTGGAGAATTACAACTCCCCGCTAATGAACCGGGCTCATCGATCATGCCTGGTAAAGTCAATCCAAGTCAGGTAGAAGCCCTCACCATGGTGTGTGGACAAGTTATCGGCAATGATGTTGCCATTGGATTCGGTTCGGCCAATGGCCATTTTGAACTGAATGTCTACAAACCTATGATTATTGCTAATTTCTTGCAATCAGCGAATTTGCTTGGCGATGCGATACAGGCGTTTCATGACAATTGTGTTGTTGGTATTGAACCAAGAGTCAAACAAATAGCAAAGCATCTTGAAAACTCACTCATGCTTGTCACGGCATTAACTCCCCATATTGGCTATGAAAAAGCAGCGGAAATAGCCAAGGCAGCGCATAGCAGAGGCACTACGCTTTTCGAAGAAGCGTCGAAAACCCTGGATGTGGATGAAGAAAGCTTGCATAAATGGCTTAACCCTCAAAATATGCTAGGGGATGAAGAGTAACGATTACCTTTTTCAGGTTAGTTCATAACGAACCCGAGTTGCCAAATCTCAGATCAAACAAGGACTCATTTCCGAAATCTCAATTGGCCGAAAACTAGCCTAGTAAGTATCATGAGCAAATCATTTCCATTTGATGGCTCTTAAGTTATGGAGAATTATCGTGCAATTTCATTTCATGATAGTTCACCTGTTCTGCTATTTTCTCATTGAACATAAACGGTTTCTTTGGTAATTCGGAGGCATGTTATCTGAAATAAACAGATGGTGAGTATGTTTTTTTGCTCTGCCTAAAATGCAGTGCCTGTTTTGAATGAAGACAATTTGAAGAGAACTAAAAAGGAGTGAACCATGAAGAAATACGTTTGTGATATTTGTGACTATGTATATGACCCTGCTGAAGGAGATCCCGATAACGGCGTAGCAGCAGGTACAGCATTTGAAAATCTGCCTGAAGATTGGGTATGTCCTCTTTGCGGGGCATCCAAAGACGATTTCAGTCCTATGGACTAGAGAGTGATTTTGGCAATCCCTTCATAAGATAAGAAAACTGTGGAATATCAGAGCTGCTGACAAACTTTTACGGTTAAAGCACTATTGATTCCCAAGGGATTGTCAGAATACCTTTACAAAAAATAACTGTCATTATTGCGGTAATCTCTCTAGCTCCGGTTGAATCATTATGATTTTATCGGAGCTGAGAGCCTATCAGAGTAACCTCTCTTCCCATATCTCTGCCTAACTTTATATTTGTGTCGTTCTCCAAATCGAATGGTGCCGTTTTGTCTTTTATAAAAGAGTAAGATGGTTGGCTATACCCATTCTAAAGAACCATACGAGAAATACTTATTTCGTTTCTAGAGCGTTTCGCAATGATGTAAGTTCCAGTTTTTTTCATTTTTTCTAGTAGAGATTGTAATTTTTACTTAATTGAGAATTATAAATGGTTTAGCAGTTCACCCGAGTGAATATAAAAAAGAATTGTTTTTAGTTTTTTAAAAAAATTAAACAAATAAAAACAGTTTATTACTTCATTGTTGCGGTGAAATCAGATAACCAGACCACATTTTAGCTGTGCTGGACATTGCTTGAATTCCCTCTTTGGCTTTGATAGGATTTAGAAGTATTGAAGACAAGAATATCTGCCGGTGAGGGTTGAAATGGTTACAGCACAGCATACCAAAGAACAATGTGCTTTCGACGTGTCTCTGGAATTTCCTGGAGAAGTCTCCAGCCTGTCGCAGCATGTCAGTCAATCGGGGATGCTTTGTCGTACCTCCAAGAAGATAAAAGAACTGACTGTTCTGGATATTCGCTTGGAACTTCCCATTCAAGAATCGGGTGATTGTCAGCCGCAATGGGTTATGTGCAGTGGAGTGGTGGTGCATTGCGAGAAAAAAAATGAGGATTTTTCACAACTGCCCTATGAACTGACCATATTCTTTGACCGTATATCCGAGAGAGATCGAAATCTACTGGAAAAAGTGATTGAAAACAATAGCATCAGCCAGCCATAAAAAGAATTCTCCGGTCATTTTTTCCCTTATAGTTTTTCCTCTACGATGAATCTATGCTCTATCCAATCAGCAGCCTGTTAGAGGAGTGTGTTCATCCTCACCGATTATATCCCGACAAATATTGGCAGCGGCAAGAGTCAAAGCGATGACGGAAGGACCAATGATTAATCCCCAGAAACCCAAGGTGGCAATCCCAGCCAATATGGAAAGCAGAATCAGTACTTCGTTCATGGTATATTCAAAACCGAAAATCCTTTTTAGATTTGAAATGAAAAAAATCCTAAGGAAATTATCAATCAGAAAACCCATAACCGTCCAGGCGAAAAGTAAAATGATAACAGCTTTGAGATAGTTGCCATGCAGCAGTTCAAGAACAACTACCGGAATATAGACAAGGGCTGCCCCAATTATAGGGATGATGGAGCAGAACCCGGCAAGCACACCGAGATAGAGGCTGTCATATCCACCAATGAAGGCCATCAGAATGCCAAATGCCACGCCCTGTGCCGCCATATTGAAAAGGCTTCCGTAAAAAACCACGGCCACGGTGCCGGTACATTCCTTGTAGAGATACTTTTCATGTTTGATTGTCGTAGGCATCAGGGTTGCGAGAAAATGAAGGATATTTGCTCCGTAGAGGTTGAATAGAAAATAAAATATTAATATCCAGCCAATCTGAATAATCAGTCCGCTTGCTCCGGAAAACATATTTTGACCACCTTTGAGGACTGCTTCAATGGAGGCGCCATTGATCAATGAGGTACCCTCAGTTTTAAGGCGCTGAAAAAGCTCAGCAAGCAAAGGCACATTCTCCGTAAGTCCCATGAACCTTTTCCAAATATCCAGTGCTGTTGTTTTAATCTCTTCGATATTGAGGGCAGAGATTTGATCGAATGTTACGGTGAGAAAGTACAGGAGCGGCGTGAAAATCATCATCAAAAAGAATGCGGCAAACAGCGTCGAGACAATGACTTTTTTTGAGCGCTTTATCCAATTAGGCAGGCTAGAACTATTCTCAATAAAAGCTACTGCTGCTACAAAAGCGTGCGAAGTGGATAGAGCAAGCACGGCAGCAACCAACAAGTATTTTAGAAAAGGTGAAAAGATATACATTGAGGCACATATCAGGGCCACGGTCAGCAGGGCGATAAAATGGGTATTTTCATTAGAGGTATTTTCTTCCATACCGATGTCCTCAGATTGACGGGAATTGTGAGTTATATGTTGCTGCTATAATAACGCTCTGTTTTTTTTCAGCAATGGAAATAAATTGTGGAAAAACAGTGGATCAATACCCAATAAGGCTAGCCAGACCAGTGATTTTAATACCTGCGCTTCGAGAGGAAAGAGCAGATACGCCTGGGCAGATGGCGCATCATTGATTTGGGTTCTTGCAAAGATATATGCAATGGAGGTATTCGGAAAGGAGGATTGCCCAAGGTTTTGATGAACCCTTGGGCAACCTCCGGAAAGGTAGAATCAGTATAAAGTTGATTAGTTGGGAAAGCAGATTTTCTTCACATCGTTAAACGTTGTTACGAAGTGAGGCGTTATACCGTCCTGTATATGTTTTGGCAGAAGCTCAAAATCATCTTTGTTTTCGTTAGGAAGGATGACCTGTTTTACCTTGGCACGCTTCGCCGCAATAATTTTCTCCTTGACCCCGCCTATTGGCATAACCAATCCGCTTAGGGTTAACTCTCCGGTCATCGCTGTAGAGGCAATGATCGGTTTGTTGATGGCAAGAGAATAGAGAGAGCATGCCATGGTGATTCCGGCTGAAGGACCATCCTTGGGTGTTGCTCCTGCCGGTACGTGCAGATGAATAAAATTATTGGCAAAAAACTCGACCGCTTTTTTGTTGTTGCGCAGCAGCGAGCGAATGTAGCTGTAAGCGATTTCCGCTGATTCCACCATGACTTTGCCAAGTTGGCCAGTTTGTTTATACCCAGGCTGCTTGGCCGGAAGGGGAATTGATTCAACGTACAGGGTTGTCCCTCCCATACTGGTATAGGCAAGACCTTTGATAACTCCAACACGAGGTTTCTTGAAGGCCTGATCTTCGGTAAAATGTTTTTTGCCAAGCAGATCCTGCAGATCCTGGGTCTTGATACGAACCTTGGTTTCCGGTTTATCAACTATTTCCTTAGCCGATTTCCTCAGGATTTTTTTAATGCAGTTTTCCAGGTATCTCACACCTGCTTCCCTGGCGTAACCATCTATAATTGCACGAATAACAGACTTAGGAATGACAATCTGTTTGGCCGTAAGACCGTGCATCTTCCGTTGTCTGGGAATGAGGTGTTTGGTGGCTATTTCCACTTTCTCTTCTTTTATATATCCGGGCAGCCTAATAACTTCCATTCGGTCAACAAGTGGTTGAGGAATGGATTCAAGCTGGTTGGCGGTGCAAATGAAGAGAACCTTTGAAAGATCGAAACGCACATCGAGATAGTGGTCAAGAAAATTTTGGTTCTGTTCGGGATCAAGTACCTCCAGCAGGGCAGATGCAGGATCGCCTTGAAAACTTGCCCCTATTTTATCCACCTCGTCAAGCATAATAAGGGGATTGGCAGTCTTGCAGGTTTTAATGGCCTGGAGAAATTTTCCAGGAAGTGCACCAATGTAGGTTCGGCGATGTCCCTTAATCTCTGCTTCATCACGCATGCCACCTACAGAAAAGCGGTAATATTCACGTCCCAGCGCTTTGGCGATTGACTGACCAATGGAGGTTTTACCAACACCAGGGGGACCAACCAGGAGAATAATCGAACCGGAAAGATCACCCTTGATGATGCCTACGGAGATGAGTTCAAGGATGCGATCCTTCACATCATCAAGGCCATGATGTTCTTTATGAAGTATATTTGCGGCCTTGGCGATATCATAGTTATCATTGGTATAAACACCCCAGGGAAGAATGGTCAGCCAGTCCAGATAGGCTCTGGTAACATTGAATTCAGCCGACGATGGACCGATTAGCTTGAGTTTGTCGATCTCCTCCTTCACTCGGTCGGCAGCCTCATCACTCAAAGTGAGATTTTTCAGACGCTTCTCAAATTTTTCGACTTCTGCCTGAGTGTCATCTTTGGCAAGACCAAGCTCCTTCTTAATTTCTTGAAGCTGCTGCTTGAGAAAAAATTCGCGCTGCTGCTTGGAAAGTTGTTCCTCTATTCGTTTGGAAATTTGGGCCTTGAGCTTGGAGACCTCCAATTCATTTTTCAAGAGGACAAGAACCTTTTCGATTCGCTCCCGAACATCGATGGTCTCAAGAATCTGCTGAAGTTCCGGGCCGGACGAGGTGGTCATGGAAGCGGCAAAATCAGCAAGAGCACTTGGATCACTGACATTAATGCGTTCGATGATGAGAGACAAACCTTCTTTGAACAAAGGATTGAGGGTAACCAATTCTTTTATACAATCGACGATAGCAACAGAATAGGCTTTGATTTCCTCGGTTACCTCAATGCGATGGTCGCGAAAGTATTCCACATCCGCATAGGGAACTCTATCTTTGAACACTATTTTTTTGACGACAAATCGTTCAAGTGCTTGCACCACGATCTGCAAAGGCTCACCTTTCTGCGCAGGCGACATACTCTGGACACGAACGACCACTCCCATGGAGAAGAAATCATCCTGATCGGTAGGGCGGTGTTGCAGGTTATCGTCAGTAGGTTTTACCAGTAGCAGACCAAAATACATTGGTTGGGATTGTTCTCCATCCTCAACGATAACTTTTTGATAATTTTTGTCATCGATAATGACCGGCCCCATCATTTTAGGAAACATCGGGCGATCATGAAGAGGAAAGATCATCAGCCTTCCAGGAGGATTGTCTCTGGCAACGATCAGTGAGCGTGATTCGGTGTTTTGAGTGTTTTCGCCGGAACCATCACTATTTTCCGGAGGAATAATTGTAGCTTCTTCAGCCATACATTAGCTCCTTTCTCTGTTATTTCTCTATTTATTATCAAGCCCTATCTCAGTTATCTGTATACCTATAAATCTTTTTGAAGATATTTCAAAGAAGAGAACACCGAAAGTGGAGGAATCACTATACTGTTTCAAGTTGACAGGAACGAGGTCTGGGAAAAACCGTTGACAGTTAGTAAGTCGGTGGTCTATGATTTGATGTTTGTTATGGGCATATGTTCACTCCGTGGTGTTTCATGGGCCAAAAGCGGAGTTCAACCGGTCTTCTATGAAAACAAGGAATAATCGATATGGTGACAAATCTTAATGAGCTGTCTGAATTTGTTCAACGATGGCAGGAGAGTGACGAGGGCAATAAAAAGGGGTTTATGGAGTTAATGGAAATATTGCAAGCCATGGATTCCGTGGAATTAGACTTCGTACCGCGCGAGGGAATCACCTACTCTTTGCGGGCAAAGCACAGTTCCCAAAAGGAAAAGCCCCTTTTTGTCATGATTGATGTTATCGAAGGAGATTTCAGATGGCTCTCAGTCTGTTTTTATGCTGAAATGATAACGGATCCCGGTGAGAAAGGTGACTTTGTTCCGGGTGGCCTGTTAGGCGAAGATGCTTGCTGTTTTGACATGGAAAATTATTCCGATGAAATAGTGGGTTACTTGACCGCCAGGATAGAAGAAGCATGCGCAAGTGCAGCTGGATATTAACAAAATCAAGAGGTAAAAGATTTTTCTCACAAACCAATTAAGATACTTTACTCAACAAAGGGGGTACATCATGGCAAATTTCCTGTTTGTCCTGCGTTCTAACGACAATGAAAAGGCAACGCGGTGTTTTCAGTTTGCCAAAATAGCTCATTCGAAAAATCACAAAGTTAATCTGTTTTTTATCGACAGCGGGGTTGATTGGGCAATAAAAAGCAAGGACGGCGGAGTTGCCACAATTACCGGAGACTGTCCAAATGATTATCTGCCCTATCTGGTGGAAAATGGGGTTCAGGCCGGTATTTGCACACCTTGTGCACAGAATAGGAATCTCGATGAAGCTGATTTCCATCTGAATATGGCTCTTGATGGTGGTCCGCACCTGATTGACATGGCAGCTGAAGCGAAAGTGTTCAACTTCTGATAGCAGTCGAATGGATCATATGAATGGATCATATTTTTGGCTCTATTAATTATTTTTTCATAGAAGTTGGCAAGAGTGGAAAGCTGATGCAGCTTCTGCATTCATCTTGATCAGACGGATTGCGACGCGGTGGAGTGGGCGCCCCGGCTACTATTTCTCGAGGATATTTTCTGGATTTCCATCCAAAGAGAGAGAAGAAGTTGATGAGATTGGTTATCCCGGAAGGGTAGATACAGCCCACAAAGATTATAACTCTGACTTATAATGATTACTCCGGTGAACTTTGAGGAGTCACCGGAGCAACCTGAACAGTTGTTTTCGACTGATGGTATTATTTTAAAAAGCAAGCTGAGAATAGCATTAGATATTTACTAAAATTTCTCGCACAACGCCTTACCGTAATCCTGACAGGCTTTGAGGCCCTCATCAGTAGTGATCATGGCTTCGGTGAGATTAAGAGGTCCAAGATCGGTGGTGTCCATCTTGAAGACATGCTGCATGGTATCATAAATCATCGGTGCGGATTCGCCACTATGAGTGTGTGAACCGAAGGCGCCCGCGATTTTACCAGTGAGGTTGACTTTCTCAGCCTGGAAAAGAAAATTTTTCATCCCACCGGTCATATCTTTATGATAGGTTGGACAACCAAAAACATACCCATCATAGCCCTCTAACGCCTGATCGTCTTGAAGAGTGGATATTTTGGCAACATTGGCATCATTGCCGGTCATGCGGATTCCTTCGGCGATGTAATTTGCCATTTTTTCGGTATTTCCAGTTCTACTCACATAAGCAATCAATACTTTTTTCATATCTTCTCCTTCTTCGGTGACAGCAGAATTAATTATTGTTACCTCTCACGGGGGGGATCCGAACCCTGTTAGTATAACGATGATTTTTTCTTTTTCGATCTACTGATTATCATGCCAATAATGCAACCGAGGATAAGCGTACCTCCTCCTGCCAAAAACCAGCGTATATTTTGACTTGCCTTTAATCGGTTGTTTTCTGCGACGACAACCCCAATCTTTTGCTGCAGATCGGTGACGGCTTCGCGGCTTTCCTCAAGATTACTTTTAATAGTAATGACATTTGCCGTGTCTTCAACCAAAGTGTTATGTTCATCAGCAAGAGTAGCAAGTTCTTCTTTATGGTTGGCGAGGGTGTTTTCCAAGGCCTGTTGTACTCGTTGCAACTCCTCATTTTCAGTTCTGGTTTCAGTAAGCTGCTGTTCCAGGGTCTGATTTTTGGCTCTGAGATTGGTGACGACTCGATCAAGAGGTGTTTGTTGAGTGAGGTAGCGTTTGAGAATCCAGCCCTCCTTGCCGTCGGTTGTGGTGATCTTTGCCCATGTTTCGTTTTCTTCAACGACGGTGACTGGAGCGCCGTCAGAGACGATCGCCAGGATCTTGTAATCACTTCCCTGTCCGCGTCGTAGTGGTATTTCTGCAGTTGGCTTGACATACCACGTCTGGGCTTGCACGGTGTTTGACCAAAGAATTATGATACCGCAGAAAACCAGCGCAGATGAGCAACATGATGAGAGGAAACGGGCAAACATTCTTTTCTCCATTAGGTTAATATGGTTAATATTTTTTACAGGTAATATGAGAGCAGAATTCGATTTTGCAAGAGAGCGATTATTCTGCTTGAAAAGATATCATTCTTGGCTGACTACTCTAGCCTATTCAATCAGTGATTACGAATCATTTTCGCAGGAACTATCAACTTCATTAAATAAATATAAATGAAATGAATAGCGTTTTAGCAGACATTTTTTCCAGTTACCGAGCGTGCATTTGCAGGAGACGTTCCGGGTAACCCTTAGAGTAAAAATGTTGGTGGAGAAATAAATTGATTAGCCACAGCAAAATTGATAGAACTAGAATTAGAATGCAGGTCATATCAATATATTATTCAGCTTTTAATAATGGAGTTTCCTCAACTGTATGGACCAATTGAAGAAGGAAGATTACCTCGCAATTATCAATAGTATTCATGATGGCCTCTATTTTGTCGATGAGAACCGTAAGATCATATTCTGGAACGATGCTGCCGAACGAATATCAGGTTTTTCCGAAGAGGAGGTTGTCGGCAAGTGTTGTGCAGACTCCATTCTCACCCACATCGACGTGGACGGCAACTATCTCTGTGAGCAAGGTTGTCCGCTCCAGGTAACAATGGACGATAAACAAGCACATGAAGATACGGTTTATTTGCATCACAAAAAAGGTCATCGAATTCCAATTCACGTGCGCACAAGTCCACTGATCGACAGCCAGGGTAATGTCACCGGAGCCATTGAGCTGTTCACTGACATCAGCAATCAGGAAGCGAATGCCATGAGGGTTAAGGAGCTCGAAAAACTTGCCCTGCTCGACACCCTCACAAACCTGGCAAACAGACGTTATCTTGAACAGGAAATCCATATTCGTCTCTCGGAACTTGACCGCTTCAATGTCCCATTTGGCCTGTTTTTCATGGACATAGACTACTTTAAAAAGATCAACGATAAATATGGGCATGAGATCGGGGATGAAATTCTCCGTTATACTTCCAAAACATTTGTGGTGAATTCCAGACCATTTGATCTCTATGGACGCTGGGGTGGTGAGGAGTTTGTGGCAATTATTCGCAACGTCAATGAAAAAGAACTTCGTGGAATAGCGGAGCGGGTTCGCCGGTTGGTGGAAAGATCCTATATCATCCATCATGGTCGGAAAATCATGGTTACCCTTTCTATTGGAGCAACTATGGCAGTACAAAGTGACTCGGTGAAATCTGTGATCAATCGTGCCGATGAGAATATGTATCAGGGCAAGCAAGAGGGTAGGAACAAGGTCGTGTTTAGATAGTCTTGCTAAATGATCCATTGAAATAATGATAAAGATGTCGAGCTTAAAATTTTGCAGGTAGAAAAAGCCGTTACACATCACAATATTTTTATCTTCAGATAATCTTTCATGCAGATGCTTATCTAGTGATCTTCTGGGCAGCGTTAAGACGAGGTCGAGAGGACATCCAAAAGAGCATCAGTCAAAATTAAGGAGTAAAATATGGCACAAGATATCTACTGGGCTGACTCGTATGTGGAGAAGCAGTGTTCAGCCGCCGATGCTATTAAGAAAATACGCCAGGGCCAAAGGGTTTTTATTGGCTCGGCCTGTGGTGAGCCGCAAGAGCTAGTACGATGCCTTGCTGAAAATGCCATTCATTTCTCTGGCCTGGAAATCGTCAGGATGATGAGCATGGAATCGGTATCGTTGTCGGAAATTGCTGATAAAACAATGGACGCCAGCCTGAATATTCGCAACATCTATCTGGGTGCTGCCAGTACCGATACCCTGGCTAGAAATAGAAGGTTCATCACCCCAATGAATATGTCAGATGTTCCGGTCCTTTTTAAAAGCAGAAAGATGCCCATTAACGTGGCCCTTATCCAGGTTTCACCTCCCGATGATTTCGGCTGGATGAGTCTTGGCGTTTCCGTAGATGTCACCTATGCCGGAGCTCAGTCAGCAGACTATGTAATAGCCCAGGTAAACTCTAAAATGCCGAGGGTCATGGGACATAGTTTCATCCATGTAAACGAAGTGGATGCCATTGTGGAGCATGATGAAGAGCTATTGGTCATAGAACCACCGGTGCAGTCTGAAATTGCTGCCCAGATCGGAAAAAACATCTCCCGTCTTATTGAGGATGGTTCCACTCTGCAGGTTGGACTCGATGCCGCCTCGCAGGCGACTGTTCAGGCACTTATGAATAAAAATGACCTTGGTCTGCATTCGCAGTATCTTACCGTGGATGTCATGCATCTCTATGCTAAAGGTGTCATTAACAATCGTAAGAAAGGTATAAACGACGGTAAACTAGTGGCCTCCGCTGCAGTGGGAACCCATAATCTCTATGAATTTCTGCACGATAACCCGGGCATTGAATTTTATCCATCGGATTACGTAAATGATCCGTTTATCATCGGTCAACACAATCGTATGGTTTCTATGAATGTGGCTCGTTCTCTTGATCTGACTGGTCAGGTGACTGCTGAAGCAGCCGCTCAGACGCTCTATGCAGGCGTAAGTGGTATTCCCGATTTTGTCCGCGGTGCGAAGCGTTCCAAAGGGGGACGCTCCATCATTTTCCTGCCGTCGACTACCCCTGACGGTCAGAAGTCCACGATCATTCCGATGACTGAACACGTGCCAGTTGTTGTCCCCAGAGGTGACGTTCACTGGGTTGCCACCGAATATGGAATCGCCAATCTCTTTGGAAAGAGTATGCAGGAACGGGCTATGGCTATGATCACTATCGCTCACCCTGACTTCCGCGATGAACTGTTGGAAGCCGCCAAGGAGATGGGAGTGATAGGTAAAGAACGCAGCCTTGGTGAAGCTGTTCGGGCAGTATACCCAGTAGGGCTCGAAGATTGTATTGTTCGGGATGAGAAAAAGATCACGATCAGACCGGCAAAACCAGTGGATGAGAGGCGGATACAAGAACACTACTACACGCTGGAGAAAAAAGATGTATTGTCCCGTTTTTTCCATGATAAGAAAAGCTTCAATCGCTCGGATCTGGAAAACAAGTCACACATTGACTATATAAAGGATCTTACTTTGATTGGAGTGGTCGGCGAAGTAGGCTTTGACGAGGTGATCGCTGTGGGTGAGTACCTCCTTATTGTGGAGGAGAACATGGCGGAAGTGGCTTTTTCCGTGAGTAAGGAGTATCAAGGTAAAGGGCTGGGAACAATATTTATGAAGAAGCTAGCTGAGGCAGCACGGAGTAACGGAATATCAGGGCTGATGGCCTATACGGTACCGGAAAACAAAGCCATGATAAACCTTTTTAAAACGCTTCCCTATAAAGTCAAAACTAAAATTGAGGATGATGCTCTGGTGCTCAGGTGCAAGTTTAATGAGCTTCGAGACGAACTAAACTAAACATGTTGACCTGCTGGGGGGATAATAAGGGGAAATGTCCTGAAAAAGGGCATCTCCCCTTGTACTTTTTAGCTGTGCGCTGCCCCTTACTAGCTGTGAAGTCAATAGCTAATCACAAGCAGGTACAGGTGCAAATGACTTAACTTTTAAATATCGTCAGATACTCTCTAGTAGTTGGTTTCCTTTATCTCAAAATACTTCTTATCATGGATACAGGCTGGGCATAGTTGCAGTGCTTCCTCGCCTTCATGGACATACCCGCAGTTACTGCACTTCCAGCGGACAACACTGGTTCTCTTGAAGACCTCACCGCTATTGATGTTGGCAATAAGCTTGTTGTAGCGGGCTTCATGCTCAACTTCCACACTGGCGATCATTTTGAAAGCAGCAGCTACCTCCAGGAAACCTTCTTGTTCAGCAATGGCAGCAAATTCTGGGTAGAGTTTGGTGTGCTCTTCATTTTCACCAGCTGCGGCCATTTTCAGGTTCTCAATGGTTGAGTCGATTTTACCGGCGGGATAGGTTGCAGTGATTTCAGTGTCACCTCCCTCAAGGAATTTGAAAAAGCGCTTGGCATGTTCGCGCTCGTTTTCGGCCGTTTCCAGAAAGATGTTGGCAATCTGGACATATCCCTCTTTCTTTGCTACTGATGCAGCGTAGGTGTACCGGTTGCGTGCCTGCGACTCGCCAGCAAACGCTTTGAGTAGATTTTTTTCGGTTTGCGTGCCTTTTATTGACGCCATTTTTTAACCTCCTTAAAGATGGTATTTGTGGTAATTTGCCTTACATTGTGAAAATCGTTGGCAAACGTATATCGTTAAAGCGTTCATGGAACATAATTTGATAAAGGAAATGTTCTCTTGGCAATTTACAGAAAGTTATAAGGGATATGTGCATTTGAACATCGAGAATACACCTCTTGATGATCACTGTCAAGAATGTGAACTACTCTCACTCAAAAAAATGTTGGTAAATATCTGAAAAATCTCTTCTCAAAAAGGTGTATAATTATGGCAACATACTATGTGGACGGCAAATACGTAAAGGATTCAGAAGCAGCTCTGCCACTTTCTGATATGGCTATTTTGCGAGGTTATGCCGTCTTTGATTTTCTCAGAACATATAACGGTCGGCCTTTTCATCTTGAAGAACACCTGCTTCGCCTGCAGAATTCCGCTGCTCTTTTACAGATAAATTTCCCCTGGAATTTGCAGGATATCAATAAGATCGTAGATGAGCTTTTGCAAAAAAACGGTTTTAGCGAAACAAATCTGCGCTTCATCGTTACTGGCGGAGACAGTAGTGATTCCATAACACCTGAGAATAAACCACGATTGATTGTAATGGCCTCTTCATTGAAAAGCTACCCGGCTGAATGGTACCGCAACGGGGTAAAGGTTATCACCACCCAATTAACCCGTTTTCGGCCGGACTCCAAGAGCACCAATTACATAAAGGCCATCCTTGCCTTGAAAAATGCCAGTGCAGACGGTGCTATAGATTCGATATACGTCAATGAAAACAATGAAATGCTTGAGGGCACTACAACAAATATTTTTGCTGTGAAAGGAGATACGATTATAACTCCAGATGACGGTGTACTTCCCGGTATAACTAGAGAAGTAGTCATCAACTTAGCTTCCCGTGATTTTAAAGTGGAAAAAGCGCCGCTGTCAAGGGATGAACTGCCTCTGATCAGCGAGGCTTTTCTGACCTCCTCAAATAAGGAAGTCCTCCCCATCATTCAGATAGATGATCAAAAAATATCTCCTGGGCCGGGCCGTGTCACCCGCAGGGTGATGGACCTGTTTCGTGAATATACTACATCGTGGTGACAGGTGGTTTGCATGTAAACTAAATCATCCGCACTTCGCATATCGGTAGAAGCTTGCTCCTGTCAAGGAGTGTTATATAGTTTTGATTGGATGAGTTAAGAATGAATATTAAGTGAAAATATCTGGTGAACAACTTTATGACGAAGCTACTACGACAGCGTATTGAAGATAAAGTTATCGAGCAGGAACCATTTTATCAGGTACAGCACAATGAACTCGATATTGCTTTGTCTGCCCACGCCAATCAATTGCCTCTGCTGTTGAAAGGCCCTACCGGGTGCGGGAAAACCAGATTTATGCAGTATCTCGCTTGGAAGCTTGAGCTTCCCATCATCACCGTGTCATGCCACGACGATCTTTCAACCTCGGATCTTATTGGTAGATATCTGGTCAAAGGCAATGAAGCTGTATGGGTAGATGGGCCATTGACTCTGGCGGTTCGCAATGGCGCAATTTGCTATCTTGATGAAATAGTCGAGGCGAGAAAAGACACCACCGTCGTTATTCACCCCCTGGCTGATGACAGACGCGACTTGCCAATTGAGAAGCTGGGCGAGATACTTTCTGCTCCACCTGAATTTATGTTGAGTGTTTCCTATAACCCAGGCTACCAGAGTGTCGTTAAGGATCTCAAGGTCTCTACCAGGCAACGTTTTGTCTCCATATCGTTTACTTATCCACCTGAGGATCTGGAGCAGTACATTGTTGAGCGTGAGGCTGGCATTTCTGCTGATATTGCCAAAAAGCTAGTTAAACTTGGTAATATGACCAGAAATCTTAAGGATTCCGGTTTAGCCGAGGGTGCCTCCACCAGATTACTCATCCAGACAGCCCAGTTGATTAAATCGGGTATAGATGAAAGAAGTGCATGTAGGGCAGGTATCGTCGAGAGTGTTACAGATGATGATACTCTCCTTGAGTCCCTCGAAGACATGGCTCGAGCTATCTTCTAGAAACCTCTAATTACCTTGCAGCTGGCAACCCTCTTGGTAGAAAAAAGTTTTTAGCTATATGAATGCATAACAGATTCTGATAATCCGTTAACACTTATGATCAAGAGGTTTTGTTAACAACAGAGCGATATGGACTATCAAAGCCTGCATAAGCTTTTTCATAAACAAGTATATCCCTCTGAACCTAATGAGTGGGATATCGAGGATGCCCTTGGTGATCTGGAAGATCTCGACGAGGAAGAGCAACGGCGTCTTCTCTTGGCAATACCGACGATATGGCCGATCAGTCACAGCCTTTCTTTTTCCTTTCTGAAAGAAGGTGCTCGTCAAGCACTCGAATTTGACCAGGAGACCCTTGCCGAGTGGTTAAGAAGAATTCTTTCAAACTACGAAGAGGGTGGACTGAAGAAGGCAAGGGCCTATATGGCTGAAGAGGATGTCGAACTGGTCAACGGCCAAAAGGACCAACACATTGTAAGATTGGAACAGCATCTGAGTCGGCTTAACACCTATGCCCGCGGAATTTCAGGGCTAGAGCTAATTATCACCGAAGCGGATCGCACCTATACTGACACAGAGACACTTTACCTTCCTCAACAAGTAGATTTTTTCACTGATCACAATGATAATTTACTCTACTACAAACTGACAATAGCCCTGTTAAGCTGTTGTATCATCCAGGGTAGTTTCGGCAGACATCGATTTATACCCAATACGCCTCAACCTGATATCTCTATCAATGAGCAGGATTATGATGTCCAACGTTTCTTTGAGCGCTTCGCAAATCCCCAATGTGCCCAGGATATGTTCCAGTTGGTGGAGCTCTACCGGGCAATGCAGATGCTTGCTCACGAATTTCCTGGCCTTATGTTGGAAACGAGGAATATTCGGGCTATCCTTTGGGAGCTGCATAAACAAGAGGTGGTTACTAAAGATAGTGAGATAGAGCGTTTTTTTGCAGCTATCATGATACCGGAAGGATCTGATGGGATAGAAAGACATCCTTTCTTCTCGCTGCTTGAAAATGGTGAGAAAAGCAGCGAAGATTCGGGAGTGTTTGAACTTATCTATCATCAGGTAATAGAGGATGGGCTGTACACGACTTCGGTGTCCTTTTATCCTTTCCTTGATACTTTCCAATATACTGAAGCTCAGGGCATACGTGAGCGGCGCATTGAGCAGGATTCAAAAGAGTTTGCTTCGCTATTGGCGGACTTGCTGCGCCGCAATGGGCCGCAGAGCAGTCAGGATGAAAAGAAAAACATAGTTATGGATGAGGCTGATACTGCTTTAATTATGCCTACCTGGGAGAGTGAGCAGGAAATGGAAAGCGAAAGGCAGAAGCCGATGCTGATGGTCGACAACAAGTCTGTGGATCTGCCCGATGAACTCCTGGAGATCATCAACCGCATTGAAGCTGATCTAGGCAAAGTTCCCAAGGGCTATGTATCAGCCGCTTTTGGCATGGCCGGTAAAGCAAAATCGGCAGATGATGGTGCAGGGGGAGATGAGGGTGAACCGGTATCTGAATTTATCCCTTACGATGAGTGGGATTATCGCAGGCAAGGTTATAGAAAAGAGTGGTGCAGTCTGCGGGAGCAGGTGATCAGAGGAGTTCGGTCAACCTTTGTGGACCGGACCCTGAAGAAACATCGTGGGCCACTCATGAAAATTAGACGTCAGTTTGAGATGATGAATACCCGTGAGCATTTTGCCAGGCGCAGGCGGCATGGCAATGATCTAGATCTCGATGCTCTCATCGATTCGCTTGGCGATCAGAAGGCCGGGCTGGCACCTTCCGAAAAGCTTTTTGTGCGGCTGGTACGGAACGAAAGATCCATATCCACCTTGTTTTTAGTCGATATGTCCAATTCCACCGAAGGCTGGGTGGGGGTTGCAATTAAAGAAGCCCTGGTGTTGCTTTGTGAAGCAATGGAAATAGTTGGCGACAGATATGGCATCTATGGTTTTTCCGGCATGCGGCGAATGCGTTCAGAGGTGTTCAAAATTAAAGATATCGCAGAATGTTATACCGATCGAGTGAAAGAGAGACTGGCTGCCATTTCACCGAAAGAGTACACCCGTATGGGACCACCTATACGACATATGATAGACCAATTCCAAGGGGTGGATACAAGAAGCAGGCTGCTGCTCATGCTAACCGACGGCAAACCTGAGGATTACGATGATTACAAGGGGCAGTATGCCATAGAGGATACTCGCAAGGCGCTGGCCGAGGCAAGAGGATGCGGCATTCATCCCTATTGCATCACCATAGATCGCGAGGCCCACGACTATCTTGAACATCTTTTTGGCAGGGGAAATTATACCTATGTCAACAACATAGAACAACTCCCAGCACGCCTCAGCGAGATCTATCGTCTGTTGACGAAATGATCCACGAGACCCACATTTTTTATTCTACAAATAATCAGTTTATCATACTTTTTCGTTGTTAGAGGAAGCTTGGAAATTTTAAAAATTCTCTTCTTGGAATAATGATTATTGTTTAGAAATGTTTTTGGATAATCATTGTAGTAATGTGCAGAAACGAAAATATTGTGGATTCAGCTTTCCTGCTTAAAGTCTAATCCTGGATAGGATATATCCCGCCTTTCCTGAAGAACTACCGATTTGGTGCTCTTGAGAAGATCTTTTTCTCCTGGCGATTGGAATTTCGATGTAGAATCAAAAGCTGAGGTAAGAGCACTAATCAGTATTTTATAAATAAAGAAGATGATCACTTGCGAGTAACGCAATGGAGGTAACATATGGCAAATGTAAACAGAGTATCTGCTAACGAGATACGTGAGGAGGTCGTCTCTGGGAAGACCCTGCTTGTTTGTGCCTATGACGACGACGCCAAGTTTAGCAGGAATCACTTGGAAGGGGCAATTCCTCTATCTGAGTTCAAAACAAGGGTTCCGGATATGGCTGTTGATGATAAAATCGTTTTTTATTGTGCCTGACCAAATGAAGGCAGTGCCGCAGGTCTTGCGGATAAATACAGCCAACAGGGTTTCACCAACACCCATGCCTTGAAAGATGGTCCTCAGGGGTGGAAGGATGCTGGATTCCCGATTCTTCAGTAAATATTTCCCCAAGGAAACAAATTATTAGCCTGGGATATTGACCAGGCTAATCTGTACCTTTTGCACTTTCTTGTCGGACCACCTTATAAATTTTCATCATCACCCACTTTAGCACATAATAATAATTAGTTATGAGATATTTGTGAACTGTAGTCGTCTTGGGTACGTAATGATGAAAAGCGAAGTTTGAAGACATCTCGAGTTCCTCTATTAAAGTTGCAGCAGATAACTGTTACCATGTTTGACAAGACCGAGCTTTTCGTAGAACAAATGAGCTTTTTCTCTTTTGAGATTGGTTGAGAGCATGAGTTTGTAGCATCCAGCTTGACGGGCAAGTTCTATGGCATAATTGAGCATCTTGTTGCCGATGAAGCGCCTCTGTAGCCCCGGTGAGATTGCCACGTCTTCGACAATGGCGGATTGGGCGCCGAGGTGGCCGAGATTGTCCATGATCAACAGACCATATGTGCCAATCACCTGACCTTGGTATTCGGCAACATACATTGAATAGTTTGGGTAAGTTTGCATTCTGGCAAAAATAATTTGAGCCTCCTGCATGGACAGTAAGCGACCATTATCAATTTCAGGTTGGCCATAGAGATCTAGTATTGCAGGAAGGTTGGTTTGTTTAGCTTTGCGGAGAGAAATTTCTTTATCCATAGCGAAGATGACTCCTGAGAAGCTTTCACTTATGATTGTCAGTTAATATATGCAGGTTTGATTCTACCAAACTGATTTTTTAGTAATTGCTGAGTGATAACCAGATAAAGTAGTATCTGCATTTATACACTAAATCACATATCCGACTGCTAAAACCGAAAGGGAGAGTATCAATTCTAAATTAATCTAGAGAAGAATAACAATGAATCTGCGAAGAATAGCATCGCTAACAGCCTGCTTTACCTTCGTTGCTATGGTGCTAACCAGTATAATTCTCTATATAATGCCACAGGGCCAAGTGGCCTATTGGGCAGACTGGCGATTGTTCGGCCTGGGGAAGGAGCAGTGGGGAGCGTTGCATATAAATACCGGAGTCCTCTTTTTCCTCTCTCTGGGGTTGCATATCTACTATAATTGGCAACCGCTGGTGAATTATCTGAGAAACACCAGAAAACAAATACGGATTTTCACTAAAGAATGTATTGCTGCGTTGTTGCTGGTAGGGGGATGTTTATGGGGGACTTACATTGAATTCGCACCTTTCTCAACAGTCATTGAAGTAAGTAATGATATCAAGGCAAGAGCTGCTCAAAAGTATGGTGAACCACCCTACGGCCATGCAGAGCTTTCTTCTTTGCAGTCGTTTGCTCAGAAGATGTCTATAGACATCAATGATGCTTTGATGGCTTTACATCAGGCCGAAATTGAAGTTACGAACAGTCGTCAAAGTCTGCAAGAAATTGGTCGGCGCAATGAGCTCTCACCTCAACAGATCTTTAACGTGATTAAGCATAAAAACGCACAATCACTTCAAGGGGCGGAAGAGGGTAGGTTGCCGGAAAGACCTCTACCAGGTACAGGAAATATGAGTATTGATGATCTATGTGTCCAATATGGTCTGAATACCGATAAGATTCTTCGTTTCCTGGCCGAGGAGAATATTGTCGCTCAGAAAGAGATGACTATCAAAGTTATTGCTCAAAAAAACAATACCTCCCCCTTGGATATCTATGAACAGATAAGGTTTGCTTCGTCAACAAAAGGTAATAATTGATGGGATTTCATACATGAATGTTGCTTTGGAACCAGTAAGGGGGCTGGAATGCTCAGACCCCACCTGTAAAGGCAGGGTCTTGCATCTGACTGATCAAAAGTTGGGTGCAAATGGATAATCTTACTTCTTTCAGGTGCGGACGTACTTCCCATCATCTTCAGAATGATTTTTCATATCCTGAATTTTTCGATGAGTTCATTGAGTGATTTTGAATAGCCCTTTAATTCATCGGCATTTCTACTCACATTGGTGGTATCGTCCGAGATGGCTGCAACCGCCCGGTTGACTTCGGCGATGTCGGCTGCAATCTGCTGAGAGACAGATGAACTTTGGGCCACATTTTCCGATACTTCACTAATGCCCTCACCCGCCTGAGTGATATTCGAAGTCAACTCAGCCATCGTGGCGGTTTGTTCGTCCAGTGAGGTGGCAATGGTGGAGACAATGGCATCTATCTCAGTAATGATTGCACTTATTTTTTTTATGCCATCCACTGTCATATCGGTTGATGATTGAATGCCTTCTATGCGCTGTTTGATCTCACCGGTGGCATCAGCTGTTTGCTGCGCCAGATCTTTAATTTCGTTGGCAACTACGGCAAAGCCTTTACCGGCTTCCCCGGCTCTAGCAGCTTCGATGGTCGCATTTAGGGCAAGAAGATTGGTTTGATCCGAGATTTCTGCTATGGTTTCAGTGACCTTACCAATATCAATTGCTGATTCGCCAAGCTCGTCAACTTTAATTGTTATATCAGTTGCTTGACTGACCGCGTCACCGGTTATCTTTTGGGCATTTATTGTTGATTGTTGAATTTCGTTGATCGTTGAGCTGATTTCTTCAGTGGCTGTGGTCATGACATTAACATTGGCGGCAGCCTGTTCCGTCGCTGCAGCAACAGAGCTCATATTAGTGCTCATTTCTTCAGTAGCAGTAGCAACGTTGGTGGTCAAATTAGCTGAGTCGCTTGAACCTGAATCTATCTGCTGAGAGGCATCTGAAAGCAACAATGAGGATTTACTTAAATTACTGCTGGACTCTCGAACATCGCGCACAAGTGTGGTAACGTTGGCCAGGAAGGAGTGGAGGTAAGCACTCAATTGTGAAAATTCGTCGGTTACACTAGTCTGGAAAACAGCTTTACATTCACTGCATGAGGCGTATTCACCTGTAGTGATTTTTGGGCATTCAACATTTAAAGCAGCCGAGCCGGCCTCTTCCCAACAGTAGCCCTCTCTGCCGTACATGGAGCAATCCGGCTTATTGCATTGCATTATTTGCGAACAGTTTATTGGCAGGACTGAGTTCATATCCACTTCTTGAGATAAGTCACCGCGGCTGGCTGTTTCCAGCAATTGAGTAAATGTTTTAATTGGTTTGTCCACCAGCCTGGTAAAGGTAAAAAAGACGAATAACTGGATTACCAGGAGTGCTACCAGTCCCAAAGCCACCGAAGTATATGCTCCTTTTTTGGCTGCTTGGAGGGTTGCCCCAATATCTTTGGGAGTGGCCAGAATGGCCACGGTATTGCCTGAATAGTCATGGACCGGCATGTAGGCAGTGAGAAGTTGTTTGCCGTTTTCATTGATCCGCTCAACTTGTATGTTTTCTGAATTCATCACTTCGCGGAGGAATGGAAATTTTTTCTCTGGTATGGTGAGATTGTGGGTTTTTGCCTGGTACTTGAAACTGTTACCTTCCTCAATCAGGATTGATATTTCAGTTCCCGTGCTCTTCTTGACCTCCTGAAGGAGTTCATCGTTCAGTGGTGCTCCAAACTCCACCGATCCGGCATGCTTTCTGTTAAGATATTTTATTGGGACCACTGCTCGAACAGAGATACCGGCCACCCCTGCCTCTATGCCTACGGCATCTTTTTCTGTTTCGTTGACTTGAACAACGGTATTGCGAAAGCTGGAGAGGTCGTCTCCGAATTTTTCCGGATTATGGAGTCGTAAAAATGAGGTGGCAGGAGGACTGTGAAAGTGGAAAACGTTAAGACCAGTTTTTTCTTGAAGTCCTTTGAAGAGTGGGCCGCCGATGGTAAGCAGAGAGTCGCGCTCTTTATACTGGACATAATCCTGAACCGAGGGCATACCGGCAATAGTATGGGCCAGCAATCTGAGCTGTTCAGCTTTTTCCTCAACAATCCTTTGATGAACGGCTTTAACGGTACTCTCCAGATCGTTTTTCAGGCGTGCCTCAGTGTTTTGAATGGTTGATCGGTAGGACAAATATGTGGGAATAGCAACCATTATGGTCAACAGGATTCCAAGGATTACCAGTATTCTCGATTTTACTTTTTTGGGAAACATCTTGCCGAAAAGAGAAGGCATGAGAACTCTCCGTTTAAGAATGCATTGAATTTATCAGTTAACAACCTTGCGAATACGTTTTCGAAGTAACCACAACAAATAATTCTCCAGTTATGCTAGGAAGAAAAGCTTCTTTCTCCAACACTATTTTTACTCCTTCACTATCGGTTTAACTGTTTCTTTTCTTAAACAAAATATTTCTGCTGGAGGGATATCTTGCCATGCGGTGAGGGTTCTGCTTGGGACAAGATCAATTTTCCATTTTTTCAAGACATTTGCTAGAAAGTGAGGAAGAAATTCAGAGG
>JASJDT010000160.1 GCA_030065655.1 Desulfocapsaceae bacterium | reverse complement strand
CAGCTCTCTGCCTGTTTTGTCCTGCCGGTGGAAGATTCCATGGACGGTATTTTTACCGCTATCCGTAATGGCGCCTTGGTCCATAAGACTGGTGGTGGAACCGGCTATTCATTTTCACGCCTTCGTTCTAAAAATGCCTCTGTTCGTTCAACTCAGGGTGTTGCTTCCGGACCACTATCATTCGCCGCAGTATTCGATGCAGCCACGGAAACCATCAAGCAGGGCGGTAAGAGGCGAGGCGCTAATATGGGTGTCCTGCGCATCGATCATCCTGATGTTATGGATTTCATTTCGGCTAAGGAAGACCAGTCCAAGTTCAACAATTTCAACTTCAGTGTGGCCATAACGGATGCCTTTATGGATGCCGTGGAAAAAGGCAATGATTATGAGCTGATTGAACCATCAACCGGAGCTATCGTTGCTGAGTTGAACGCCCGTGAAGTTTTTGAAAGGATTATTGATCTTGCCTGGCATAACGGTGAGCCCGGAGTGCTGTTCATCGATGCTGCCAATCGGGCGAACATGACTCCGCAACTCGGTGACTTTGAGGCGACCAATCCCTGCGGAGAACAATGGCTTCTACCCTATGAGAGTTGCAATCTTGGTTCGGTCAACCTGGCTAATTTCGTCAAGGATGGGGATATTGATTATAACCGCTTGAAGTTTACCGTTCATACGGCGACAACCTTTCTTGATAATGTAATTGACTGCAACCGCTTTCCCATTAAGGAAATTGAGGAGATGACCCTCAAG
The DNA here is from genome assembly GCA_030065655.1 of Desulfocapsaceae bacterium. Lineage (GTDB taxonomy): Bacteria > Desulfobacterota > Desulfobulbia > Desulfobulbales > Desulfocapsaceae > Desulfopila_A. Next base: position 7,260 of record JASJDT010000160.1, on the reverse strand, counting down.
ACCAGAAAGATTGGTCTCGGCATTATGGGCATGCATGACATGCTTATTCAACTGGCTGTGCCCTATGGCAGCGATGAGGGCCGTGAGCTTTGCGCCAAGGTCATGCAGTTTGTTCGCGATGCGGCCGAGGAACAGTCCCAGGAGCTTGCTGAAAAGAAGGGACCATTTCCGGCCTATGACAAGAAAAATGACTATCCAGCCCGCCGCAATGCGGCATTGACTTCGATTCAGCCAACCGGCACGGTGTCAATGATCGCTGACTGTGCTTCAGGTTGCGAACCATATTATTCCATCGTTATGGTCAAGCATGTCATGGACGGAGACAGGTTGATCCTGGTGAATAAATATTTTGAAGCGGTTGCCCGGCAGGAAGGATTTTACTCCGAAGAGCTCATGAAAAAAGTCGCCGATCAGGGGACGGTCATGGGCATTGACGAAATACCTGAAAAATGGCAGGAAGTGTTTTCCTCGGCTCAGGATATTAAACCTGAAGATCATATCAGAATGCAGGGGATCCTTCAGCAGAACGGGGTCGACAGTTCAATCTCAAAGACCATCAACCTGCCGAACTCCGCCACCCGTGAAGAGGTAAAGCTTGCCTATATCATGGGCTATCGCAGCGGCTGCAAGGGATTGACCGTCTATCGAGACGGTTCCAGAGACTCACAGGTGCTCAATACCAGCAGCAGCAGCGAGAAGCAGGGGGAGCAAACCGCTATGGTTTCAAGTAATGGTCAGGAGAAAAGACAACTGCCGGACACGCTTGATGCCAAACGCTATCGTCTCAAGGATCAGGACCAGAAGTCGGTATATATTATCGTCTGTTTTGATGAGGACGAGCAACCCATGGAGGTTTTTGCCAAATTCCCCTTTGACAACAGGATTGATCTCAAAGACAAATCCACAATGTGGACGACCACCTGCCGTCTGGTATCGCTGGCCCTGCGTTTTCATGTACCCATGGATGAGATCATTAAGCAGCTCGATCGTTCCAGCGGTCACATGCTCGACCTGCCCGCACAGCTTTCCAAACTGTTCAAATCGTTCATGGCGGGTACACAACATGGTTTTGCCTCTGTATGTCCGGAGTGTGCCGGCAACCTCGTATTTGAAGAGGGATGTGAAACCTGTCACCAATGTGGTTACAGCAAGTGCTCGTAACTATCGGCTGAATTAAGGAAAGCAGAAGAGATGAAGATAGGAAGAAACGATGCCTGCCCATGCGGCAGCGGCAAGAAATATAAACGCTGCTGTGCGGGTAAATCTGTCACCTCAGCCTCTCCTATCAGTCAAGAAGAGAGCAATCCTCAGAAAAGAACGACTCTTGGCGAGGTTATCTCCTCCATGCAGCAACGGGCCGCTGAGAAAAAAGAGATGGTTCAGCAAATCGGTGTTTTTCTGTTATACGCAGATGGTGACGGTGATGCCTGGGTGCTGGAATTGACCGATTCAGACTGCATTCAAGTTGCCAAAGCGGGTGAGCCACTCGATGTGCCCCTTGAAGAGGACGAGCAAACCATCGTTATCGACTGGAGTCATCAGTTTAGTTTCAAAAACAAGGCTCTCCAAATCATCTCCTATAAAGACAAAAAAACCGAGATACTGGCAGCAGCTCCATCCCAGCAGTTATTTGCCATACGCAGGAAAATTCTCAAAAAACTCTCTCCTGACCAAATTGACCAGGTACATCTGGACCAATAGTCTTAGGATGGAAACTTAATGGGTTGCCTGCTGGTCAGCATGAACAATAAATACCCTCTTTTTATACGACTCATCCCCATGCTGGTTGTCATGGGGATTATTTTTATACTCTCTCACCAGCCAGGCGATGAGCTAGAGCTTCCCAGCATTCCCTATCTTGATAAAGCAGCCCATTTTGTGGTCTACGGTGTTCTGGCTATGACGATCTCCTGGGTTCCGTCCGCCCAATTCAAACAAGCAAGACCGTTGGCAACATGTGCGATTATCGTACTGCTCTGCCTTGGTTATGGGATGACGGATGAGTATCATCAGTCCTTTATTTCCGGACGGTTTGTCAGTGTTGGAGATGTGATCGCCGATGTGGGTGGAGCGCTGACGTTCTGCTTCTTCTGGCTCCGCCGGCATCCAGCTATGCAGTAATACAATAAATATCAGCAGGATGCCAACACGATAAAAACAGAGCAGTCCGATAGAACGGGCTGATTTCTCCAATCTGCCTATTTCGGCAATGTACCATCCACTCTTATTCTGTCTAAGGAAAGCTATTTGTTCAACAGTCTTGCCATGTCCTTGGCAAAATAGGTGATGATAATATCCGCACCGCCGCGTCTTAAAGACAACAGAGTTTCCTGCATGACCCGTTCTTCGTCGAGCCAACCTTTTTGCGCCGCTGCTTTGATCATGGCATATTCGCCGCTAACGTGATAGGCGGCTATGGGAAGGTCGAATTCCTCCTTGAGTTTGGCAATGATATCGAGATAGGCGAGAGCAGGTTTAACCATGAGGATATCGGCACCTTCATCGACATCAAGGGTGGCCTCGCGCAACGCTTCACGGCTGTTTGCCGGATCCATCTGATAGCTGCGCCGGTCACCAAATTGCGGTGAGCAGTCAGCAGCGTCTCGAAAAGGACCGTAAAAAGAGGAGGCGTACTTTACCGCGTAGGACATGATAGGTACGGTATCAAAATTGTTCTCATCAAGCACACCGCGTATCTCGGCAACCCTGCCATCCATCATATCGGAGGGAGCCACCATATCGGCACCTGCCTGGGCATGTGAGAGAGCTGTTTTAGCTAGAATTTCAAGGGTCGCATCGTTGTCGACCTCGTTGTTAATGATGCAGCCGCAGTGACCATGATCAGTGTATTCACAAAGGCAGACATCGGTGACAACCATGAGTTGCGGTGCTCTGTTTTTAAGTTCCTTAATGGCTTGCTGAATGATACCGTTTTTGGCATGTGCTCCTGAGCCCATACCGTCCTTTTTCTCAGGGAGCCCAAAAAGAAGTACACTATTAATTCCCAAGGAGAGACACTCTTTTGCCTCTTTGGCCAACTGATCTACCGAAATCCTGAACACACCAGGCATTGAGGGAACTTCTTCCCTGATATTTTTGCCAGGGAGTACAAAAAGCGGGAGAATCAGTTGACCGGGGACAAGATGAGTTTCCCGGATAAGTGTTCTGAAGGCTTCATTTCTTCGTAGCCGTCGCGGCCGGTAGTCTGGAAAAACCATTATATCTCCTCACCTGAAATGTCTTGTTCATCTTGAAGGTAAATGTTTTTGAAAAACATGTTTTTTAAAGGATACTCTGCCGAAAAGCAAACGACAAAAGTTTATAAGTTACCTGTCGATTAATCGATTATGCTCAGACTCTTCAATTTTTTATGCAGATGGCTTCGCTCAAGGCCAATGTTTTCCGCGGTTTTTGATATGTTGCCATCGTTTTCCTCGAGTTTGATGGCAAGGTACTCACGTTCAAACGACTTTTTGGCTTCTTTGAACTCTCCTTCCTGATAGGGTATCTGCATCTCGTTTCGAACCGTTATCTCTTCATGTCCGGAGGGGGCGCTTAGAAAGCGTCGAATATGTTTTTCATCCACGGTCTGATCAGGACACATGATCGCTACCCGCTCAATGAAATTACGCAATTCCCGGACATTGCCTGGCCAGTCGTGTTTCATCATCTCCTGGTAGGCGCTGTCCGCGAACTTCTTTTTATTCAGACCTTTGGCGTTTAGGGTATCCATTAGCTCTTCAACGAGATAGGGAATGTCTTCGATACGCTCACGCAGTAAAGGCACGTGAATCGGTACGACATTGAGCCGGTAGAACAGGTCTGCCCGGAAATTACCGTTCTTGATCTCCTCCTCAAGATTTTTATTGGTCGCTGCCAGGACGCGAACATTGACATTTATCGTGGTGCTGCCTCCTACTCGTTCAAACTTTTGCTCCTGGAGAATACGAAGGGTTTTGGCCTGGGTTTTTAGGCTCATATCGCCGATTTCATCGAGGAAAAGAATACCGCCGTTGGCCTGGTCGAATTTTCCTCTTTTACTGGTATTTGCTCCTGTAAACGATCCTTTTTCGTGGCCAAAGAGCTCGGATTCGATGAGTTCTTCGGGAATTGCCGCACAGTTCACTTCGACCATGGGACGATGGCTGGAAGCGGATAATCGGTGAATAGCCTGAGCCACCAGCTCCTTGCCGGTTCCATGATCTCCCCGTATAAGTACCCAGGCATCGGTCGGAGCCACCATCTCAATCTGATTTTTCAGTTGGGTAATTTGTTCAGACGAACCGGTGAGAGTATTCTTTTTCCCGGTTGACTCGCGTAACAGCTTATTTTCGTGCTCCAACTGGGCAAAGCGTAAACCGTTAGTGATGGAGAGTATAACTTTATCGTAGGAGAGAGGTTTTTCGATAAAATCATAGGCTCCTTTACGTGTTGCCTGAACCGCGGTTTCTATACTGGCGTGTCCGGAGATCATAATCACAGGGATATCGTGGATTTTTTTGATCTCCTCCAGCGCGGTTATACCGTCCATTTTATCACCCAGCCAGATATCGAGAAGAACGAGGTCGATCTTCTTTTTGTCGATAAGCGGTAATCCTTCTTCTGCGGAAGAAACACCCATGGCGGTGAAACTCTCATCCTCAAGGATTCCTATGAGTGATTCCTGGATGGAAATCTCGTCGTCGATGACAAGTATATTTTTATCCATTATTGCTCGATGCGAATATATTTTGTTTTAGTACCATATTTTACCAATTATTTTAGAAGGATTCAGGAGGCACTATAAAACATTTTTTATAGTACTCAAGACTCCGACTTGGCGGCATCACTTGGTTGCAGGGGTAGTTCAATGCTGAATACTGAACCCCGAGGCTCGTTGTCGTGCACTCGGATGTAGCCACTATGGTCTGAGACGATGGTAGAGACAATTGCCAAGCCCAGACCAGTTCCCGCTTTCTTGGTTGAAAAATATGGCTCAAAAAGTTTTACCTTGTCCTCTGGCGTTGTGCCTGGACCGTCATCGTATACCTTAAGGAAAACCGACTCTCCTTCTCTGACGACTTCTATGTCGATATTACCGCCCTCGGGTAAAACCGCAACCGCATTGTCGAGGAGGTTGATCAGGCATCGTTTGATCTGTTCACCATCAAAAAGAAACGTAGGGATGTCATTGACTATCTGCAGCTGGAAATGGATATGTTTATGGGCCTCTTTATAGAGAAAAAGGGTGGCATCGACGAGTTTTGGAAGATTGTTTTCAGACTTTTGAATTTTGGGCATTCGGGCAAACTGTGAAAACTCGCCAACCAAACGTTTCAACTCATCAACCTGGTTGATGATGGTGGCGGTACACTGGTCAAATATCTCATCACCATTCTCGAGTATGGCTGGATAACGACGTCGCAACCGCTGGGCGGAGAGCTGGATCGGGGTGAGCGGATTTTTGATTTCGTGGGCGATCCTTCGGGCAACTTCTCTCCAGGCTGCCATTCTCTGCATCTTTTCTATTTTGGTCAGATCATCAAAGACCAAAACATACCCGAGAGGAGTGCCTTCCTCATCTTCCAGGCGGGTGAAGTTGACGAGCAGGGAATAGTTTTTCCACATCACACTGACCCGAAGATGTTCTTCGATGGTGGATTTCCTTGATACCTTTAATTTCTCTAGAAAACTATGAATTATGATGGCATGCTGGTGGGGAAGGGTGTCCTGGAAGCGTTTATTGAGATAGAAGTTTCGGTCGATATTGAGCAGTTCTTCGGCAAACCGATTAATTGTTGTTATTCTGCCCTCTTCATCCATGGAGATGACACCTGCGGAAACGTTTTGTAAGATAATCTCCGTATATCTGCGTCTCTGTTCCGATTCCTGTGAACTTTCATTTAGGGCAGCCATGGTATCGGCGAGTTGCTTATTACTGGTACTGAGGTTGACTGTCATTTTATTAAATGCTTCAATCAAAAGCCCTATCTCATCGTTCGTTCTGCCAACGATGGAAAATTCCAGATCACCCTCGGCAATGCGTTTGGTCGCATCGGCAAGCCTAGCTACCGGCTCGGTAATACCCTTGGAGATATAGAACCCAAACCACACTGCCCCGAAGATGATCAGCATGGTGACGATAATAAGGATGACCAGCAGCCAAAATTTGAAAGGCTCCTTGAGGTATTTTAGTTGACGATACCCTTCAATGCCTTCGGAGATGGTTTCCATGCTGGCCAGCTGTTGTTTGTCGACCAATAATGTCGTTATCAACAACGATTTAAATTTTTCATCACCGAGATTAGTTAAAGTAGCATGGCGAACCAGATCCCCCTGGAGAGTCTCTTGGATCGTCACAATGCCTGTTTGTTCATTTTCCAAGCGCTGGAGAACATTTACAGGTAAAGAGGGCAGTTTTATACCCCTCAATTGACTGCTGACCGCTCTGATATCTATGTTGGCATCTTCCGAGGAGAGGATAATACTGTCCGGTCCGTAGCGGGTTTGAAAGTTGAGTACACTTTGGAGTTCTACTTCGGCAACCTGAGGATCATCGTTGATGGGGATTTCCTCAAGCCGCGTCTTAATCTCCAGGCCGAGTTGCTGCGTTTTATTTTCTGTATCGCGGAGCTGTGTTTGGGCAAGTTTGAGAGATTCTTGCAGGGATTGCTCTACATTGGCATTGAACCAGTAATCCATACTTGTCGACACGAATTGCAAGGCCACAAAAAAGAGCAGTATGGTGGGGATTAGCGAGAGCGATAAAAAGGAGATTACCAGCTTGGTTTTAAGACTGGTGTTTGATATGGATTTTCGGCTTTCCAGAAAGAGCTCTGCCAGGTTGCGCAGTACCAGGAAGAGGACGAGTAAAACAAGCAGAACGTTGACGTTAATCAGAACAAATATGAGAATATTCGAATTGACCGGTATGGAGACTTCGTTGCTGAAGAGGCGGGATTGAAACCAGATGAAAACAGGGATAAGGCAGAGACAGAAAAGAATAACAATTCGGGTTATCTTTTTTTTCTGTCGTTTATGCTCGAAGAATCGACTGTCTTCACCCAGGAGCCTTTTTGGCAACTCAACGGGGTTTTCGAGCTTTAGATCTTTATCAAGGGCCATGAATTAATTCGTAAAAGTGATACTGTACCAGTCTGTGGCAACATCCCACCAAGAAATGAAAGGGATGAACCTATGCAATCCCATGGGAAGTGTCTTCTTGTATAAATCTGCTCGCACGCGTATGGAGTATGAGGTGTCCGGCTGCAGAGCGCTGAG
>JASJDT010000159.1 GCA_030065655.1 Desulfocapsaceae bacterium | reverse complement strand
CATAAATAAGCTAATTCGCGCTACTGCATGGCTTTTATGGTTAACGACATTATCAATAAAACATTTTTATTTTTTGAGATCATTGGGGAATAAGATATTCCCAGCCGGTTTTTTTGAGTACTTCTCTGCGTTTTATCTTCTCCGGATCTTCGATATCCTGGCACATCTTGATAAAGCATAGATTCTCTTTTTCCATCATTTCTGGGTACGATATTTTAACCTGATTACCAATGTTTTGGTCAGCATCCCGCAGATTATGCTGGAGGAGCATATTCACTCTTCTCCCTTTTTCATCGGTAAACCGCCATTTCCAGATGTGCTTTATACCGAAAGAGTCGCCATCCCATTCCGTCGGTGGACCATATTTTTTCTTATAGCGTTTAAGCAGGGTATTGAAGAATTCCTTGCTTGGATCTTCGTATTTCATCTGGATTTTGACTATTGTCCCGGGATCATGGCAAATGCCGTAGAAAATAATGCCTTTACGAAAGCCATGCCAGTCCATGACGACAGTTTCCTTCAGATAATTGGATACTTCGAAATCGGGATAATCATTCACCTTGGAACCAAGCTTTATCCCGGCTATTTCACTTGGGGTGCCAGCGTAAAGTGTAGTTGTGGTCAGGATGATACCAATTATTAGAAAAAGTCTGGAAAACATACGCATTACTTCACCTAGTTAAACAAAACAATTACAGGAAAAAACGACCTGGATCAAGCAGTACTCTCACCTTTTAATGGGTAAGAACCCGGTATCTGCTCAAGCATAAACTCCGTCTGTTCGCAAAGACGTTGAACGCGGAGCTGAACTATCTTCTCTATTAGTTTATCTCTTTTTTCCGGGAATTTTTCCAATACTTTCTGGAAACTTTCCCTGGAAATTATCATAACCTCGCATTCCTCCAGAGGATGGGCGCTGAAGAACCATTTGAACCTGGCAAGTAGTGCCAATTCTCCGAAAAATGCCTGTGGATGAAGATGATGAAGGACGGCTTCCTTGCCGCGGTGGTGGGTAGTTACTTCTGCTTTGCCAGAAATAAGATAATATGCTTCTGCAGATTCTTTTCCCTGAGTGATAATTTCATCGCCAACACGATATTTTTTGCGGGTTGCAAGGTAGGCAAAGAGCCTCAGTACCTCAGGGTCCGCTTCGGCGAAAACAGGCGACTGCCGGAGAATTTCAAGGTCACAGGTGATTTTACATTCAGTCCTTTTCTCCTGACTCCCCACTTTCATTGACGAGCTCATAAAGTACTCCTTTCTGCTGCAGGAGTTTATCGTATGTTCCTGATTCAACAATTTTTCCTGCTTTCATAACAATAATATGGTCATATCCTGAAATCATGTCAAGACGATGGACAACGGCGATGACCGTTGCCTTACCACGTAGCTGATTGTCTATATATTTCTGTATTTTGGTCTGTGAGCTGTTATCCAGACTGGCTGTTGCCTCATCCAGAATGAGCAATGGCGTCTGTTTTAGCAGCGCCCTGGCAATGGCGATCTTTTGTTTTTGTCCTCCGGACAGATTGTCGCCCTTGCTGCCCACATGAAAGTCCAGGCCGATCGCCACTATCTCATCCAACAATCCCTGCTCGGAAAAGTGTTTCAAGGCCAGATCACCAAGCTGAGTGCGAATGGCATCCCGATCTATTACCGTGCCGAAGAGGACATTGTCGAGGAGGGTATGATTATAGAGATACTGGGTAGTGCATAAAGGTGTATAGGAATCGTCCGCTTGTTGGTCATTGGCTACAACTTCCTGTTGATTCATGGGGAGAATATGTCGTTGAATGGTGCCATCCTTACATTGCTCGATGTTGACATGTTCTACCTCCAGGAGATAAATGTGCCGGGCTTCAACTATCTTATCCCGAAGAGAGTCGGACATGGTGAAGATTTTGTGTTCACCTGGTTTATAGCGGAGAGCCAGCTGAAGCAATCGATTGATTTCCTGCCGGCGCAGTTGTTCTATTTCGGTACGGCCAACTTTTTTAATAATTTCTTCGTAGAGATCAAACTCATCCTGCTCCATCGGACTGCCTTTAAAAAAGAACTCGTCCTCGCGCATATCCTGAAGCAGGGTTATTGTGGTTTCGGCGATATCATAACCAAGTTGGATCAAAGGTAACCATAGTTTTTGTTTATGAAGGAAAGTCTGGAATTGTTGCCGATCGATAAGATAGTCGCTGTCATCCTTATCAGTATCATACTCACCAAAGATGATGTTCTGACTGATATTCGAGTACTCCAGAAACTTTTCCGCATCGTAAAACTCCACCACACCTTCAAACTCGCTACGCAGTGTTTCGTGAACAATGGTGCGCATGGAGAGAATTTTAGTTTCCAGTTCTTTGGCTTTTTCACTCGGCAGGATTGATCTAAAACCCCAGCGTATCACATCCGCTTCAAGACCAACTTCTCTAACCATATGAAGAACCCTGTTTCTATCCGGCAGTTCTACGTCGTGTCCAGCCTGCCGTAATGCCTCACAGGCGTAGAGAAGGTTGTCATTGACGGTACCGGTGAAGATGAACGGATGTTGAGAGACCGTGCTGATATTTCTGGCGATATCAAGTTTGCTGAGACCGCTGATGTCATGTCCATCGATGGTAATTGTACCATCTGTGTGACTAAGCAGTTGGCCGACGAGGTTGCTCAAGGTGCTTTTGCCGGATCCGGAAAAACCGATGAGTGCCAGATGTTTGCCGGCTTCGAGATCAAAGGAAACTTCTTCCAGCAGGCGCACATCACTATTGATCTCGTAACCGACATCCCTTGCCTCTATCTTGCCCTGCAAAGTGATGGGTTTATCCCCCTGAGGGATGTCGAGCAGCATTTCCTCGGGCATGTCAAAGGTATCCATGATCTGGCGATAACGAACCTGAGCATCCTGGTACATCTGATAATATTCAATGATTTCTTTCCAAGGATCGTAAACTTTTTCATAGGCCGAGAGGAAGGCTACCAGGGCACCGATGGTAAACTGCCCGTTAATGGCGAGATAGCCGCCTAAGAGAAATAACAGAAATGGACCAAGACTCTGGAAAAAGTTATTGGAGAATTTAATGCCATACTTAAAAATGAACAATTTCCGCATGATCTTGTAGAGCTTCTTGATGAAACCATCAAGTTTGCTCTGCTCAAGTTGAAAACTGCTGGTGCTTTGCACCTCATGAATACCTGAGACCGATTCATTGACGAGGTTGGCCATGGAACGGGTGGTTCGGACCCGCTTGCGGTTTTGAATATTGTACCTTTTCTGCAGGAGCGGAATAACAATAAATTCGAAGGGATATATGAGGATAGTTAAGCAACCGAGGATCGGATTAAGATAAATCATGAATCCCAGGAAGGTGACAAATGTCAGGAAAGAAGCTATGGGTATGGCTATTGCTCCGCCAAGGAACTGGCCAATGGCATTGAGCTCGGAAGTCATCGCCGAGATAATTATACCCGTCTGAGTGCGGTGGAAGAATTGCAAAGGCATTTTCAACACATGAGTGTAAAGCTCACGACGCATGTGAATGAGAATTTTCTGACCGATGATGGCCTGCAAAACATTGATATAATATTTCAACAGCCCGGCTATGAGAACGGCTCCCATATAGAGCCCGCAGTAAAGGTAGAGAAGGTCGAGTTTTTTTAGGCTGATGGCAACGTTGATGATTTTACGCTGCATTTCCAGGGGGAAAACCTTAAAGAAAAGGCTGACGATAATGAGCAGCAAAAGGAAGAGTTGCAAACCTCTATATTTATGAAATATCCAGTAAAATAAAGGTTTTTTAGTTATCACAATACCTCTCCCAGAAGCGTCAGTAGGTCATGTGACCAAGGGATTTAAGGATAAGGGCAAATCCCATGGCAAACATACCGGTGAGGCCCATACCGCAGGAAAATCCTGCGAGAAGAACAGGTGCATATTGGCGCCACATCTTACCATACCTTTTATAAAAATAATACCTGCCCAGCAATGCGCCAAAAACCTCCAGAATCATCCCATGCGGTGTTGATTGGCCAAGACCACGTACCACCCCGTAGATGAGAAGCACCGGTAGACCGAAAAAACTGAGAACAATATACATCAATACCCCAAAGAGTAGACCTGTAAAAACGGTGGTACCGCTTAGAGCCTGATAGAAAAGTGAATTGCCTTCAAGAGTTGAGGTCTGCATAAGCAGGGTGTTCAACGCTTGCAGGTGCCACATCTCCTGGGCATAAGGATAATTGGCCGATGGAATAGGGGCAAGGCGCCAGATAAACTGGGAAAAGAGCAGACTTGCGGCCATGACGATGGGAAAGACAACGATTTCCGCTTTGATAATCCCTCTAATGGAAGTGCCGGTGAGTTCAATCTGGCGAAATTGCACAGTTGCTTCGCCATAGTTGTGGATAGGAATAGGAGCGTACCAGATCTCAATTCCCTGATAACCGAAGAAGCGGGCACCGGCTATGAAACTTGCCTCCCGCACCAGGGGAAGGCTGACAAACTGCCCGGCGATACCTTCCATTCTTGCCGTTATATACGAGATAACCGGAGTATAGATGAAACCGTAGGCCAGAAAGAAAATCCAGGGAAAATTAGGAACCAACCAAACACATGCTCCCACATAGGCTAAAGTAGAGAAGAAATAGATGCCAATGGATATCCAGAAATTGAAATCACCCCTTCCCGGTGGCGGCCGGAAAAGATTTTGCCAGGAGATGTTGGCATCTTTGGCCTGCCGAAATGAGCGGGCCACGGACCAAATGCCAATACAGCCGATGGCCAATCCCAGACCGATGCCAAAGCTCATGTAAAAGTCAAAGTTGTTGGCAAAGACGGTATCCACTGTTTCCATGCCGGGATGCCAGCGGTGCAGAATCCCTTTGGAATAAAGGATAGGGTTGAGAACGATGGTGATGATAAGGCCGATAAGCCCGCCAATAACCGCCCAGAAGGGGATAACCATGCCGATAAAGACAAGACCTAAATCGAGTTGGATCCCGGTGGCCACTGCCGGCAGGATTTCCTCTGTATAGCCGGTAAGTTCAATCCAGGGTATGGGGATCAGACGGATTGATTCGGTAAAAATGAGGCCCGAAAGAATAGGTACAAGGACATAGATCCCGCCGAAAGCAAGGCCGATGACACCGCCTATGGAAAAAACCCGCCATTTCCAGCTCTTCTGCTTTTCCTCGGTGGACTCGGCCAGTGCCATGGTGCCAAGGGCTGCCACAGGAGCCATGGGGAATGGAAGTTTTTCCACATCGGAGGTAATGCGATAGAGGGCATAGCCCAGACCAAAATGGTCGATGCGTTGAATGATCTGTGAGCCAACCAGAAGCAGAATAGGAATAAGCCAGTCGCGATGCAGGAAGGTTCGTTCCACCAGGGAGAGTGATTCCGCTCCTGGGGCGACCCAGGTTGGAATATACTCGGTGAGACCAAGCATCCGGGCGGCATCGGACTGCACCAGATATTGATTCCAGAGCAGGCCGGAAAAGGGTGAGGCCAGGGCAGCGCCTGCCATGTAATAGAGCAGGAATATCTCTTGCTGCTTGAGTTCAGAATGCGCTCTCTTGGCCACTTCGGCAAAGAGTATGATGGTTACCCAACGTGCTGCCGGACCAACTCCCTGACCAATGACAAGCTGCAGGTACATGGAGCCGGGCATCATCAGGAAGCCGATGAAAATTGCCCCGATTATGGTTTTCCAGTCGAAACCCTCTTCAAAATGTTCAGGAGTCGGCAGGAGCCCCCTATATTCATTCAGTTCCTTGTCATCATACATGATATGTTATTTCACCCAGCAGCTGAGATTGCATGGTGCTTTGTCCTCTTTTTCAATAATCACACGTTCCTTTATGGAGATGCGTTACCATCTCTGCTAATTAGGAAGAACCTGATAACCAAGGTCGGTAAAAATACCGACAATGGCCCAACCTCCTCCCATGAGAAAGTCGCCAATGATGAGACCGACAAAAAAAAGCTGGGCTTTACGAAAGAATACGACACCTCCATAACGCATGCACAGGGCGTTACAGGCCCAACCAATGAAAAAGCTCAGCCAGAGAATACGCATCGCCGAGCTATAAGCGGTCAGGTAGCCAATCGGGTGGATGGGCCACCAGTAAAAGCGGTGATAGGCGATAACCAACAGAAACATGACAATGGCGCCAATAGCGGCAAAAACCATAACCCAGGAGCCGGTCTCCGGTGGAGATGTTACCAGGCTGAAAATGTTTTCATAAACGGTGACCGTTGTTCTGGTGGCCCAGTCCTGATTCAATTCCCGCATGCCGAAACGGTAGCAGAGGGCCATCATGGCTATGAATGAAGCGGCAAGTGACAAAAGCACCGTGGCCATGAGGCCGCCAAGCAATACCAGCTGAGGACGCAGCGTGTGATGGATTTTTCGGCCATGAACCAGAGAGGGCATGAGCGATTCCCGCAGGTCGACAAAAAAGGTCTTCTGGGTCATACCGGCGAGGACCCCGCCCACACCGGCAAAAAGCTTGGTACCAAACAAAGCGATGAGCCCGTCAAGAGGCGCCGCTGTCAGAGTGAAATAGGCAATACCACCCTGGCAGATAATCCTGGCGGCGACGATGGCAATCATAAAAAATGAGCACACCGCCAGTGTTGCCACCATGGGATTCATGCCCAGCCGAGTATACCAAAAGACAAGAGCGGCGATACCGATGATAACGCCCCAGAATGAGATGCGCACATCAAACCACTCCGTTCGATGATTTGAACTTTTCTTGAGAAACAGGGATTGTTTTGAGACATCGATAATGTGGTGTCTGGCCAGATAAACAAGGAATAGAAAGAACACCCCGTAGGCACCTACCATCTGCATCTCTTCAGGCCGGGTCAGGGTGGGGCCGAAGGTAACGCCGAGTTCCGAGGTGGGAATAATTACCCCAAGCACATTCAGGAACCCGTAGAGCAGGCATCCGGCAAAAAAGAAAAACCAGAAAGAAAAGGAAATCTGTCTGGAAGTAAGAAAGGCAAAACCAATAAAGGCCGGATAAACATATATTTTTAAGTCCTGGAAACCTGAAAACAGGCCAAACTCAGGAAAATACTGACCGGCAAGCATAAATGTAGAAATACTGGGAACAGAGGCAAAATAAAAACTTGAGCCGTTGAGCAGGTGTAGAAAAACCGGGATGGACAGGCCGACGAGGAGAAATCTGTCCATCAGTAGTTTGCCCAGTGATTGTTCGTTGACGGCACCACCGATCATTTCCGGAACCTTCAGCAATGGGAAATTGACACGCTCATTGTGAATCCACTGGCGGGAAAGCAGATTAACGATGCAGAACATGACGATAAAGCTGAGTATGGAGAAACTACTCCAGAGCAGTATGGGACTCAGCCAGCCTTCCCAGGGAATATGAGAAACAACCTCCAGCCAGCCCATTTCCCTGCCGCCGTCGAGGCCACTGTAAAGCATGGTTATGGCGTTTTGATCTGGGGTGAGTTGTTGAGGCAAGAGAGGCTGGATCTTTTCTTCCCACATATTACCGACGCTGGCAAAATGAATGGGGGCAGTGAGGTTGATGAGGAAAGTTCTGGCAAATCCGGTATAAGCCAGACCTGAGCCAATGGCCATCTGGATCCAGATGACAATGAGCTCGGAACCTCGGAAGAATGTATCTCTCCGAGTTATTTTACTGATCAGCACAACCAATAGGGTGAGAAAGAAAAATACAAAAAAGGGCGCCAACGGGAAGTGGCCGCCGCCAAGCAGAGTCGCCTGGCGATAAATGTTATTGAAAGGGGTGAGCAGACAGATGATGACCGCCAGCACCACACCGGTCAACACCGCACGAATTCGAACTGTTTGACCTCGTTTTTGTGTCATGCCGGCAATCCTGCGGGTTCAGGTATCACTAACTCTTGCTCTTCCTCGGCGACGACTTGTTGTAAATGGCGTTCATAGTGCTTGTGTCCGGCCTCTTCC
>JASJDT010000158.1 GCA_030065655.1 Desulfocapsaceae bacterium | reverse complement strand
CGAAGTCCGGTGCTCTATCCAGCTGAGCTACGAGTGCGCGCGTGTCCACTCTGATAGCATGTTTACCAGAACAATTCAATATGAATTTCCTTGACTACCACCAGCAACACAAACCCCTTTTTTATAAACAGAGGCAACCGAAGAGACTCCCGCATGATAAGCAATAATTGCCGGAGATTCTCCATCAAGCAGCAGAAAATCAGCCTGCTTGCCAACTTCGAGACTGCCCACCCGATCGGCTAGGCCAATACTGTAGGCAGCGTTAAGTGTGGCGGCGGTAAGTGCTTCCGATGGCGTCATGTCCATATTGAGGACGGCCAAACCTATGACGAATTGCATCGATTCGGTAAAACTCGACCCAGGGTTGCAATCGGTTGCCAAAGCAACGGGAAGATTTTTCTCGATCATCAGTCTGGCGTCGGCATAGTTCTTTTTAAGACTGTAGGCAGTCACTGGCAGCAGATTGGCAATGACACCTGCTGAGGCCATGGCGTCGAGATTTTGCGCACTCGCTGCAAGTAAATGATCAGCAGAAGTGGCTCTGAGCTCAGCAGCTAGCCCGGCTCCACCTAAATCATGCACTTCATCGGCGTGTATTTTGACAGCTAGGCCGTGCTGCTGTGCCGCCTTGAGTAGTTTTCTTCCCTGTTCGAGGGTAAATACCTCCTTTTCACAAAAAATATCACAAGAGGTTGCCAGATCTTCAGCGACAATCTGTGGTAGCATCTCATCAATTATTAGATCAATGAAGTCATCCGGATTATTTTTATATAATGGTGGGATGGCATGAGCGCCGAGGAAAGTTGCACATATATCCTGGGGGACGTGATTGGCGAGCCTGTTAATGGCTCTGAGCATTTTTAGCTCATTTTCGGTATCAAGGCCATACCCGCTTTTAATCTCGATGGTGGTGGTGCCGAACTGCAGAGCGGTTTTTAACCGCTTGCGAGTAGACTCGACCAAATCGTCTTCGCTGACTGCTGCGACCGCTTTGACAGATGAGAGGATCCCGCCGCCTTTTTTGAGAATTTCCAGATACGGTGTTCCCTCAATACGCATTGTAAATTCCGCTTCACGCTGTTTGGCAAAGCAGATATGGGTATGCGGGTCGACAAAGCCGGGGATGAGGCATTTCCCCCGGCAATCTATTTCTTCTATCATCTTCTCCGATCCGGCATCTGGACGTACCTGTTCTTCCTGACCGATTGCAGCGATTATGCCATCTTTGACAAGAATTGCACCGCGGGTAAAATGGCTGAGTTGTCCTTGTGAAGCACCGCTTAAAGGGGTCCCATCATCAACAGGAGTGTATATTTGGGCATTGGTAAAGAGTGTTGCCGACATGCTATTTCCTATGTTTTTGAGAATAGTTTTTTATGGAACAGTTTATCAACAGCATCCATAATTACATCTTCCCGAGTGAGATAGGGAAGGGTGATTTGATCGCCGTTGGTATTTGTACGATTGTAGATTATGGCCGTTTCCATGGCATTGGGATTTCTGGCCCAGTTCCTGCGAGCCACACCTCCCATTACATCCCAAGTCATGGCGGATTCGAGAATTGCATCGACCCTTTCGCTGCCATCAAGCACCATCCCGAAGCCACCGTTGATCGCCTTGCCGATCCCGGTGCCACCACCGTTATGCAGGGCAACCAGTGACATGCCTCGGGCTGCGTTACCAGCAAAGCAATGGGTGGCCATATCGGCACAGACATTGCTACCATCATAAATATTGGCGGTTTCCCGGAAAGGGGAGTCGGTGCCGCCCGGATCATGATGGTCGCGTCCCAATATAATCGGACCTATTTCACTGCGGCGGACCAGTTCATTGAACTTCAGGGCAATTTCCTTCCTGCCTTCAGCATCGGCATAGAGGATTCTCGCCTTGCTGCCGACCACCAGCTTGTTTTTTTGAGCATCCCGTATCCAGACGTAGTTATCTCTATCTTCAGGTCTTCTCTCTGGATTTATGCAAGCTATGGCGGCTGCATCGGTTTTCTCCAGATCAGCGTTTTTGCCACTGAGACAGACCCAACGAAATGGTCCATATCCGTAGTCGAAGATCGGTCCCATGATATCTTCGAAGTAAGAAGGATAGATGAAGCCTTCCCGGGTATCGACGCCATTGCGCGCTACTTCACGGATACCAGCATCAAAAACGGCCTTGAGGAAGGCATTGCCATAGTCGAAAAAATAGCTGCCATTGGCAACCAGCTCCCCAACAGCCCGAAAATGACGGTGCAAACTGACATTGACAAGTTCGATGAATTTCTCCCGGTCGCTGGCCAGCATCGCGGTTCTTTGCTCAAAATCGAGACCTTGAGGACAATAGCCGCCATCATAGACCACATGGCAGGATGTCTGATCGGAAAGCAGGTCTACCTTAACACGTTGTTTGGCCAGATACTCTAGAAGCTCTACCACATTACCGTGGTAAGCAATGGAGATATTGCTGCCCCTGTCCACTTCTTTACGGGCAAGACTGACCACCTCGTCCAGATCGGCGCTTACCATGTCAACCCAGCCCTGACTTTGTCTTGTTTCGATTCTGGAAAAATCAACTTCAGCAACAATAGATACAGCACCGGCAATTTTAGCTGCCTTGGGCTGGGCACCGCTCATCCCACCAAGTCCCGAGGAGACAAAGAGAAGGCCTCGTAGATCGCTATCAGCCTTGATACCGCAAATTCTACGCCCAGCACCCAACAAGGTGTTATAGGTGCCGTGTACGATACCCTGCGGACCAATATACATCCAGCCACCTGCCGTCATCTGGCCATAGGAAGAATTACCCATCTGTACCGCAAACTCCCAGTCTGCAGGATTATCATAGAGGCCAACCATCAATCCGTTGGTAATTATCACCCGAGGATTATCAGGACTTGATTGAAACAATCCTAACGGATGTCCGGACTGCATCACCAGGGTTTGATTCTCAGTGAGCTCTTCAAGGTATTTCTTGATCAATCGGTATTGCATCCAGTTTTGGCAGACCGCCCCGGTTTCACCATAGGTGATGAGCTCGTAAGGGTATAGAGCCACTTCGAAATCGAGGTTGTTGTCAATCATCAGTTGGAAGGCCTTGCCCTCAAGACACTTGCCGCGGTACTCGTCGATGGATTTTGCCCGCAAGCCTCCATGGGGACGAAAGCGGTAGCCGTAGATGCGGCCACGGTCTTTCAGCTCATCGAGGAACTCGGGGAGCAAGGTGTCGTGGTGTTCTTCCGGGATATAGCGCAGCGCATTCTGCAGAGCAAGAACGGTCTGCTTTGGGTTTAGGCGGAAACCGCGATCGGGTGCCCTTCGGATTGTTGGCAGGAATCTTTCCTGTTCCGGTAATTCATCGTCCAGCTTGATGTGCATGGCTTCGGCTATCTGGCTGTTACTGTACATGGTTATCTCCACTTCACTGAAGTTCTTCGTCATTGTCAAATTGAATGAGACAGAATCACGTGCTTGCCTGACAAATTATTTTGAACTGATTATCTGGGTGAATAACTTGAATATTTGACCAATATTATGAAAAATATTATACTCATTTTAAGTTGTATATACAAGTTGGGCAGTTGTTGTCTTGGGTGGAGTATTTATACTACCAACATCCTCATGTTTGTAAAAGATTAGAGGTGAGTTCACCATGGAAAGACTTCTCATGCGACCTGGTAGGTTGAGCTTGAAGCAGTTGCGGAAAATCAACCGGAATCCGGTGCAGGTTACTTTGACGGAGGAGTGTGTTGAAGAAATCAATCGTTCCGCTGAAACTGTACAGGAAGTTATTAGGCAGGGCAGGGTGATCTATGGGGTCAATACAGGTTTTGGCTTATTAGCCAATACGATTATCCCCAATGAAGAGCTAGAAGAGCTACAGCGCTCGATTGTCCTCTCTCATGCTGCCGGGGTGGGTGATATGATGGCGGAATCAACGGTCAGGTTGATGATGGTACTAAAGATCAACAGTTTGGCCAGGGGATGTTCCGGGGTGAGGCATGAGGTGATTGATGCACTGGTACGATTGGTAAATGCCGAAGTATATCCCTGCATTCCCCAAAAAGGATCAGTGGGAGCATCTGGCGATTTGGCCCCTCTTGCGCACATGAGTACCGTTCTTTTAGGTGAAGGTGAGGTTTTCCATGGCGGAGAGCGTTTGTCGGGCCGAGAAGGCTTAAGAGTTGCCGGATTCACTCCTCTAACTTTAGGGCCGAAGGAAGGGCTGGCCTTGCTTAACGGTACCCAGGCTTCTACCGCCTTTGCCCTGGAAGGCTTATTCCGTGCTGAAGACCTTTTTGCAGCCGCTGTCATTGGCGGCTGTCTCTCCGTCGAGGCCGCTAAAGGGAGTCGTCGACCCTTTGAAGCACTCATCCATGAAGTTAGGGGACACAAAGGTCAGATCGATGTGGCCGCCGCTTACCGTAATCTTCTACAGCACAGTGAAATAGAGGTATCTCACAAGAATTGTGAAGCTGTCCAGGATCCTTATTCCCTACGCTGCCAGCCTCAGGTGATGGGGGCGTGTCTTACCCAGGTTCGTAACAGTGCGGATATAATTGCCATCGAGGCTAACGCTGTTTCGGACAATCCTTTAGTGTTTACCGCCGAAAACGACATAATCTCAGGGGGAAATTTTCATGCTGAACCGATAGCCATGGCTGCCGACAATCTTGCGTTGGCCTTTGCCGAAATCGGCGGGCTTGCTGAAAGACGTATAGCGCTGCTTATCGATAGCAATATGTCCAGGTTACCGCCTTTCCTCGTGGAAAAAGGTGGACTCAACTCCGGGTTCATGATCGCCCAAGTGACTGCAGCGGCGCTGGCCAGCGAGAATAAGAGTCTCGCTCACCCCGCCTCAGTGGACAGCCTGCCTACCTCGGCTAATCAGGAAGATCATGTTTCAATGGCCACCTTCGCTGCTCGCAGGTTAATGGATATGGCGGATAATACCGCTGGCATCCTTGCCGTTGAATTACTGGCTGCCTGCCAGGGGCTTGATTTTCATGCTCCTTTAAAAACTTCTCCACAGCTTGAGCTAGCTCGTAAATTGATTCGCAGTAAAGTGCCTTTCTATGATCATGATCGATATTTTGCCCCTGATATCGACAAGATTCAGGAAGTGTTGCACTCAGGGTCATTCAACAGCCTGGTTGATCCGCAATTGCTGCCGAGTTTGGGGTAGAGATAGTCGTGGAATATCAACAGAGTTCTCAGAACACACCTCTTTACCAGCAGGTGAAGGACTATATTAACAACAGAATTGCCCAAGGAATTCTGATCAGTGGAATGCGTATTGAGTCAGAAGCCGAGCTCAGCAAAATGTTGAATGCTTCTCGGATGACGGTGAATAGAGCTTTACGTGAACTTACAGCCGAAGGTAAGCTGCGACGCGTGCAGGGACTGGGAACTTTCGTCGCCGAGCAGAAATTGCAATCGCCGCTTTTTGAGATACGGTCTCTGGCAAAGGAGATAGAAGAGCGCGGTGGGCGCTATTCCTGTGATGTGCACCTTCTTAGGGAAGAAGAGGCTTCTCCTTGGTTGGCGGGGGAGATGAAAATTCAGGTCCTCTCACCGGTTTTCCACTCGATCATTGTCCACAAAGAAGATGGTCTGCCTATTCAACTTGGCTGTAGATATATAAATCCGGAGATAGCGCCTGATTACCTAAATCAAGATTATACCAGAATAACTCCCAGTGACTATCTAATACAGCAGGCCCCGGTGACGGCAGTAGAACATGTGGTAGAGGCACTTATTGCCGAGCAATGGATTCGTGAGCTTCTCCTGATCGACAGTTTCGAACCCTGTCTGGTGCTTCACCGCAAAACCTGGTCCGGTGAGCAAGTGGCCACAGTAAATACCTTCTACTATCCAGGAACGAGATACACCTTGGGCGGCAGATTTGTACCCGATGACAGGGGAAAACTTGATATCGTCTAACAGCCAGGAATGAGCAGAATTTGTGTATGTTGCAATATGTTATGGTGATGAAAGCCAAATAATCCCGAGCGATTTTAGTCGATTTGGAAGGAGTAAAAATGAAACCGATTGTAGAGTGTGTACCGAATTTTTCCGAGGGCAGAAATCAAGAGACAATTGCAGCTATTGCCAGAGCCATCAAGGAAACCAAAGGGTGCAATTTACTCGATGTGGATCCGGGTGAATCAACTAACAGAACGGTTTACACCTTTATCGGAGATCCCGATTCAGTGGTTGAGGGTGCTGTGGCTGCAGCAAAGGTGGCCAGAAAATTGATAGATATGCGGCACCACCAGGGGGAACATCCACGGTTTGGAGCTATGGATGTTTGTCCTTTTATCCCGGTTGCTGGAGTGACCATGGAGGAGTGCATCCAAGTAGCCGAGAAGTTCGCTGAGCGTTGTTCTACGGAGCTTGGTGTCCCGTTCTATCTTTATGAGAAGGCGGCCAAGCATGATTATCGCCGTAAATTGCCGGATCTACGTGAGGGCGAATATGAGGGGCTTGCGGTCAGACTGCAGGACTCCGCCTGGAAACCTGACTACGGATCGACGGAGTTTGTGCCCGAATGGGGGATCACTGCCACGGGAGCGAGGAATTTTCTTATTGCCTATAATGTCAATATCCTTGGTACCCCTAATCAGGCACACCGTATTGCCCTGAATCTCAGGGAAGCGGGGAGGGGCGAGGATGAACCTGGAAAGCTGAAAGCGGTCAAAGGGATGGGATGGTTCGTCGATGAATATAATATGGCCCAGGTCACCGTTAATCTCACGGATTT
Organism: Desulfocapsaceae bacterium; assembly: GCA_030065655.1. Lineage (GTDB taxonomy): Bacteria > Desulfobacterota > Desulfobulbia > Desulfobulbales > Desulfocapsaceae > Desulfopila_A. The sequence goes on along the minus strand of JASJDT010000158.1, from coordinate 1,229 downwards.
CCGGGTTACCCCTATGCATATTCTCTACGAAGAGGTTAAAAAGGAAGCAGAGCAGCTTGGTGTTGCGGTTGCCGGTTCGGAGGTTGTTGGGCTGGTACCATTGGAGGCAATGCTTGCAGCCGCAGATCACTACATCCAGCAAGAAAATCTTTTTATCTATCAGGAGGATCAGAAAATTCGCCTAGTAGTAGAACGTCTGGGACTCAATTCTGTTGCCCGTTTCGTGCCGGAAGAGCGCATAATTGATTATCTGGTGGCGGAAAAAAGAGAGGAACCACTTGCCACTTTGTCCGTGCGCGAGTTCATTGAAGAGGTGGCGGCACGCACCTCTGCCCCTGGCGGTGGTTCGGTATCAGCAGCGGTGGCTGCCCTTGGTATCGGTCTTGGCTCTATGGTGGCAAAGCTAACCCACGGAGTTCGCAAATTCGATGATGTGCAAACACACATGATCAGCTCTATACCTCCGCTTCATAACCTGACCGAGGAAATTATCCCAATGATCGATGCCGACACCAATGCCTTTAACGAATATGTGGAAGGGTTGCGCATGCCCAGAAACAGTGAAGCGGAGAAGAAGGCGCGTCGGGAGAAAATGCAGTCCGGTCTCAAAACAGCCATCAAGATACCGCTTACCACCATGCGGCTTGGCGACCAGGCCTGGGGGCCGTTGCTCGAGGTGGCAAGATATGGCAATCCAGCATCCAAATCGGACGTCCAGGTCGGAGCCAGGGCACTGGAGGTTGGCATATGGGGTGCATATCAGAATGTCTTAATAAATATGGAAGGTGTGGAGGATACCACGTTTAAGAAAGACATACTGGCAGAGGCAGAAGCAATAATGACTCGTGCGGAAAAGCAATGCAGCACTGTCTTGAAGATTTTGGAAGATGTAAACGGAAACTGAAATATTTCTTATTATCTCTATTAATTTTCATTGGTTATTCAATTCTTGATACCGTCGTGTTTTCCGATATAGCTTAAGAACGAGTAGCTTTCAATGAGACCTTTCATTTTTTATAGTTTTTAAAGAATGCAAAAAAATAATTTAATTCAGCTATATATAAAGATAGTGATGAGCATCACTGTCGATTAATCGTATAATATACGGTGCACATCACTTGCAAAGAGGGGGTAGCCTGAATATCATGTGTCCAGGTTGCTTCCCGGATCCCACTCCAGCACAATCTGGGATACTTTGGTAACTTCTCTTAAGTACAATAATTTTTGTG
>JASJDT010000157.1 GCA_030065655.1 Desulfocapsaceae bacterium | reverse complement strand
CTGCGCACCGAGATGCTCAGTGCCACCGACAAGGTTGTGCTTTCCACCAAGAGTTTCAGGGCCTTTCGCAGCAATGAGATTATGCGGAAAAAACCGGTTGCCCAGGAGCTTCAGGTCGAAGTGCCCTGGGACCTGAGCAAGGAAGAAGTCAAAAAGCTGCTGCGCCTGCGTTCACGGAAATACAGAAAAATGGCGATGATGGGATTCAGCGGTCAGCTAACCCCCACGGAAAACGTCTACAACAAAGTAAAGATTCGCTCAGAAAAAGTTTATTACAATATCCGCTACGATATCTTTAAAAATCACAAGAAACAGGTCCGGCGGATGCTCAAGGAAGTTTCCGGAGAAGGTTCGGTGATGCTTAGAAGAATTGTCGAACCACTCAACGCCGTTTTGGATTTCTGGGAAAGAAAAAGCGAGAAGCCCGCCCCTCGCCTGCTTACTCAAAGTGAGACCGGTCAAGTTACTACCCAGCAGCGGGTTGATCCACTTGAGCTTACCGATACCTATACCAGTCCTCTGGCGAATCAGGACAGAACGGTTACCTGTCCTAACGCAGAAAAATATAGCTGCAAAGATCTTTGGATTCCAGATCTCTATGGGGAGTTCGCTGGTGTCTGCGAAACTTGTGGACACCATTTTCCCCTGGAACATCAGTGGTATCTTGAGAACATATTTGATAAAAACTCCATCCGCTATTTTAACTCCGAAATAACCTCGGGTAACCCATTGCGGTATACTGGATTTTCCGAGAGGCTGCAGCTTGCCAAAGACAAGACCCGCCGAAATTCGGGCAATATGACATTTACTGCCGAGGTCGATGGTATTCAGATTGTAACCTCCATGCTCTATTCCGATTTTCGCAATGGTACGGTGGGATCAGCGGAGGGTGAAAAATTCGTCAAGGCATGCAAGCTTGCCATGCGCCAGAAAAAACCGCTGCTCGCCTATGTGCACACGACCGGTGGAATCCGAATCCAGGAAGGAACTCTGGGGGTTATCCAAATGCCCAAATGTACCATGGCTGTACGCGAATATATTGATGCAGGTGGGCTTTATATTGTCGTCTATGACAACAACTCCTATGCCGGTCCGGTAGCCTCCTTCCTAGGATGTTCACCCTACCAGTTTGCCATTCGCTCAAGCCGGGTAGGATTTGCAGGACCACGAGTGATCCGCGAAACCACTGGTATTGACATTCCGCCAGACTACCATAAGGCTCGCAACGCCCTCAAACGTGGTCATATTCAAGGCATCTGGGATCGCAGGGATTTTCGCCGAAACCTGCATAAGGCCCTGCTCACCATGGGAAGCCCCAGTCTGTATTATCGCTGATTTTCATCTACCACGTGGCTATCTAATGTGGGTTCTCCCCCCAGTTGCTCTCAGAAAAAATATCTTTGCTCTAACGAGTAAGATACGTTTGAAGATAGTCATGTACGCTAGTTTCTTCACTCTATAAATGGATATATAAATAACGCTATTATATACTCCACCTGTCTGCCAAGATCTGCTCTATAATCTAACGCAAGTTAGCTAACCACCGATATTTTCAGGTAGCCGCCTGGACACTCCTATTTCATTAAGATAGAATTGTAAAGTGGGAAGCTTGAATATCATTGCATACTGTAATTATTCTCCTATCCTTCCTACAGATTGAGAGATGAGCTGCAGAGTTTTATTAGATCAAAAGAGAGATTATGAAGGACAGCAAAGTATACGGAATTACTATCGATGACCGCTTCGGAGCACCTGCGCCTTTAGGCATTATTACGGGCAAACTTGCAAATTTCATGCTTATCAACTCACCAGGTAAAACAACCGATCCGGAGATAAAACGAAGGCTTATTTTTCTAGCTTTTCTTTCCTTGACAGGGTCTTTTACCTTATTTTTCTTCGGAATTCTTTCATGTATCCAAAATGATCTTGTTCTCGGTGTTTTTGATCTAACTATGGGAGTATTTCTCTCAATTAATTTGCTCGATGCTAGAAGAAGGAGTAATCCCTCCTTTAATATGACCCTGGCATTGTCGGTATTCTCAGTTTTTTATATTTACCTCTACATCAGCGGCGGATTTAATCAAACCGCCTTTGTCTGGTATTATACCTATCCTCTAGTCGCATGCTTTTTACTTGGTGCCAAAAGAGGGGCTATCGCCTCTTCAATATTGGTTATCCCTGTACTTCTTATGCTTTTTACCAGACCCTCTCATCCGTTTTTTGCAGTATATCAATTGGATTTCGAAATCCGTTTCCTTTTCTCCTATACCATGGTTGCACTTTTTTCGTTTTTTATTGAAAACGGATCTGAAAGCAATCTCAAAGAAATCTATGCAATTAATGCAAATCTTGAAAGTTTAGTTGCTGAACGAACCAAGGAATTGAGTGCTGAGAATTTAAAACACAAGAGAGCTAAAACACAATTAAAAGAAAGTGAACATCATTATCGTACCATGTTTGAGAAATCAGTTAATGCCGTATTCCTGGTAGATAAGAAAAGTGGTCGTTATGTTGATGCAAATCCCGCAGCCGAACATCTTACCGGGCGTTCAAAGCAAAATCTTCTCAGCCTAACCACCAAGGATATTACACCCCAATCCTCCGAGAACAGATTGCGCTATTTATCAGATTCAGAGGCTACCATAGAAAGTAGTAACATCACCTATATTCAACCCGATGGTACTCGAAGGCAAGCCGTCTTTAATGCTGTTTCTTTAACCGATGATATTGCTATGGGTATTGCCCAGGATATAACCGAACTCAAAAAGGCAGAAAAAGAACGCCAAAAGCTTGAGAGCAGGCTTGTCCAGTCCCAGAAAATGGAGGCTATTGGTAATCTTGCAGGCGGCATAGCTCACGACTTTAATAATATTCTTGCCTCGGTGCTAGGTTTCACCGAACTCTCGCTGGATGATACCAAAGAAGGTTCAGTTCAACAAGAAAATCTACAGGAAGTCTATGCTGCCGGTCTTCGTGCAAAAGAGCTGGTCAACCAAATTTTAGCTTTCGCCCGTCAGTCAGAAGCATCACTCAAACCAATTGAGGTAAAAGGAATAGTTGAAGAGGTTTTGAAATTATTACGGGCAACTATACCAACTACTATTGACATACGTCTTAACCTGAACAGCAATGCAGTAGTTATGGCAAATGAGACGCAAATGCATCAGATATTGATGAATTTATGCACAAATGCCGCCCATGCCATGCATGAATCAGGAGGTGTTTTAGCTATCGATCTCCAGGAAATATCAGCAACTGATCCTATCTCGTACCACTCATTGGGATTAAAAAGCGGTAATTATGTAGTGTTGTCCGTTTCTGATACCGGCAAAGGAATTGAACCTGCCATTCTCAACTCGATTTTTGAACCCTACTTTACCACGAAAAAGATTGGCGAGGGGACCGGTATGGGATTGGCAATGGTCAAAGGTATTGTCGAAACCTATGGTGGTAGTATTCAGGTTGAGTCCATTCCTTTGAAATCAACGATCTTTACTGTTTACCTTCCAATAACTAAAAGTCGCGGTGACAATATCATTCATGAGAAAAAGCACCTGCCAACTGGGAGTGAACATATATTGTTAATTGACGATGAACCTCCCATCGCCAGAATGGGCACCCAACTCCTGGAAAGTCTCGGATATTCAGTTACCGCAAGAACAAGTAGCTATGAGGCATTAGAGCTGTTTCGAGAAAAATCAGACGCATTTGACATTGTTATTACGGATATGACCATGCCGCAGATGACCGGTGCCGAGCTGGCGAGTCAATTGATTGAACTCCAACCAGAAATTCCGGTAATACTGTGTTCCGGCTACAGTGATCAGATTTCTGCAGCAGAGGCAGCACAAATCGGGGTGAAAGAATTTGTATACAAACCCTTTACCAAGGCAGAGCTATCGGAAAAAATTCAATGTGTACTTGGTAAAAACTAAGAGTTACTGAAATACCTGCTCTCAAAACAAGGATGAGCCTGCTGTAACCTCCCTTCTCATAGAAATTCCTTTTGCAAGCAGTGAAAAGATTTCAATATCTTGAAAGATAATTAACTCATCTGATTACACCTAAAGTTCAGCAACTGTTATCTGGGAAGGGTTACTCTTTTCGAGGGTGTCTAGAGCCTGGTTGGCGAAAGTCTTGCCCCCATGGTTGAGTTTATGGCGCCCCATCAAAAGAACAGGTCTTCCCCTGCTGGATTTTGATAGGTTGGGTATTGGGGATAATCAAAGAAACTACAGAAACTCAACTCTGTTTCTGCCATACTTTTTCGCAAGATACAGTGCGTCATCCGCGCGTTTAAACAATGCTTCAATATTTTCATCACTTTCCAGCCACTGGGTAACACCAATGCTCACTGTGTAGGAGATTTTTTGAGTATCATATACAACGTGGAGTTCTTCAATATTCTGACGCAGCCGTTCAGCCAGCAAAAGTGCACCGACTTTCTCGGTTTCAACCACCAGAGCAGCAAACTCTTCACCGCCTATTCGGCCCAATATATCACTCTCTCTCAGAGATTTATTTACATTTTCAACAAAATGTTTGAGAACCCTGTCTCCGCAAAGATGACCGTATGTATCGTTTATATCTTTAAAGTTGTCGAGATCAAAAAGCAATAAGGAAAGGTTACCGTTATATCTAACCAGCCTTTTCCCTTCAAGTTTGCATTTTGCCATGAAATGACCTCTATTTATTGCTCCGGTCAAACTATCTGTGGTGGCCAATTTTTCCAGTTTTCGTTGCATGGCAACTTTCTCGGTTACGTCTTCCTGAATACCAATAAAATGTTCAATTTGCCCCTTTTCATTCAGGATAGGTGAGATTTGTGCCGAAACGAAATATGGACGATTAGATTTATCTTTATTTTCAAAATCCCCCACCCAGGTTTCGCCATTATTAATGGTTTTCCAGAGCTCGGCATATACTATATTGGAAGTTTTGCCGGATTTGAATATTCGGGGATTTTTCCCCAGGACTTCTTCGCTGGAAAAGCCCGTAAGTTTCTCAAAGCTTGGGTTCACATACCTGATATCACCGACTTTATCGGTAATCACCACAGCAGCAGGACTTTGACTCAACCCCCTTGATAATAAGCGAAAAGAATTCTCACTCCTTTTCCTGGTTATTCGCGCTACAGCAATCTGCCAGCATCCAATACCAAGCAAACCCATAAAGCATAAAAGTACCAGGAAAACAGATTGATATCGTTTTATATACTGCAGGTATCCCACACTTTTTGCCGGGATATGCGCGAAGAGCAACCATTCTTCAGAGTCTGTAGGATTACTGCCGGCTGCATTTTCCAAGCCAAGCACTTCCAGAGGCGTAATCTTGGTGTGGAGATAGATCCCGGCTTCGACCTTAATCTGGCCGGAACTTTTCGCCTTTGCCGCATTCCATACTTCAGGATTATAACTGGCAAACGACATTCCATGATTCAACACAAATCCCCATTCTTGAGAAGAATCCTTACACTTTAGCCAGTATCCATCTTGATTAATAAGAAAATATTCAAATTGAGGATTAGCAGATGAAGATGTAGCAAATCGCTCGAGCATGAGCCCTGCTCTATAGTTGAGTACCACCATTCCCGCCACATTTCTATTTATGTCAAAAACAGGCGCAGCCAGTCGCAGTACGGGTTTATATGGGGTTTCAACTTTTCCCTGTTCGACATTTAGATCAAGTGGAGAAAGATATACCTCTCCCGATTTTTTATTTATGGTATTCTGAAAATAGTACCTGTCCTTTTTATTCTGTAATTGACTTCGCAAGACTATAAATGGTTCTCCGGAATTATAATTAATACGAACAATTTCCTCACCATCCCGATTGAGATAACGGATTTGATCATATATCTTCCGATCCGCTGAAAATATAGCCAAACGATTTTCCAAAGAGGCGAGAGCGACATGTGTAGGGCTATCAACATAGTTCCTCAGTGTTTCGCTGTTCACCAGAACATGGAGATCGGCAACCAGAACTTCCAAATCTCTGGTCATAGAGAATTTCACCAACTCCAACTGATCGATCTCATTCTTAATTTTTAGGACATAGAAATTCTGATAGCCTGTGTGAAGGAAAAAGAGAATGCAGGAGAGCACAAGGAAGAGGACAAAGAGAAAAAGACGCAAAAATTCGGCGACTATCTCGCCAACCGATTTTTCAACCAGGACCTCTTCCAGCTTGCTGCCATTATGTATTAAATTCATACAAAACTGACTATCCAGAAACCAACGCTACCACTACCGAAAACGAAAGTGGGCTATCCATCCTATAATCTCAGAATGAGAGGTTATCTGGATGAAATAGCCTCCACATTTTTAAGAAACTTCTGCAGTACTACCCTCTTTTCCTCAACATACTCTGCATTAGGGGTCTGCATATCCGGAAGTGCATACCCTCTTTGTAGAGTATCATAGGTTGTAACACCAAGTCTATGATATGGCAGAATTTCTATTCTGGAGACTTTATTTAAGCGATTGGCAATTTCTGCAGCCTGTTGCATCGAGTCATCAGAATCGTTGATTCCAGGAATGAGTGGAATGCGAAGCTGGATTTCAAGCGGTTGTTCAAGATTGTTGAGTTTTTCGAGATTGGTAAGAATGAGATGATTATCAACTCCGACGAGGTATTTGTGTTTATGGGGATCGGGATGCTTCAGATCAATATAGATGCAGGAAAGATGCGATACAATTTTCTCAACATTTTTCCAGGGTGTATGAAGGCTGGTTTCAACGGTGGAATCAATGCCGAGACGCGCACACCTTCTAAGAATCTCTGCAGTAAAATCAGACTGCTGCAAACACTCGCCACCGCTGATGGTAACTCCACCACCAGAATGAAAGTAAAAAACTTCGTCCTTGGCTATCTCTGCCATTACCTCGGATATATGCATCCATCTGCCAAAGCTGGTAACAGCATCGGCAACGCAGATATCGACACAGGCAAGACAATGTTGACAAAGATTAGTGTTGTGGATGACCTGATCAGCTTGTAATGCAAGCGCATCTGCCGGACAAACCTCAACACATGCGCCGCAACCACGACAGCGGCTTGAGATATACCCCCTTTCATGAAAACTATTTTGTGATTCTGGAGTTGAGCACCAGATACATGACAGCGGGCATCCTTTGAGAAAAACTACAGTACGCAGACCCACACCATCATGTATTGATGTCCTCTCAATTCTGAGAACGACACCCCGCTGTCCCCTTGTCATAAATTTAACCAATGGAAAAGGTCTGCTGGACTGTTCTGCCGATTATTTCATCCTGTACATCTTTCCCGAGTTCGACAAAATAAGCGGTATATCCGGCAACCCGCACAAGCAGTCCGCGATGCTCTTCAGGGTTTTGTTGTGCGCGAATGAGTTTTTCCTGATCTATGACGTTGAATTGCACATGATAGACACCAAGGCTGCACATCGATTTCAACAGTGCCATCATCTGAATAATTCCTTTTTCTTCCTGGAGCATTTCCGGTTCAACTTTTAGATTGAGGAGTGTCCCCTGTACATATCTATCATGTGGTATGGCAGATACTGATTTCAGAACGGCAGAGGGACCCTGCATGTCGGTACCGCCGCTGGGGCTGACACCATCAGCCAGGGGCTTCCATGCCATTCTGCCTGATGGCAGGGCTCCTACTTCCAGTCCGAAAGGCGTGTTACCGGAAACCGGGAGAATACCCGGAGTCATGGTGCCGAACTTGCTTTGATATTTTTCGATTTCATCGGCGAAGAAGGTAAAAAGATCGCCAGCAAGGTTATCGATCAGCGGATCGTCATTACCATATTTAGGCGCTGATCTACATTGTTTAAAGATGTTTTCGTATCCATCAAAATCACATTCAAGCGCTTCAAGCAACTGCTGCATGGTTACCAGGCCGGTGTCGTAAACCAG
>JASJDT010000156.1 GCA_030065655.1 Desulfocapsaceae bacterium | reverse complement strand
AGCGAGTTTTAGTCAGCCCGACTTTTTCGTGAATAACCCATACCAATAGTTCATCTGGTTCCGCTTCTACATCATAATTTTGATCACTCTAAATATAAATGATCAAAATTATGATGTAGAAGCGGAACCAGATGAACTATTGGTATGGGTTATTCACGAAAAAGTCGGGCTGACTAAAACTCGCTTTGGCTGCGGTATTCAGATGTGTGGCTCGTGTAAGGTACTGATTGATGGAGAAATATCTTTTACCTGCAACAAAAAAATAAAAGATGTTATCGGGAAAAAAATAACCACCAGAGAAGCATTACCTGAAGATCATCCACTGTTAACCGGCAAAACGGATACTCAGCGTACCACTTTAAACTAGGCGAAATTATCGACCCGCGGAATTCTTTCGAAGAAAATAACTCCACCTGATTGACTGACTAATCAGGATAACCTCATGAAAGACAAAGAAATCATATCTCAGCAGAACAAAAGCTTAGCAGAAAAACAACGATCATCCTCCAAGGAGATTAGCTCTTTTCTTAAGGCTGCTGCCAAGACAGACACATCATCTGGCGGAAGGTTGATATTTTCACTTGATGCAACCATGAGTCGGCAACCTACCTGGACCAGGGCCATGACTATCCAGTCTTCAATGTTTGACGCCGTGGGCAAGGCAGGAGGGCTTTCAGTCCAGTTGGTCTTTTTCCGAGGTTTCGAAGAATGTCGCGCCTCAAAATGGGTGATTAACGCAGCTGCCCTGCGTGAATTAATGGTAAATATCCAATGCCGAGGAGGATATACCCAGATAGCTAAGGTCCTCAAGCATGCAAATCGCGAAACAGCGAAAGCAAAGGTCTCTGCCCTTGTTTTTATTGGGGATGCGATGGAAGAGAGCATAGATCAGCTCTGTCACTTGGCGGGAGAACTCGGTTTGAAAGGGGTACGCTGCTTTTTCTTTCAAGAAGGGCATGACATCACCACGGAGCAGGCTTTTCGCGAAATTGCCCGACTCACCGGTGGTGCCTATTTTCGGCTTGGACCTGATTCTGCGCAGGAGCTTGCTGAACTGCTCGGTGCAGTTGCAATTTATGCAAGAGGTGGTTTGAAAGCTCTCTCCAGTAGTAGAAGAGGTGGGGCTCAGCAGCTCCTTGAACAAATCAATAAATGAATTTAACACCTTTTATACATGATTAGCTGAATGGCATATCTCATTCTTTTTTTATTATTCGCTGGGATTTGTGTTTTTTGGATGATTCTTAATATGCCGCCCAAAAAAATTGCGGCAGTATTGATGAATTCAGGGCCGATTATTCTAATGGGTGTTGGTGGTGTTCTCACCTTGTTTCGACGTGGCGTGATAGGCGTGCCCTTGATGCTGCTGGGACTCTCCTGGTGGCGGCGGAGCAGGGCGATGAGGCCACCTACATATTCGAATGGGCGCAAATCGACGGTCCGGTCTGTTTATTTCGAGATGGAGCTTGATCATGATACCGGAGAAATGGACGGCCGGGTGATTTCCGGTAGAATGGAGGGAGTCAAGCTATCTTCGTTAAGCGAGTTTCAACTCCTGTCTTTGTATGGCGAGATTTCTGATGATGCCGACAGTGTTGCACTGCTCGAATCTTTTCTTGATCGCTATCATTCCGAATGGCGGGAAAGTCAGAATAATAACTATAGTGATGCGTCAGGTGGTGGCTCGAGTTTTGATGCTATGACAAAGGAAGAGGCCTATCAGATACTCGGGCTGGAGCCGGGAGCTTCACCCGAAGAGATCCATCAAGCCTGGCGACGCCTGGTGAAGGCGGTTCACCCAGACAGTGGTGGCTCTGCATTTCTAACCGCCAAGATTAATGCCGCAAGGGATCTTCTTTTAGGATAGTTTCAAGCAAAGATTTTTTATCGGTATATTCGTTTAGCTGTATATTACCAGAATTGATCACGAGTTCTGTAATTTTGACTATCTTTAATATGGCTACGGAAATAACTTACGTACAACAATTTACAAAAGGCCGATTTTCTGGTTGGAAATTCCCATAATTAGACAACATTTTCATGCCAAAGCGATATGATATTCAACCACTGAAACACGTTATCGTAAACAACTACTAATCTTAACAAGTAAACGAGCAATGCAGATTTTCGACTATATTGTTGTTGGTCTCGGAACTGCTGGTTCGGCAACATGCATGACTTTGGCTCGTCGTGGATCCAAGGTGTTTGGTATTGATACATATCGTCCACCGCATACTATGGGAAGTCATCACGGAGTTACGCGCAGTGTGCGGAGGGCCTATCTGGAGGGTACATCATATGTACCCATGGCCATGAAATCTTGGGAACTTTGGCGAAAATTGGAGGTAGACAGCGGCAGGAAACTCTTAGTTGATACAGGAAATTTAACAATAGGTCCTTCGGATTGCCCTGCAATAGATGGTTTTTTAAGAAGCGCTCAGGTGTATGATATACCCTATGTTCGCATGACTGCCCGTGAGATACAAAAGCGGTGGCCTCAAATAAGACCGGCTGACAACTTCATTGGTGGATTAGAAAAGGAGGCTGGCATAGTTTTTCCTGATCTTTGCATTCGTGCCTTACTCGCAGAAGCTGAAAAAGCTGGAGCGACGTTGTTGTTTAATTCGTCGGTTGAAAAAATGATTGAAAAAGATGGAGCGGTTACGGTCTATTGCAATGGAGAAAGCTATGTGGCAAGCAGGTTGCTGGTCGCGGCGGGTGGTTGGACGGCTAAACTTCTAGACTTGCCTGATAGTATAATCGTTCCTCAACGAGTACCTGTGCATTGGTTTGGGGTTGGGAATGATCAATCGTATTCATTGGGAAAATTTCCTGTCAATTTCTGGCAAATTCCAGTGGAAAACGACAAAGGTAATCATCTGAAATATAGGGAGTTATATTCATTGCCGACTATGGCTGGGGGGCAAAAAGTGAAGGTCGCGTTCCACAACGGACTTGAATCGTGTAATCCGGATCAGCTCGATCGGAATGTCTCTGAAAATGAAGTGCTGGAGATCAAAAATATGTTGTCACATTATCTCCCTAATTTACAACATCGTCCTGTCAGCTCTGAAGTGTGTATGTATACCATGACAGCGGATGGGGATTTTTACCTCGGTAAAAAGCCAGGATCTAGAAATATATTTGCAGCAACCCTGGCTGGGCACGGATTTAAATTTGCTCCAGTTCTGGGAGAGATCCTGGCAGATCTATTAACTGAAACAAACCCTGAATTTGATCTACAATTATTCTCGCCAACTCGATTTACGACTGCGCTGTAGTTGTTTTCCATTAACTAACATCAGCTGAAGATGGATTGGAGGAATAAACTTCTCAAGAAACACAACGCTATTTATTGACCACTCTATTTTATCTGTTTTGCCTGAAAAAATAGTTTGACTTGGTTGCAATAAAATCTTACAATTAAGTCATTACGAAACTACTTAAGAGGTAGACATGTTCATAGACCCCGCGGAAATTTTTAAAGTACTGAGCGTTGATACTCGAATACAAATTATCGAGTATCTAAAAGCTAATGGACCAACTGGAGCTAAAGAACTTTCAGAGAAACTCGGTCTTTCTACTGCCGCAATATCCCAGCACTTGAAAATTTTAAAACACGCAGGTTTGGTCAGGAGCGAGCGGCAAGGATACTGGATCCCATATTCCATAGATGAGAAGGCCCTGGAAAACTGCCGTGAAGTGTTAAATGAGGTTTGCACCTGCGGTTGTGAGGGAACCGGTAAATTTAGAGAAAAAGAAATAAACCAGGCAAATCTTGCTGCCTTGAAAAAATATGAAATTGAACTGCAAAAAGAACTCGATAGAGTACGGAATAGAGTCAGCAAGATACAATCTGAAAATTAATTTTCCTGGTTACCCTCAATTCTCAGCTTATCAAACCGCATTGGGAAAGGGTTGCTCTTTTTTGGGTGTCTGCAGCCTGGACGGCTGCAGTCAAGCCCCCAGGGAAGGGTTTATGGCGTCCCAAAAAAAGAGCAGCCCTTCCTAGAAATCATTTACTGAACTTCAAGGGTAATCAAATTTATTTTTATTCAGGAACTTCACAAAAAACGGTTATCAACATGTACAAAAGTCTTTGTAATTCTAAGATAGATCTTGCCAAATACTTTGAGCTATAACCCCAAAAGCTTGTTTGAATATGTTGATTTATTTCTGATATTTACATTGACATGTTGCTCTGTGGCTTACAACCTCTACTCGAATTTCATCGACAAACACATTTCATATCGCCTTGAAACCAGAAATAACAAGCTGCATTTACTCATTGCTATTCAAGCATTATCATTTTTACATATTTGCATTAATAACGCTTTGTTGCATACCAAAGAAGCAAATTGGCAAATTGAAACAGGGTGGGGAACTTCAACACGTTCTTAAAGCTCGGGTGTTTGGAAAACATATCTGGCTTTAGACATCCTAAAAAATCTAATATTGAGTGGAATTCTATGCGGCTTTCCATTGTACTGGCTGGATGTGCAATATTGGCAGGGATAGTACTTTTTTTCTTCGGTCAGGCCCAGCACAAAAAAATTGTACAGAAATGTCCTCCCTTGGGAAACTTTGTCAAGGTAGAGAATGACAGGCTCCATTACATCGAGCGGGAGGGTGGCGAAGTTCCTGTGGTCTTTCTTCATGGTGCTTCCAGTAACTCAAGGGATTGGCTGCAAAGCTTGTTTGAGCACCTGCCAAACTATTATTTACTTGTGGCTATAGATCGACCCGGTCACGGATATAGTCAAAGAGATGCAAACTTTACTTTCAAAAAACAGGTTGATCTTCTCCATGGGGCCATACAAAAGCTTAAAATCAGAAAACCGGTTCTGGTGGTGCATTCACTGAGCGGTGTTATCGGTGCTCGGCTTCTCAGCGATTATCCTCAGGAATATGCTGGTCTGATAATTATCGCAGGTGCAACCTATCCAATAGGCGATGGATCATCATGGTATACTAAATTAGCGGCAATGCCCGTGTTGGGGCAATTCTTTAGGTATGCCATTGTCCCTGCCATTGCCCCAGTTATTGCCCCAGGTTTGATCGACAAGAGCTTTTACCCGCAAAAGGCCGCTTCAGATTATGCCGAGAAATCCTGCCTTGAGCTTCTCTTTTCTCCAGACCGCTTTCTTGCCAATGCCGAAGATCTTAACCAAATCCGACCCTTTCTTGATGAGTCATATCCTTTGTATGCTAAAATCACATCTCCTGTAAGTCTGATTTATGGTGATCAAGACCAGGTGATTTATCAGTTTTCCCATGCTGCCGGTTTCAAACATAAGGTGCCCCATGCAAAATATATAATGCTGCAGAATACTGGACATCTCCCGCATTTCTTTCATCAGGAAACTATTCGGCAAGAAATTGACAGAATTTATGCGCATCCACAAGTAAGTAATTGACCCGGTAATATTGCGTGTTGGAAGCTGCCAAGGATCATTGCTGCACCTCTATTTCACCACGAAGATACATATCTCTCTGCTTTTTAGGAAGTTTTTCGATGGCATACCGTAACATTATCCGCGGCATTGCCCTGTAGTTTTTTGCTAAAAAGTTCTCCAATCGGGTAATCGATTTCTTCCCCATTTCGCGTAACATCCATCCCACTGCCTTATGAATAAGATCCTCCTTATCACCTAACAGTATATCCGCAATTTTGACAGTATCTTCAAATTGCTCGCGACGTATGTAATAAAATGTTGCCATGATCGCTATTCTCCTCTCCCACATATTCTGCGATCGAGCTAATTCGTAAAGTTTGCTTCTGTCTTTTTCAAACAAATATGGCCCGATGATTTTGTCAGCAGAAGCATCTACTAAGTCCCAATTGTTAACTTTGAGCGTATTTGCCAGATAAAGTGAATAGATCCTGTACTGCTCCTTCTCATCCGCTCTATGAAATTTCTCGGTTAGGAGAATAACCGCAAACAATCTTATCTCATGAAATTCAGATTGAAGGAGTTTTTCTGCTTCTTTAAGCGAGATATGCAGGTGTTTTTTTACCTCTTTTCGAACTACCGGCACGCGTATTCCAAGAAACTTATCACCTTCTCCATATTCACCCTTGCCAGTTTTAAAAAAGCGCTGACTGTGTTCGGCTATTTCTCTGTTTCCCAATGACATGAGAATTTTTGTAATTTTCTGAACAGTGTGTGACATTAGCCTCTCCTTCTACCCCACCTCAGGCGATAACTCCTAAACTTGACAATAGTATGCTGTCATGATTTAACTAATTTTCATCCTAAAACTAACTAGCAGATGCTCCTTTACCCCTTGTAACTATTATCAACTTAAATAACATGAGGTTTCTGATAACTCAAAGTTATTCCAACATATGTTGAGGAGCTTGTCTTCGGAGAATGCATCATGTTTGACAAAAAAAAGAAGATAGCAGCAGATAACATTCTCATTCTAGGACTTGGCGGTGTCGGATACTATCTTGCCAAACGTTTGCTGTACGAAGAGTATGCCATAACCGTTATCGAGTCTGACCCAGAAGTTATTAAATTTGCCGATGAGAATATCGATGCTCGGCTAATCCAGGGTAATGCCATGGATATCTCCTGCTGGCAGGAAGCCAATGCCCGCAAGATTAATTGTTTGATAGCAGTAACCAACAACGATGCAGTTAACATGATGGCTGCAATGATCGCTGATAAATTTGGCATCAAGCGCAAAATCGCCCGCGTTCGCTCGCTCCAGTTTGGCAACGAAGATTCAATACTGACTGCCAAAGACCTCAATATCGATTTGCTCATTAACCCGGAAGAATTGACCTCCCAGGAAATAGTACGCCTCATAAAACTGCGTGCCGCCAACGAAATTATTGATATAGCCAAAGGCCAGATCCAGCTGATGGCGAATCGCATCCATGATTCATCTCCCTTTGCCCACAAAAAGTTAAAGGAAATTGCTCAGGAGCACAGTGAATTTGCCTTCCGGGTTGTTGCTATAGCACGTGGAATCACCACCATCATTCCAGGTGGTGAGGATATGATTTTACCCCAGGATCAGATTTTTATCATGGCGGGGAGTGAAACTCTTCCTCACCTCATGAAGCTTGCTGGTGTAGAGCAGCTCCATCGGCAAAGAATCATGATACTTGGAGGTGGGCTTATTGGGCACCGGATTGCTCAACTCCTGGAAAAATCCGTTGAAGTTAAGCTAATTGAAAAGAACAGCGAAAGGGCATTGCAGTTGGTAGAAGACCTCAAACATACGGAAATCCTCAATGGCGATGGTTCCGATGCAGATGTATTGACCTCTGCAGGTCTGAGCGAAATGGATACCTTTATCACTGCTACCGGTGAAAATGAAACAAATATTCTCAGCTGTCTCCTTGCCAAAAACCTCATGAATAAGAAGAAAAAAGGAAATGGTAAGAAAAAGCAGGGCAAAACCATTGCACTGGTCAGCAAGGAGGATTACCTCGTGCTTGCTTCAACAATCGGTGCCGATCTCGCGTTGAACAAAAAGGTTATGGCCGGAAACGTGATTTTGAAATTCATCCGCCGGAGTGAGCTCATTTCTGTTGCTCATTTACACGGTTTCGATGCCGAGGTTGTTGAGATTGTCGCAGCTCCAGGCTCCCCCATTACGAAAAAGCCCCTGGCAAAATTATCCTCTCTCCAATACGGTACAATTCTAATAGGCAGTGTTTACCGTCATGGAGAATGGCGCGTAGCCGTGGGAAATACCCATATCCAGTCTAATGAGCGAGTTATCGTCATCTGTCTCTCACCGCAATTGAGGGACGTCCGCAAACTCTTTCAGATCTGAACAAACGCTTTGTGTAAGTTTTTCAAAATTATTTGAGAATTCAGCTTTTACAGAAAATTAATATTCAGAAATAGGTGCCTCAACCGTTTACTTTTTATAGATAACCTCAACTCGCCGATTGCGTTGAC
>JASJDT010000155.1 GCA_030065655.1 Desulfocapsaceae bacterium | reverse complement strand
AGCTCTTACGTGCGCCCCGCTTTTTCCGTAAAAACAATTAATCCGTTCCGATGAAAACCATCAGGCTGCTCATCGCTTTTGACGGCACAGATTTTCATGGCTGGCAACTTCAGCCCGACGCTCCGACAATTCAGGGCGAGATAGAAAAACATATCTTTACTATCCATAATCGTCATACAACCTTGCATGGTGCCGGTAGAACTGATGCCGGCGTTCATGCCACCGGTATGGTAGCTCACTTCCATTCCGAAAAGAACTTGAGCTGCTCCGCCTGGAAACAGGCACTCAACTCAATGCTTCCCGCAAGCATTCGTATTTTGGAGGCAACGGAGGAAGGGGAGACATTTCATGCCCGATTTTCCGCCAAGAGCAAAACCTACACGTATTCAATATTCAACGGTGAGATACTGTTGCCTCAACAGCGACTTTACACCGTTCATATCCGTCTTCCCCTTAACTTTACCGCCATGGAAGACTGCCTGCCGAGGCTTGTCGGCACCCATGATTTTTCATCTTTTGAATCTGCGGGCTCAAGGGATCCTATAGTCAGAGAGCAAAATGGCTCAACTCGCACAATCACTGACGCCACAATCATCCACCATGACAACAACTTCCACTCCTTTACCATAACAGGCGATGGTTTTTTACGACACATGGTCCGCAATATAGTGGGCACTTTACTTGAGGTAGGGTTGGCTAGAAGAACTGTGCAGAGCTTTGGAGAAGCTATTCAGGAAAAAAAGAGAGCGGCGGCTGGAGCAACTGCACCGGCCCATGGTCTGACCCTTACAAAAATCAGATACTAATACAACAAAGCGCCTAACGTTGATAAGGTGTAATTCGCATTTTCCAGATGCTCAATTTTCGGCCACTGACGATTTTCTCGTAATAACCAACAAAAAGAGCGGGCCGTAAAATGGCCCGCTCTTTTTGTTGGTCTAACTTATAAACTGGTAGTTTCTAGCACACATCGCACATTATTGTGCAGTGCTCTGCCAAGAGTAAACTATTGGGCCTTTTTCCGGCTTGATTGACGTGCCAAAAGTGATTGCAGTTTCCAAGGAGAAGACAGGCAAATTCGCTCATCATCACAGGTGGACATGACATCGCAGAAGTCAAGAAATTCCTTCATAGCTTCGGTCATAACCTTATCCTTCCGATGAATTACCCAGAGCTGCCGGGACATATCTACACCATCTATATTCAAGCTTTTCAACCAACCGTTTTCTACTTCACGACATACGGTCAGAGTAGACAGACAAGCCAGTCCCACTCCAGACTCAACCGCACGCTTCACTGCTTCAGGATGTCCCATTTCCATGACAACATTGAGATCATCAAGATACTCATGCATACGCTCCCGGAACACAGAAGCCGTACCAGAACCTTCTTCCCGCATCACCCATTTCGTATTTTTCATATCTGTCCGTACATCAAAATATTTGTTATGGGAGATGGGATCCGATGGCCCGGCAAGAACCACAAGTTCATCCTTAAACCAAGGTATTGACTGGATATCTTCATGCCTAGGGGTACTTTCGACAAAACCCAGATCCATGGAACCGTCAACCACCATTCTCTCGGCATATTTAGTATTATACACCAGCATATTTATGTGCACTTTTGGATGAATTCTTTTAAAGGCACCGATAAGATATGGAAGAATGTAATTACCTAATGAGAGGCTGGCGATGATTTCTAAATGCCCTGATAGCTTGTCGTTTCTCTCCGACATGATAGTTTCAACATTGGCCACTTGCGCCGTTATGTCTTTAGCCAGGGGGAGAAGATAGCGCCCTCGGGCATTGAGCAGAAGACTCCTGCCGTGACGATCAAAAAGGGATCCGCCCAGTTGATTTTCAAGCTCTGCCAGAGCCATGCTGACCGCGGACTGGGTAACAAACAGCTTTTTACTAGCTTTTGTAACCTGCGCCGTTTCTGCAACCGCTATAAATATTTCTAATTGTCTCAATGTTATAGACATTCTTTCACCGCTGTTCAGTTATTCTTATAAAAACTATTTAGTAAATTTACTGGAGATCCAACCCGTTATCATTTATAAATCGGATTTCAAGCACCACTTACAGCACACATGCACTCTACATACTCACTACTCATAAGAGTCAGTTGCAATATACATAAATAAAATTGAATATCAATGCAATTTTTCCGAGTTTATGTTTTTTTATTAATCGGTTAAATCGGTTATGTAGCCCATGCCAATGAGGGTTGCGGGAACGAAGTAGGGCAAATGTCCATTCTTGTTGCACTACTTCAACCACACTTTTTCTACTGCTCAGAACAGTTCTCTCTATCTAAAGACTGTAAGCTGTTTGATATTCTTTACAATTGGTATTCATCAGAATTACCGGTGTGTTGCTGCAGACAAATGAATATCAATTCAGTTTAATATTGACACGAGTACGATTTATCTACTAATGTAACCAGCAATTTGCATATTTTAGCTGTGTTGCCAAAGGTGTACCAAACACCGCTGCCAACGTTGGTAAGTCCTTCGTTTAAAACAAGGATGACATAACGGCAGCACCTGCTCAAGAAAACAGGATGAGGAAAAACGTATGGAACCCCAGTTCACCGAGTTCCTCTATAGGGACAGCATCCTCTGGATCACCGCCTTTGCTCTCGGCGGATTAGCTTTTGCGCTTGGACCGATTGCCATTGTTTATCTGCTTATGCCTCTTAAAACCAGGCAGATAATTAAAAAGAGAGATCAGTACATCGAATGTGGTATGGATCCTATCGGCGACAGCTGGATTCGCTATGGCATAGTCTTCTATCTGTATGCCTTAATTTTCCTTGCCTTCGATGTTGATGTCCTGTTCCTCTTTCCGGTTGCTGTTGCTTATAACAGCACAGAGTTCAGTTCATCCTATCGGGATTTTATTGAGATTGTCTTGTTTGTAGGAATTTTATCACTCGCTGTTGTGTATGCATGGGTAAAGGGAGTTTTCAAGTGGGAAAGACGAACATACCAACGATAAACGAGGGAGTTCCCTCATCGGTTGTCCACTTTGGTGTCTTGGACAAGTTACTCAATGTCGGCAGAGCGAATTCTCTTTGGCCATTGACCTTCGGTATTGCCTGCTGTGCCATTGAAATGATGGCCACCGGCTGCGCTCGCTTTGATATGTCCAGGTTTGGCGCTGAGGTTTTCAGACCCTCACCCCGGCAAAGCGATGTCATGATTGTCGCTGGTACCATTACCAAAAAGATGATGCCCGGCATTAAAACCCTCTATGACCAAATGCCTGAACCGAAATGGGTTATAGCTCTTGGCAATTGTGCCATCTCCGGCGGCCCATTTGCTTTCGACGGCCAGTATAGCATTATTCTCGGTGCCGATGAATTTCTACCCGTTGATGTTTATATACCCGGATGTCCTCCGCGGCCGGAGGCTCTGCTGCAAGGAATAATTGAACTTGAGCACAAGCTCTCCGGTTGGAAGAGATGGGAAAGCCCAAAATCGAAAACAGTTCCTTCATTATAGATAACTATCACAAATCGGCTGAACCGTCTTGTGAACTCACTCAGTTTCAGTAAAGGAAGGGATACAACCGGTATCAAGCAAATGTTCGCTTTTGAAAATCGCTGCGTTGGAGTCATACACCATGATCGTTGAAAAAACCAGGAAAGCCCTGGAGGCTCTCTTTCCGCAACCTGAGCAAGAAGAAAGCAGTGCCGAGAAGATAGAGCCAAGTGAGCAGGAAGAGGCAGAACAAAAAGAGGAAACACCCCGGCAGAACGGCATTATTGAACGAGATTACAGCGTTCATGGCTATCACCTCGATGTGCAGGTCGATCCTGCTCAACTCTATGTGGCGGTGAAGATAATTGATGAGCTTGACTACTTCATTGAAAGCATAACCGGAGTTGACTGGATCAAAGAAAATCAAATGGAAGTCATCTATGATTTCAGTCGTTACGACTTCGATCTATGCCGCGTGGTGATCCGTACCAGAATAGACAGGGAAGATCCCAAGCTGCCGACGATCACCCCCATCTATGCTGGAGCAAACTGGCATGAGCGGGAGACTCACGATTTTTTTGGTATAAAATTCGAAGGGCATCCCCACTTAATACCATTGCTGTTACCTGAAGATGCAGATTTTCATCCACTTTTAAAGGATTTCAAAGCATGAGCGTACCAATCCGACTCCAGCCAGATGAAACGTTCATCCTCAATGTAGGGCCTCAGCACCCGGCAACCCATGGGGTACTGCGGGTAAAAATGGAGATGGACGGAGAATACATAGTCAGTGCCGAAACGGTTATTGGATATATTCACCGTATGCATGAAAAAATGGGGGAAATTAAAACCTACCCTCAGTTTTACATGAATCTCAGCCGCATGGATTACCTAGGCGCCCTAGGCTATTCACACGGCCATGTCCTTCTGATAGAAAAAGCAGCCGGCATAGAGGTTCCTGAGCGGGCCGAATATATTCGCGCAATTACCGTGGAACTCAACCGGATAGCCTCTCACCTCTTCTGGTTTGGCGCTTTCGTCATGGACCTTGGCGGTTTTAGCCCGCTCATGTATGCCCTGCAGGATCGCGAGTATATTCTCGACATGCTCGAACGTATCACCGGGTCTCGTTTGACTTACAGCTATTACAGGTTCGGAGGGCTCTATAACGATATTGACGATCAGTTCATTGAGTCGGTGAAGAAGTTCATACCCCGAATGCGCAAATCACTGAAAAAGTACCACAAACTCGTCACCGGTAACATTATCTTTCGCAAGCGTCTTGAGGGCAACGCCATTCTCTCCAAGGAGACCTGCCGCAAGTATGGGGCTTCAAGCGCTGTAGCCAGAGGATCGGGAATCAATTACGATGTACGCCGAAACGAGCCGTATTCAGTCTATCCGGAATTTAATTTTGATATCCCGGTCTACCATGAATGCGATTCCATGGCTCGCTATAAAGTACGCATGGATGAAATCGAACAATCACTGCGAATTATCGAACAGGGCATTGCCAAATTACCCGATGGCCCAATCATGCCGAAAAAAGCCCCCAAAATAATCAAACCACCCAAGGGAGACTACTATCAGGCGGTGGAGACAGCCAGGGGTAATTTCGGCATCAGACTGGTCAGTGACGGTACCAAGAACCCATATCGACTTAAACTGCGTTCACCAACCTACTCCAACATGCATCTCTTTGATGAAACCTGCACTGGCTTGCTAATCATGGACGCCCTTGCGTTTATGGGAAGTCTTGACTTGGTTATTCCTGAAATTGACAGGTAGAGAGGAACTACGATGGAATTAACGTTACTTAACGTCGTCATAGCCGTAACAATTGCCATCGGCTTCGCCGCTCTTAATGCCGCCTATCTCGTCTGGGCGGAACGTCGAGGCGCCGGCCGCATCCAGAACCGTCCCGGACCAAATATTAATGGACCGCTGGGCTTGCTGCAGCCGCCTTTGGACGGTATTAAATTAATGGCAAAACAGCTCATCATTCCTGGTGGTGCCGACAAGGCCCTCTTCATTGCCGCCCCGGTTCTGGCCATGGCCCCTGCCATCGTCAGCTTTGTTACGCTTCCCTTCAGTGACACGATCATCGCTCACAATCTTAACATTGGCGTATTGGCCATTTTCGCTTTTGCTTCGCTTGGCGGTATCTCCCTTCTTTTTGCCGGTTGGAGCTCACGTAATAAATACGCAGTGATGTCTTCGGTAAGAGCAGTCTCCCAGGCAATTGCCTATGAAATCCCCATGCTCGTAACCGTGATAACTGTAGTTCTCATCACCGGCACCATGAATCTCATGGAAATCGTTGAGGCCCAAAAGGGCGGTATCTGGAACTGGTACTTTTTTCCATTCACCTCTGGGCTTTACAACCCGTTGATGACCATGTCATTTCTGATCTTTTTTATTTGTGCACTTGCCGAGACCAATAGAGCTCCCTTTGACCTTGGTGAAGCCGAAAGCGAACTCGTGGCAGGCTTTCACACAGAATACGGCAGCATGGGCTTCGGCCTCTTTTTCATGGGAGAATATGCCAATATCGTCATCGGCTCCTGCTTAACCACCCTGCTCTTTCTCGGCGGCTGGGATGCACCCTTACCTGTACTTAGCTTCATTCCAGGAGTTGTCTGGTTTCTTATAAAGATCTACCTCATTATTGCGACAATAATCTGGATACGCTGGACCTTTCCCAGGACTACGATTTACGGATTGCTGAACCTTTCCTGGAAGATTCTCATTCCGCTTTCTTTGTTCAACCTGCTTCTGACTGCAGGATTACTGAAGGTTGTGTGACCATGGTTACCTATTTTAGTGAAATTATCAGTGGCCTCTGGAGTCTTGTTCTTGGGCTTTCCGTCACTTTTGTTGAATTCATCCGGCCCAATGTCACCGTTCAATATCCCTACGAAAAACTTGAGATGCCCGAACGATTCCGCGGCCATATCCAGCTCATTGGCGATGAGGAAGGAAGGCCAAACTGTATCGTCTGTATGATGTGCCAGCGGGCATGTCCATCCGGGTGCATTTCTCTTTCCGGTAAAAAAGAGGAGGGACAGAAGAAGAAAACTCTTAATTCCTATATCCTCGATTTCACTACCTGTTCACTCTGCGGTTCCTGTGTTGAGTCCTGTAACTTCAATGCGCTGGAATACTCCAAGGAATACAATCTCGCCAGTACCCGCAAAGAAGATTTCATAATTGACCTTCTGAAACGATTGGAGGAGCAAAACTCATGAATGTACCACTCCCCAATGCAGATCATCTCGTCGGCATCGTTTTCCTGATCATGATCGGCCTTACTATAACCGGCGGTGTTATTGCCTGTAATGCCAACAGGCTGGTTCGAGCCGTTGCCGGTCTGGTCGTCTGCTTTGTCGGCGTTGCCGGACTCTATTATTTTCTGAACTCGCCATTCATCGCAATGATGCAAATGCTCATTTATGTAGGTGCCGTGGCTGTTACCATATCATTTGCTATCATGTTTGCCGCCCCGGAGGAAAGTAAAAAGCACGGCCCTCCCGGCACCCTTGCCGGTCCTTTCGGTCTCATTACCGCTGGTCTTCTCTTTGGTGGATTTACCCTCCTTGCCCTCAAAACCGACTGGCAAGTACATGCAAAAATAAATGACGGATCGGTGGAGACCATGGGAAAACTCTTGCTTACCGAATACGCCATGGTCTTTGAACTCATTTCAATTGTTTTGCTGACCGCAATTATTGGGGCATTGATTATCGCACGTCGCGGAAGGAGCAGCTGATGGAAATTTTATCACTCTACAACAACCTCAACACCTTTCTCATTATCGGTGCGTTGCTCTTCAGCATGGGGGTATACGGTCTAGTCACCAGACGAACCCTGATCGGCATGCTTATTGCCGCTGAACTCATTCTTGCCGGTGCATCCATCAACTTCATGGCCTTCAATAGATTTACCGCTCCAGATCCACAGGTAGGCCAGATTTTCACCCTGTTCATCATGGCCATTGCGGCAGCTGAGGCCGCCATTGGCTTGAGCATAGTTGTCGCCATATACCGAAATTACAAATCCATCGACGCAGAAGACCTTGTCGAACTAAAAGGCTAAGAAGAGGAACATCATCCATGGATATGAACACGGTCGGTTCTGATATAATCCTTCTCATCGCGTTACTTGTGCCTCTGGTTGGTGCTCTTGGCGTCATGGTAAAAGGAAATGAGGAGAATGTGCGAGAGGCCATATCCAGCGCATCATCCATAATTCTTTTCGGGATAATGCTCTTTTTTATAATTCCCGAGATCATTGCCGGCAGAACTCTGGAATGCCACCTCTTCACCATTTTACCTGGTGTGACCATTACCTTACGTGCC
>JASJDT010000016.1 GCA_030065655.1 Desulfocapsaceae bacterium | reverse complement strand
TCCAAATTTTCTTACTGCCCAGCTTCTTTTGCTGTGGCAATGGCTCAGTGAGGCTGTATTGAATGTCTCGACTCTCATTGAAGTGAGCATAATTGTCATTGGTATTCTATTAGCCTACGGCCTATCACGGCCAATGAGAAAGCGGCTGGAAAACTTCCTGCGAAAACAGCCCTGGTACGAGCGCACCGCCGGTCGAATAATTGGGGCCTTACTGCCACTCATAGGTGTTATTCTGGCCATTATTTTTCTCCGTATAAGCACCATCGCTGTTGCCCGATTCGAGCTTTCCGTCTTTCTCATCGACACGGCCATCAGGTTGCTGACTGCCTGGCTGATCATCAAATTCACCACATCGTTGCTAAAGGACTCAAACTGGGCCCGTTTGCTCTCCATCGCAGCCTGGACCATCGCTGCTCTCCACATCCTCAATCTTCTTATCCCAGCTATCAATCTGCTTGATCAGCTTGCCATTGATCTGGGTGGTGTACGCATCTCCCTGCTGCTGCTGATCAAAGGCGTCATTGTCTTTGCCGTACTCATTAAACTTGCCTCCAGCGGCTCATCTCTTCTGGAAAAGCGGATACAAAGCTTTGATGAGCTAACACCCTCGGTACAGGTGCTGCTTTCCAAAGCCCTGAAAATTACCCTGCTGGCCATAGCAGTCATCGTGGCACTGGGCAGCCTGGGCATCAACCTCTCGGCCTTTGCCTTTATTGGCGGTGCCATAGGTGTCGGTGTGGGTTTTGGTTTGCAGAAGGTGGTATCGAATCTGGTCAGCGGCATCATCCTGCTGCTCGACCGTTCCATCAAACCTGGCGATGTCATAGAAATAGATGAAACCTACGGCCGCATCCAATCACTGGGCGCACGGTATGTCTCCGTTGCCACCCGTGACAGGACAGAGTACCTGATTCCCAATGAGGACTTGATCACCAACCAGGTAATCAACTGGTCGTTTTCCGATACCGAGGTGCGCTTAAAGATAGTTGTCGGGGTTTCTTATGATTCCGACGTACATGAAGTCATGCGTCTCATGGTGGAAGCCGCTCAAGGAATTCCCCGGGTGCTGGAGACCCCAAAACCGGTCTGCCAACTGAAAAATTTCGGTGACAATTCAATCGACATGGAGCTGCGCATCTGGATAAGCGATCCAGCAAATGGCGTGTCCAATGTGAGCAGCGCCGTCAGGGTCGCAATCTGGGATACCTTTAAAGAAAATAACATAGAGATCCCCTTCCCTCAGCGCGATGTGCATATAAAATCAGGCCAACAATTATGATCATGTCGATGCCGATGGTCTTTATAACTCTCATTTTCAATATCATCGAACACACCACAAGCACATCCTGACGGTCCCCAACCGCTCTAAGAAAAGTTCAAAAACCCGACTCTATTTATCTTGACATCAAGACAAATAGAGTTATTGTGAAGATACAAACAAAAAACAAGGCTTAGCAAATCTTAAATAGTTATTAATAACCTAATATTAGACAAAATATAACAAAAAGAGCCTTATGGCTTTTTTTCTTGAAATCAAGATAATAAGGTGACCAACATGAAAACACATACTAATATACCAGGCATTCATCATATAACCGCAATTGCTTCTTCGCCTTCGGTGAACGTCCGCTTTTACGAAAATGTTCTCGGATTGAATCTTGTCAAACAGACAGTCAATTTCGATGATCCCTATACCTACCACCTCTACTATGGTGATAAAACAGGTACACCGGGAACCATCTTGACCTTCTTCCCCTGGGAGGGGATCAATAAAGGTTATGCCGGCACAGGAATGGTCAGTGCCATCGGTTTCAGCATACCGGAGGGTTCAGTTGACTACTGGTTGGAGAGGCTGAAGCGGCACGATATTGATGCTGTCCAGGAAAATCGCTTTAGCGATACCGTGCTTAGTTTTGCTGATCCGGACGGACTTCGACTCGAACTTGTGACTTCTGCCCAAGAAACGGTGTCTTCTTCAGCGTCCCAAACCACAGCGGAAAGAGAATACCGGATTAGAGGATTTCACTCAGCAACATCCCAGGTAAGTTCATTTGAGCAGTCAGCTGTTTTCTTACAGGAAACTCTGGGAATGGAGCTGACAGGTACGGAAACAAATAGGTACCGGTTTACAATGAACGATGATTCGGCTGTTCCAAAACAGCTTGGCATTTTCTATGACTTAGTTGTCAGTCCTGAAATTGGACCTGGTCGGCAAGGAAGTGGAACGGTGCATCATATAGCTTTCCGGGCACCGACGGAAGAAGATCAGGCCTACTGGCAGCAAGCGTTATATGAACGTGGTCTCGGAGTAACACCGATACGCGATAGACAGTACTTCAGATCGATTTACTTCCATGAACCGGGAGGAGTCCTCTTTGAGATTGCCACAGACACTCCGGGGTTTGCTGTCGATGAATCGCCGGACAAGCTTGGCCATTCGCTGATGCTTCCTCCCCAATATGAGCGGCTGCGCCAGAACATTGAAGAGCGTCTACCCCTTCTGCACAGACAGGAATTTACCCACCGCTTTATTCCAGCTGAAGATGGTATTGAAAAAACGTTTACCATCGTAGCTCTGCACGGCACAGGGGGCGATGAAAATGATCTGATCCCTTTGGCCCAGCAAATTGGCGGAGGCACGGCTATCCTCAGCCCCAGGGGCCGGGTCAGTGAGCAGGGCATGAACAGATTTTTCAAACGCCTCTCTCCAGGAGTGCTCGATGAACAGGATATCATCAATCGCTCCGGTGAACTTGCCGACTTCATCAAGACAGCGGCATCCAGGTATGAAAGGCATTTGGACAAGTTTATCGCCTTAGGTTATTCCAATGGCGCAAATATTGCGTCTGCCAACCTGCTCCTGCAACCTGAATTATATACCTCAGCAATTCTTTTTAGACCGATGCTGCCTCTTTTACCTTCTTATAAGCCCAATCTCAGTGATAAATACATCCTTATCCTCAGAGGCCTAAGAGATACCATTATTCCGGCAGAGAGCACCGAAAAACTTATCGGTCTTTTTCGAGAAAATGGAGCACACGTTGAAGTTGTCGATATATCAGCAGGACATGAGCTTACCGCTGACGACATTGCAAGTGCCAAAAACTGGTTTGCCAGACTGACAAATGTGGAGTCGGCATATTAGCAAAACGGTAATTTCCTCCTCCTGATGAAGTGCCTAGAGGAGAGGTAATATAGATTTCCTGGTGCATCAACCAGAGGTTGTCTGCACCAGGCTAAATTCCACGCTATTTCTTTTATTACCTGAATGCCGCTGCAACCTCCTGAATGACGGACTCCAGCTTTATTTTTCCCATCGCCAGATTGCCATCCTTGGCAAGGAGCATGACGAGGTGCACATGAGCTTTGCCGGCTTCTGTTTTGGAAAAATCTGCATTTTCATTAAGGCATCGGGCAAAAACATGTGCTTTTGGCGCTTCGACGTGCACGACATTACCCCGACCGACAGCCATCACATCTGTTGCTTTCTGGGCTTTGAGCAGAACGTCGTTGGCCAGCGAACCAATCTCCGCCAGTTTCAAATTCGAGCTAGTGACCTCGGCAGCCATTTCACCATTGGGCGTAAATACTCCGGCACCCATAAAACCATCCACGTCCTTGAGTTTTCCTAAACTTTCTTCAACTTTTCCCATGTCGATATCTCCTTTTTTAGATTGTTGCAGGGATTCTTGTGTTGCTTCAGTGGTTTGATCGATCTGCGCTGTATTCTTTCCAGAAGATTTGGCTGTGCTGCTTTTCTTCTGGTGAACATCTTTCGATGAACCTGGAGGACTAGCCGAATGCTGTTGCTCGTCTATGTACTGCATGCCTTCCATCAACAGAGACATCAGCGGCTTATTTATCATGCGGGTGATTCTCTTTTTTGGTAATTTTTTAAAGATTATCCGGGCATTATCACTTGCAAGCAAAGTGAAAAGTGCCTCTTCACCCTTGAGATTTCCCAGGATGGCTGTATAAATTTCACCACCATGGAGATAGATATAGCCATCCATCTCCTCACTTTTTATGTTAAGAAGACAGGTTTTCTGCTCCATGGCCAGCAACTGCAGAAAATTTGCCAGGGAAAAACCGGCCACGGATCCTTCTCTGCTTTCCTGTTCAAGACTTTCAAGAATAGTTTCCGCCAGCCGGTCAAATTCAATAGGTTTTTCCAGAAGTTTATAAATACCTGAATTATTTACCTTCTCCTCAGTCTCAGCTGTGGCATAGGCGGTCATAACTATAGCGGGCATGAAGGGATGAGCATGGCTAATGTAGGCGAGCAGCTCAAAACCGTCCATAACCGGCATTCGCAAGTCGGTTACCACCAGATCTATTTCTGAGGATTCGAGGATATCCTGAGCTACTTTCCCGTTGGGGGCTGTCATTACCATGAATTGGTCCTGGTAATCTTCTAACCCAGCTTCAATGCTCTCTAACAATCTGGATTCATCATCAACTATTAGAACCTGCTGCATATGCTCTCTCTGTAAGTTGGACATTCACGCTCATATACCTGCATCGTGAAATTGCAGATGGCGTGCCACAGGGTAGCAGGTCCGAATAAAAAAAATAACAAAAGTGATTTCTATTGGTTAGGAACTTCAGGCAGAACTAAAGGAAGAAACTAAGTAATTTAATAGGCGACCTGTTTCCAGACACTGTCCTAATTTGAGTCACCTGTTTTGAGACTATATTGCTCAATCTTTCTAATAAGGGTTGAACGAGCGATACCCAGGGCCTTAGCAGTCCGGGTATGATTATGGTTGAGCATTGTCAAAATCTTCTTGATGTACTCTTTCTCAATCTCTGCAAGGGAACGGATTGGCGCGGGTGACTCAGCGGCAAGGGATGGCTGAGGATAGGTGGATGAGTTACTCTGCTGGATCAATTGAGCGGGATAGATAGTTGTATCCGATCTCAAGATGATCGCCCGCTCGATTATATTTTTAAGTTCCCTGACATTGCCAGGCCAGGAATAGCCGGCAAGCTCGGCAATTTCTCCGGGTGGAATGGAAAGATGCTGATCCGGGGCAATTTGCTGAAGAAAATGTCTACACAAGTCTTCAATATCCTCGGAACGTTCTCGCAGCGGCGGCAGATGGATACGCATAACGCTTAACCGATAATAGAGATCTTCACGAAAACGGCCGGCCCCTATTGCTTCTTCGAGATCGACATTGGTGGCTGCTATGATCCGCACCTCGACCCGCTGAGCCGTCTGACCACCAACACGCCGAAAAATGCCGTCATCGAGAATGCCAAGCAACTTTGACTGTAAATGCAGAGGAATTTCACCTACTTCATCGAGAAAGAGTGTACCCCCATCGGCCATCTCGAACACTCCCTTCTTCAACGTCGATGCATCGGTGAATGCTCCTTTTTCATGACCGAAAAGTTCAGATTCTATCAGATTTTCCGGCAGCGCCGCGCAGTTTGTACCAACAAAGGCGGCAGCATGTTTTATCCCCTGGTGATGTATTGCCTTGGCAACCACATTTTTACCGGTACCGGTCTCACCGGTAATAAGAACAGGTGCCTGGTTCGAACAGGCCAGTTCAACCAACTGTCGTATTGAGCGCAGTCCTTTTTCAATGCCGATCAGGGCATTTTGCCGTGATTCCTGATCAAGTTGGAACCGCTGGATCTGCTCGACCCGTTCAAGTTCCAGCGTCCGAAAGGCGCGCTCAACCGAAACACTCAACTCCTCCAACTCCATTGGTTTCGATAAATAATCATAAGCCCCGTTGCGTAATGCCTGAACGGCATGATCAAAACTGGGATAAGCAGTTATAAAGATAATCTTGGCGTGTTCGCAGGTTGCTAAAATTGGTTGGCAAAGATCAAGGCCATTACCATCGGGGAGCTTTTGATCAAGCAGGATAACATCAGCTCCATTTTTTTCACACCAGGCTAGTCCCTGTTTGCCACTGTGAGTGGTTGCCACCCTTATTTCATTGGTAAAAAAAAATTTTGCTACAGCATCGCCAAACAGCGTGTCATCATCGATAATGAGTAATGTCCTTTTCATCCGTTCTCCGCATTGGCCTCAGGTAGAGATATGGTGACCGTTGTACCGATTCCCTGGTAGCTCTCTATACCGATATCACCATTCATGCCGGTCAACATTTTTTTCACGATCACCAAGCCGAGCCCGGTACCCGATGTCTTTGCCGTTGAAAACGGCTTAAATAGGTTTTCATGGTCAACCTGTGACATACCCTTGCCATTGTCATTGACTTTAATTTCAACCCAGGAACCGTTCTTTATCACGCTGACAACAATTAAGGGACGCTCGCTGTCTTCGAGCGCGTCGGCCGCATTAGTCATGAGATTAAGCATGACATGATGCAAAGCCCGACTGTCTGCAAGAGCGGTGAGAGTCTTGTCAGCAACATAATTCTGTATCTCAATCCCATTGCTGGCAAAATCATTTTCTACCAGAGGGATGAACTGCTCAATGAAATCGACAATCTCGATTTGCTGGATATCCGGCTTCTCAAATAGGCTATAGTTTTTCAAGGCCTTGAGGAGATATTCAATCCTGGTGATCTCCTGCAGCGACCTGTCCACAAACTCCGCGACCGTGGCAGTATCGTATTCCTGCAGATTGCGCTGAAGAACGCTCAAAGCAACCTTGATGGAATTCACCGGATTTCCTATTTCGTGCCGTATACCGGAAAAAACATAGCCCAAATTCTTGGTCAGGTTGGTTGCCTCAATGACCGCCTCCATCTTCTTCCTTTCGGTTATATCGGTGAGCACCAGAATCTGGTTCTCTTTGGTATTATGCAATGGAAATCTCTCCACTACCATATGCTTGTCTTTGATCTCCAGTGCCGATGAAGTAGCAGGAAGAAATTTGCCCTCATAATCCGAAGGAAATTGATTGATGGCCGCAACCAGCATCTCTGGAAAAACATCCTCTGCCCTCCTGCCCAGCATTTTTTCACTTGCCTCTCCGATCATTTCCACAGCCCGTCGATTGACATACACAAGACGCTCACCGCCAAGCTCCACCACTCCCTGGGCGATGCTTTCGAGAATGGAACGATGATGCTCGTTCTGGCGTAAAAGTTCTTGAGTAATTTGACGGGAATGCAAACCTTCCAGACCATGAACAGCAGGAATGGCCCTCTCACCAACTGGTTTTTCAGAATCCTCAATTGCGGTGAGGATATGACGGCTCATTTCACTGAACGGCCCCTTGGCTATACAGAAATCAGCACCAAGTTGGCCATAATCTACTTCCTGCTCCTTGGCAATGGCGGAGACTACACAGATGTAGCAATCATTCAGGTAGTCGAGGCTGCGTAAAATTCGACAGAGGTCATCACCGCCTATTCGGGGCAGGACCAGGTCGACAAAAATGATGTCGGGACGAAAACCATGCAGAAGGTCCAGACACTCAAGAGCATCCTTTGCAAAACTTACCTGATGACCATTTCGCTCCAGAAACTCCGTCATGAGCTTGAGAATCACCAGATTATTGTCGACAACCAGTATTTTCTTCATGGCACTTTTTATCCAGCTTATTACTAACGAATAGTTGAAACAGACACCTTCACCTCAGCATTCCCCACCACTCAGGAAAACAAACAACAGAGATTCTGGTGTCGAAAACAGCTTGTATTGTAGGACAAGCTGTCATGCCTGTCAAATAAACAGTCTTTTTTGGTTATTCTAAGTGCTTTAAAAATCTCCTGATTGCTTACCAGGTCTATATAAAATGCATTTCATTCAAAAAAATACTTCATATTTAAAAAGGCCGTGCCGATATGATGGGAGGATGAATATTAATGATAATTAATGTTAAACTAAAACGTCAAATCGGGGAGTATGTATGGCAAAAATGAACATGAAATCAATCTCTTTCAGGCTGGTCGCGGGCGGCTGCATTCTGGTATTGCTGCCGCTGATTGTGGTTGGCCTTATCTCTATCAGTAAATCCACCAATGCTCTGCTTGAAGTAGGCCACGAAAATGCCGCTGGCCAAGCGCACGAAATTGCCGAGATCCTCGAGTCGACAATGGAGCTCCAAGCTGAAACAGCAGCTGCTTTTGCCACAGGGTATCACGTCATAGAGACCCTGGAAAAAGTAAAAATTGAAGGTTCCCAGGCTGCCTCTGCCGAACTCGCTCTACTCCGTGAGGAAATGAAGAAAAAGTTTAAAGTACTCGATGATCACTTCCTGGGTATTTTTGTTACCAATGAAGAAGGCTTGCTGCTCACTGGAGAGCTGGCCAGTGGCAAGGAATACAAGGGCTCCAATATCAATTCGCGCGGCTACTTCCAGGAGGCCAAGCGTACCAAACATGCTGTGATCGGTGATATTGTCAGGTCCAAATCTACCGGAAATCTGATCTATGTGGCCTGTGCCCCGGTCTTATCGGCAAATAATGAATTTCTGGGTGTTTTCGGCATGTCCATAAAAGCCGAAACGGTGATAAATGCCGTTTCCGGAGTAAAGATCGGCAAGACCGGCTATGGCTGGATGATCAATAAAGATGGGCTCATCATCGCTCATCCCAAAGAAGATCTGGTTCTCGAGTTGAATGTAAGTACACTCGAGGGAATGGAGGAGATTAGCAGCTCCATGACCAGCGGTCAAGCCGGGGTCGCAGACTATGTCTTCAAAGGCACTGAGAAGATTTCAGGTTTTGCCCCGGTACCGCTCAAAGGCTGGAGTGTTGCTGTCACCCAGGACAAAGATGAATTTCTTGAAACTCCCCACACTATTCGCAACAGCCTGATCTTAACAGTGTTGCTTTCTCAGCTATTCGTCGCTGTTCTGGTCTTCTTCGCCTCAAAGAGTATCACCAAACCGATCAATGATGCCGTCGCTGGACTCAAGGATATCGCTGAAGGCGAAGGCGATCTCACCAAGCGTCTAGCTGTGAACTCCAAGGATGAGGTTGGCGAGATGGCCACTTGGCTCAACACTTTTCTCGAGAAACTGCAGGGCATCATCAAGCAGATTGCCGAGAATTCAAACGGTGTGGCCACCAACTCCAACCAACTTTCAAGCATTTCAGCAAACCTTCTGGGCGGTGCTGAAGATACCTCGCAAAGATCAACCAACGTTGCCACCGCTTCTGAGGAAATGAGCGCCAACCTCAATACGGTTGCCGCCGCCATGGAGGAATCGGCAACGAACGCCTCCATGGTTGCCACCGCAGCCGAACAGATGAGTTCGACCATCAATGAAATTGCCGAAAATGCCGAGAAGGCCAGGAATGTCTCTTCCCAGGCTGTGGGTCAGGCCGACAGTGCCTACGCCAAAATGAATGAGCTGGGCGAGGCTGCCGACAAGATCGGCAAGGTAACCGAGACGATTACCGAGATTTCCGAGCAGACCAACCTGCTCGCCCTCAATGCAACCATCGAGGCGGCCAGGGCAGGTGAGGCCGGTAAAGGCTTTGCCGTTGTTGCCAACGAAATTAAGGAATTGGCAAAGCAGACGGCCGAGGCGACCCTTGATATCAAAAACCTGATTGACGATGTCCAAAGCACTTCCAAGTCTACGGAAGGCGAGATTACCGAAATTTCTAAAATCATCGGTGGCGTCAACGATATCGTTGGAACCATAGCCACTGCCGTGGAAGAACAGACAGCGGCCACTCAGGAGATCGCCAATAATATCTCCCAGGCAAGTCAGGGTATCCAGGAAGTCAACGAAAACGTCAACCAGAGTTCAACTGTGGCGGCTGACATCACTCAAGACATCACCGAGGTTTCCAGTGCCGCCAAATCTATTTCAGACAGTAGTAATGAGGTTAAGCAGAGCGCTGAACTTCTCCTCAACAGCTCCAATGAGTTGAACAAGATTGTCAGCAGTTTCAAAGTATAATCTGAAACTAGTAGCAATACCTGATCAAGGCCGTTCTTGCTGAGCAAGAGCGGCTTTTTCTTTTCCTTCACCGGAAAATGATTATGCTTTGACCATTATGGATAATCCCTACTCAGCATAATTACAGAAAAAGGAAAAGATATGAAATACCTCCATGCCATGGTGCGGGTAAAAGATCTCGACCAATCTACCGCTTTTTTCACAGATGTTCTTGGTCTTGTGGAAACACGTCGAAAGGACTATGAGAGTGGCCGCTTCACCCTGGCCTATTTTGCCACGGCCCCTGGTGAACCGGAAGTTGAATTAACCTACAACTGGGATCAGAAGGAAGACTATAGAATTGGCGACAATTTCGGGCATCTTGCCTTCAGCGTAGAAAACATCTACGACTACTGTCAGATGCTCATGGACAAAGGGGTAACCATTCTCCGCCCCCCCCGTGACGGTCATATGGCGTTCATCCGCACTCCCGACCAGATTTCCATCGAGCTCCTCCAGGAAGGTGAAAAACTGCCCATCCAGGAGCCCTGGGCATCCATGGAGAATAAGGGAAAGTGGTAGAGTAATCACCATCCTGAGGTTGTCTGGTTTTCTTTCCAAGATCTCTGCTCACCACCATGGAAACTTGAGAGAATGGGCGCTAATAAAGGTCCGAGCGCACGCGCCGACCTGAAGAACAACAGGTTGTATATAACCGTCTCCGGCAGACTGAATAAAAAAGAGCTGGACGGCCTCTACACCGATATTCGTTTTTGCGTAGCAGACCTGCAACCAGGATTTGCGGTGATCACGGACCTTTCCCAGTGCACACTGGCCGCCCTCAGCGGTTTGTCGACGTTTAAGAAAATCACTGATCATCTCATTGGTAATAAGGTGGGCAAAGTCATTCGGATCGTTGATGAGCGTCGCATTGTATTCAAACAAATCCTCAATGTCACCGCCTTGATGGAGGGATATACACCCGTCTATGTAAAATCCCATGAAGAAGCCGAAGAAATGCTCAGCAAGTTTTAGAAGTGTGTTGGAGAATTGCTATTTTCTTTGAGGTCGAGGCGCTTTCATAAAATCAAGCACAGCCATATAATTGATATTGCAAACATCGATTATATAAAAATAAAAATCACTACAGCTTTACTACATTTTTGTATAATTGTTACTCATTCGTCGCTTTTGACGAAATCTAAGCACAACATCTCCTCCCGCCATTTCTTAAGGTCCTCTCTTCTCTGCCCTAATTCTCTTCAGTGTTCCGGGTAATGCTGGAGCACACGCACCTACTTCTGCTCATGGCATCAAACTTGCAAATTTAAGAGAAAAAACGAGTTAGCCATGAATAAAATAATAGACACTACCCTGCGGGAAGGTGAACAGACTCCGGGAATCAGTTTTTCCCTGACGGAAAAAAAACGGATCATTGATGGACTTGTAACCATTGGCGTAGACGAAATCGAGCTGGGCATTGCCTCGCATCTTATCGATTGTCCTGCACACCTTCTGGAATACAGTCGCAGATACCATCCCCAGCTATGCTGCTCTCTCTGGTCACGTTGTCTTGGCAAAGACATCCGCTTTGCAGCCAGCCTTAAGCCCGATATCATCTCCCTCTCTCTGCCGGTTTCCGACCTGCTCATCCGAGATAAACTGGAAAAAGACAGATTATGGACAGCTGAAAACCTCACCAGCAGCCTCAAACTCTGCCGCGATCTGGGAATGCAGACTGCCATAGGCTTCGAAGATGCCACCAGGGCCGATCCAGGCTTTCTTGAGCAAATGACCAAACTGGCCGTTCAACAAGGTGCAGTGCGTATTCGGCTCGCTGACACCATTGGTACTTCATCGCCTGCGGAAATAGCCAGCCTGGTTAAAAATGTGGCAACAGTAGCCAGAAATTTAGCTGGAACTTGCCAACTCGCTGTCCACTGTCATAATGATTTCGGTATGGCAACCGCCAATGCGGTCGCAGCTCTTGAAAACGGTGCGGATTACGCGGATGCAACGCTCCTTGGTCTGGGAGAGCGATGTGGCTGCACCAAATTGGAGGAGCTGGCCGGCTATTTAAAAATCAAAAAAAATAGGCTCTTCAATCTCAATAAAATCCCTCAGCTTGCCAGCTTCATCGCAGAACTAACTGGTCGGGAAATAGCACCAAATCAGCCCTTTATCGGCCGGGAAATTTTCACCTGCGAAACCGGTCTTCACCTCACCGCTTTGCACAAGAATCCTTCAACCTATGAACCCTATCCTCCCGAGATGGTCGAAGCTAAACGTAACCTCCGGGTTGGTCCCAAGGCGGGCAGAAAAGCCCTGCTTCACCATCTCCGGCAGCACAGCTCCGTTCCCATAGAGAACCTCGACGATACGGCGGTCAAGGTACTGCGCAACAGCCTCAGGAATGTAACATGTTCCTCTAACGATCTGAGCGCTTTAGCCTGCGGATCCACGTTTTAAATTCAGCCATCTTAACAACTAATGATTCCAACCGATGATCGTTTTTCTTCGGTCTACTCTTAACAAGTGGAGCGGCGGTAATCGATAAGTTGCAGTTTTTTCTTCTGGGCGATGCGCTGGAAGAGAGTTGTACAATAATCACAGCTATGACAGTCCAGATCACAGGCTGAGAGCCGAGTGAAAAACTCTTCGGGAAAATCTTCATTGGCAAGATGGTAGCACTGGGAAAGCCAATGGGAGGCATCGAGCAGTTCGAGCATATTTCCCTCATATTTACCACGAGCGTAGGCATGCACGACCTTCTCGAGAAAAGCCGGACCAAGAGTGCGTCCACAGAGCTTGATGATATCAGCCGTTTCCTCATAGCATTGTACATCTTCGGGACGGATGAAGGGAGAGGCTAGAATGCGCTGGGGATTCTCCTGAAAATGGCGCTGACAGGCCAGCTCCTTGTTAAGCTTGTAGGTGTCGACTCCTCCATCTGCCCCTGCTGCGCTGTTCGCTAAGGCAATGAAGGCCTCATGGGTCGACCGGTAAGGACAATGGCTGAGACAGCCCTCGTTGGCCAACAACTCGATTTTCACCCCCGGCCAGCGGCGCCTGATCTCTTTTGAGAGCACCACCAGGTCAGCAGGCTGCCTGTTCAGGCTGCGGTCAAGGGCAATTTTGGTGGGCAATCGAAAATCACAGCTGGTGATAAGGTCCATAAGAGAATTCAGTTTGCCGGGATTGTCGATGGTAAAGTTGATGCTGGGTACCGCCTCTATCTTGCCAGCCAAGGTTGGTGAAATATCGCCCAGGACGGTGAGCAGATAACTGTCTCCAAAAATCAGACCATCCAGCACATCCGCATCAATCAGCCTCTCCAATTGACCGATCAACTGTTGGAGCCTCTCATTGGCGGTATAGGTCTCTTTTGTCTGGATCAGGCCATTGGCTAACAGATATTTTTTCGGACGGGGAAGCTTGAGCAGTTGTTCGATTAATGAATCAAGAGAGATCTGCTCTAATTGCACCCTGGCATCACTCAAGCTGGAAGAATAAAGACTGAAGTGTACACTATTAATCTGCGATTCCAACTCTCGCAGAGAGTGGATATACGATTCTTCCGGCAGAAATGGTACGTTAAGCGGCAGCATCACCCTTACTCCGCAGCCGTTTTACCGATTCAATAATCACCTCAAGGGCGAGGTCAATCTCCTCAGCTGTGGTGTACCTGCCCGTGGAAAATCGCAGAGTACCCCTGGCCCATTGCTCCGGAACCTCCATAGCCTTCAGCACATGGGAGATTTCTACCTGATCGGCATGACAGGCAGCACCAGCCGAGGCGGCGATCTTTGCGCCAATTTCCTCAAGCAGACGGTCTGCGTCCAGACCCAGAAAGGAAATGCTGGAGGTATTGGGCAGGCGGAGCTGCCGGTGGCCGTTAAAGTAGAGATCATCAAGATTTGCAGCCAAGCCCTCCTCCAGGCGGTCGCGCATCTCCTGCATATGTTCACCATGATGATCGATA
Organism: Desulfocapsaceae bacterium; assembly: GCA_030065655.1. Lineage (GTDB taxonomy): Bacteria > Desulfobacterota > Desulfobulbia > Desulfobulbales > Desulfocapsaceae > Desulfopila_A. The sequence goes on along the minus strand of JASJDT010000016.1, from coordinate 41,707 downwards.
CCTTCTGCAGCAAGTTCACAGGCCTTACCCAGCCCCACTATTTCCAGAACATTCTCAGTTCCTGCCCGCCGACCGCTCTCCTGGCCGGCTCCATGACAGAAAATTTGATTATCGACATCATCACGGATAAACAGAGCCCCAACACCTTTGGGAGCATAAAGTTTATGGCCGGCCAAGGTAAGCAGATCCACTTTAAGATCGTCCACCTGGGTGGGAATCTTGCCTGCGGTTTGAGCTGCATCGCTATGCATCAATATTCCGTGGCGCCTGGCCAGAGCCGCGATTTCTGCAATGGGTTGAATAGTGCCCACTTCGTTGTTGGCATGCATGACCGATATCATGATCGTTTCGGGTCTGATCGCAGCAGCCACGTCAGCAGGATTGACCAGACCGAAATTATCAACTGGCAGATAGGTAACTTCAAATCCGTGGCCTTCCATAAAACGACACACCTCAATGATGGCCGGGTGTTCAATGCTCGAGGTAATAAGGTGATTGCCGCTGCCGTAGCGGGCTCCGGCAATGCTTTTGATGGCATGGTTATTTGACTCGGTACCACCGCTGGTAAAGAGTATCTCGGAGGCGGAACATCCCAGCAAACCAGAATCCTGGTGACGGGTAGCCTGCACCGCTTTTTTAGGAGCTTCCCCGTACCAGTGGCTGCTTGAGGGATTGCCAAACTCTGATTCCAGGAAGGGAAGCATGGCTTGAATAACTTCAGGAGCATGCGGAGTGGTACCGTTATAATCCAGATAAACAGGTTTGTGCATAATGTCTGTGTCCTCTCTATTGTACTTTCTCCAAATCAGGATACCATGATTTCCAGGGGAGCCCAATGGTATTTGGTATCTCTGCCCGTCATGCAATCGTCTATTCTTGAAATAACTTCTAATGATATCAATATCATAATCAACAACTCGACTCAGATAGAGACCGTTTCTATCCTGATGTAGTCAAATATTCATCTCTGCTGGGGTATGGAGGGAAACGAAAAACGCCCCTCCCGGAACCGGAGAGGGGCGTTTTTCGTACAAAAGGAGTTTTCTTTATGGCAGATGTGCCACCCGAAGCGATTCAATTTCGGGTGGCACGTGGTACGCTGGTTAATTTAATGAAAACTGTTTAGATGGCGTCAGTGCCGCTTTCGCCGGTTCGGATCCGCAGGACGTTTTCCACCGGCAGGACAAAGATCTTACCATCGCCTATTTTGTTGGTGTTAGCGGCCTGCCTGATGGTATCGACAACCTTGTCCACCATGTCCTCGGCAACGACCAGTTCAATTTTTGCTTTGGGATTGAACTCTACCTGATACTCAGCACCACGATAGACTTCCTTGTGGCCTTTTTGCCGACCGTATCCCTTTACTTCGGAGACGGTCATTCCGGCAATGCCGAGATCATTCAGGGCTTCTTTCACGCCCTCCAGTTTGAAGGGCTTAATAATTGCTTCTATCTTTTTCATGATATTCCTCTATCAGTCTTTGGTGAACTCGGGGTAGGCATCAAGGCCGCACTCAGATATGTCGCAACCCTCAAGCTCTTCCTCTTCAGATACTCTGATGCCCATAACGGCTTTGATAATCAGCCAGGCGACAAAACTTGTACCGAATACCCAGGCAAAGATCACCGCGATACCGATGAGCTGGGCAACGATAGATCCATCAGGATTCGTGAATGCTACAGCAATCAGTCCCCAAATACCAACAACGCCATGCACGGAAATGGCACCAACCGGATCATCGATTTTTGCCTTGTCGATAAAGACGATGGAGGCAACGACGATCAGACCACCAATGGCACCAACAACCGTTGCCAGGAGCGGGCTCGGAGTGAGCGGCTCAGCGGTAATGGCAACCAGGCCGGCAAGTGCACCGTTGAGGGCCATGGTAAGATCAGCTTTGCCGAACCAGGCACGGGAGAACAGCAGAGCAGCGACCAGTCCACCGGCAGCAGCAGTGTTGGTATTAACAAAGATCATGGAAACGGCGTTTGCTTCTTCGATATTACTGATCTTCAGCTCGGAACCACCGTTGAAACCGAACCATCCCAACCAGAGAATAAAGGTTCCCAGGGTCGCCAGGGGCAGATTGGCACCAGGAATAGCGTTGATTCTGCCTTTGACATATTTACCGGCACGTGGTCCAAGCAACAAGACACCAGCGACTGCTGCTGTTGCGCCGCAGAGATGCACAACACCAGATCCTGCGAAATCGAGGAAACCAAGGCCGTCGAGGAAACCACCGCCCCATTTCCAATATCCCTGCACGGGATAGATAAAACCGGTCATAATGATAGCAAAGATCAAAAACGCCCAAAGCTTCATCCGCTCAGCAACGGCACCTGAAACAATGGACATGGCTGTGGCTACAAACACAACCTGAAAGAAGAAGTCCGACATACCTGAATAATAGGTATCTCCACCACTGGCAAGAACATCTGCGACACTGTTATCAGGGCCGAGAAAGAAACTCAGAGTGGGAATGACGCCGTTTCCGCCTCCATACATGAGATTGTAACCGACTACCATATACATAATACAGGCGATGGAATAGAGCGCCACGTTCTTGGTGAGTATTTCGACAGTATTTTTCCCACGCACCAGACCGGCCTCGAGCATGGCAAAACCGGCTGCCATCCACATTACCAGGGCTCCTGACATGAGAAAATAAAAGGTGTCGATGGAATAGGCAAGATGAATAACAGTATCACCAACACTTGCATCTTCAGCCAGAGCCGGGAAACCGGCTGCCAGAACCGCAAAAAAGGCGGCCCCGCTCCAATAGGTTTTAGGTTTAATTTTCATTCGTGATTTCACAACATGTTCCTCCTGAGATTAAAATTTATCTGCCCTCATCAAGCAGACCTTCAGTGCATAACGCTGACTGGTGCTGACAATACAAGTGGTATGCCAAATGCTTAAATTTTTACATTATTTAATATTTACAATGTTTTAAGATACAGCTTGAACATATTTTTTTTTTGGTTTGTGTTTAAAAATTACAAAAATGTTGTGTGCAATTTTATTATTTTACATTTATGTAATGATTTTATTTTTTGTTTTGCTTTTACTGTGTAAAGAACGTCTAATCAACTTAAACCTACAAAAAGGGACTGGTAGCAGAGCAGACTTCAGCAAAATACAGGGGAGGAAATCTAACTCGGATTTCTCATGAAAATTCTGTTGATTTTATGAGACAGAAAATCTGAAGCTAAGGCGTCGGAACCTCAATACATTTTTTGAAATTCAACTCAATGTTCAGGAGAAATCCGGGCTAAGAGAAATCAACGGAAGGAATCGTAGCGATTGAGTCCATACTTTTTGATACGGTACCCCATCTGACGCTGCGTCAACCCCAACTCTCGGGCAGCACGGACCTGCACCCAGCCATTACGAATCAGGGCTGCTTTAACCTCTTCCCTTTCAATATCTGAGAGCGATCGACCACTTGTCACGCTTTTAGGTTGAGGACTTTCCCCGTTTGTCGGACTTGTCCGGTCAACCGGGGCTGGTTCTTCTACTGCCGGGTTGGAGATATTCGGCGGCAGGTCAGCCAGGGTGATCCGGTCACCTTCAGCTAAAATGACCATGCGTTCCACCAAATTCTGCATCTCACGGACATTACCCGGCCAGGTATAGTTAATGAGAAAGTCAAGAAGTTCAGAGGTCATCTTGACCTCTTTGCCGTTGCGCTGGTTACTTTTCACCAGGAAATGATTAAAGAGCAGGGGAATATCATCCTGCCTGTCGCGCAGAGGGGGCAAAACAATGGGCACTACGTTGAGGCGATAGTAGAGGTCGGCTCGAAATTGCCCCTGACTCACCGCATCCTCAAGACTTACGTTGGTAGCGGCAACGATGCGCACATCCACCGAATAGGTATGAGTCCCACCGATACGCTCAAATTGCTTTTCCTGCAGGACGCGAAGCATCTTCGCCTGAAGCGCTAGGGGCATCTCACCTATTTCATCGAGAAAGATCGATCCGCCATCGGCAATTTCAAATCGGCCTGGCTTGGCGGCATGCGCTCCGGTAAATGCCCCCTTTTCGTGGCCAAACAATTCACTTTCCAGAAGCGTCTCGGGTAGTGCCGCACAGTTTATTTTCACAAAGGCATTGTTTTTTCGGTCACTGCTCTCATGAATGGCCCTGGCTACAAGCTCTTTGCCTGTACCCGATTCGCCCAGAAGCAGGACCGTGGCATTACTTTTGGATATTTTGTCTATGACGCTGAAAACCTGCTGCATGGGCTTCGAGTGACCGATAATAAAATGTCCATCGTGAATCTGATGTATTCTGGCCTTGAGTGATTCGTTTTCTTTGACAAGTCGGGCTTCTTTTTTTTCAATTTCATAATGCAGGGTAAGAAACTGGGCAATGAGTGTGGCGAGGACGGTAAGAAAGCGAATATCTTCATCAAAGGAGACCTCATCTCCAAAAAGCCGATCCACCGTCAAGACTCCCTCCGGGCTCCCTTTCACCATTACCGGCACCCCAAGGAAGGAGACCTTGTCACGTGAGACGCCCGACCTGGCTCCGGTCCTGTTCAAAAACAGGGGTTCACTTTGAATATCGGGCACAATAAAAGGGGAACGGGTCCGGAAAATCTGGCCGATAACCCCCTCGTTGGGCTTATACACTCCCCGCATCTCTTCTGCTTCCGATAACCCACAGGAGGCTTTGATAACAAGGCTCCCGGTTTTCTGATCGTAGAGCAGCAGAGTAGCCCGGTCCATTTTCAGGGTATCATTGAGCACTTCAAGGATTCTCTCCAGGGTCACCTCCAGATCAACGGCACTGCCGATCAACTCTGTTATTCTATGCAAGGCAAGCAGCTCCATACCCTGGGTATTCGCTGCCATTGACCCGCCTCCGTACTCCTCGGACATAATCGATTTTCCTCCAGCACCTGAAAAATTTGCAAAAGACATATATCACTAAAACCATCATCTAAGCAATTGCCATGCCATAAAACATTAAATATTGAAATCATTACAAATTTTCATCATTTTGATTATTATGACGAGCCTAATCCAGCATATTGTTTAACAAATTTGTCGTAAATTTTTATTTTTTCAACTCTGGCAGTTTTCTGCTGCTCTCTCAATTTTCTCAGAAACACAACAACCCGCTGTCACATGCCTACAAATGTGTAGGAAACCTACAAAAAGGAGAATGTTGTCACCCTGCAGACAGTTCTTATTCAACAGAAAAAAAACACCTTAACATATTGTTTTTCATGTGTATTTAACAACAGGTTGCTTTTGGCATAGCCCTTGCTCAAGAGGAAACAATCAATATGACAACGCGTAACAGCTCTTAAATACAAATCAGCAGAGCTGATAACACGGTTAAGTAACAACTCTACATAGGAGAACATCATGAGAAAGGTCGCTATTTACGGCAAAGGCGGTATCGGTAAATCAACAACAACCCAGACCACGGTCGCAGGTTTAGCGGAGATGGGTCGGAAGGTAATGGTGGTCGGCTGTGACCCAAAAGCGGATTCAACCCGTCTGCTCCTGGGCGGCCTTGCCCAGAAATCTGTCCTGGACACCCTTCGTGAAGAAGGTGAAGACGTTGAACTCGCCGATATCAGAAAGCAGAGCTTTGGTGGTTCCTGGTCGGTTGAATCAGGTGGTCCTGAGCCTGGAGTAGGCTGTGCAGGTCGAGGTATCATTACCTCTATAAATATGCTCGAGTCATTAGGTGCCTACGAAGAAAGTGAAGGCCTCGACTATGCCTTCTACGATGTACTTGGCGATGTTGTCTGTGGTGGTTTTGCTATGCCCATCAGAGACGGCAAGGCCCAGGAAATCTATATCGTCTGTTCAGGCGAGATGATGGCAATGTACGCGGCCAACAATATCTGCAAGGGTATTATGAAATATGCCCAGTCAGGCGGGGTGCGACTCGGCGGACTGATCTGCAACTCCAGAAATGTTGATAACGAAAAGGAAATGATCGAAGAGCTGGCCCGCAAACTGGGAACCCAGATGATCTACTTCGTTCCCCGCGATAACGATGTCCAGCGTGCAGAAATCAACCGAAAAACGGTAATTGAATGGAATCCGGAAGCCCCCCAGGCGGATGAATACCGAGGTCTGGCCCAGGCAATAGATGATAATGAAATGTTCGTCATTCCCACTCCCCTGGAAATAGAGGAACTCGAACAGCTTCTTCTCGATTTTGGTCTGATGGAAGCTTAACCAACACATTTTAATTAGGAGACTATAGAAAATGATGATCATGATAAGAGCCATCGTACGACCCGAAAAAGCTGACGACGTCCTCGCCGCCCTCATGGATGCGGGTTTTCCGGCAGTAACCAAATATTCCGTTACCGGTCGCGGCAAGCAGCGTGGAATCAAAATCGGCGAAGTGACCTACGACGAAATTCCCAAAACCATGCTGATGAGCGTCGTCAAGAAAGAAGACAAAGATTTCGTCATCAATACCATCATGGACGCTGCCCGCTCCGGAACAAAGGGTGCGTTTGGCGACGGTAAGATTTTTGTCGCCGACGTTGAAGATGTCTACACCATCAGCTCCGGAGTCAAAGAAGACGCCGTAGCAGAGGAGGAAGCGGCATGAAAGAAGTAATCGCAGTTGTCCGCATGAACATGATGAACAAAACCAAAGCAGCCCTCACTGCGGCCGGTGTAGACGCTTTCTTTGCCCATGAGGCTCAGGGCAGAGGCATGGGCTTCGTAAATCGAAAGCTGATAGAAGGTGCAGAAGAAGGCTTTGAAGAAGCAGCTGTACTGCTTGGCGAAAAAGGAAAACTCTACCCCAAGCGTATGGTCACCGTGGTCGTCGAGGACGACGAGGTTGACAAGGTTGTGGAAACCATCGTGGAAACCAACAAAACCGGCAAGCCCGGTGATGGTAAAATATTCGTCATGCCGATGGCAGACGCCGTACGGGTTCGCACCGGCGAAACTGGCGCAGCATCAATTGGTTAACTAAGTTTCCATCAGAAAACTTGGCATTTTAGATGGCAGTTTGATGATGGGAGCTAACTAGAGAGGTAAATATACAATGGGAAAAGCACATAAGCTGGTGCAGTGGGATCCCCACAACGTCAAGGAAAAACTGCTGGAAAAATATCCTCCAAAAGTTGCCCGCAAGCGCGCCAAACAGATAATGATCAACGAAGCCCAGGAGAATACCACTCCGGAGATAGTTGCCAATGTTAGAACAATACCTGGAATAATCACCATGCGCGGCTGCACCTATGCCGGTTGCAAGGGGGTTATTATGGGGCCGACCAGCGATATCGTCAATCTCGTGCACGGCCCGATCGGCTGCAGTTTTTACGCCTGGCTGACCAGGAGAAACCAGACCGACGGTATTAATGATTCAGACTCCAACTACCTGAGCTACTGTATGTCCACGGATATGCAGGACTCCGACATCATTTTTGGCGGTGAGAAAAAGCTCGAGGCAGCCATTCAGGAAGCATATGATCTTTTTCATCCCAAGGCCATAGCCGTATTTGCCACCTGTCCGGTAGGACTCATCGGTGACGATATCCATGCGGTTGCCAAGAAGATGAAGGAGAAATTTGGCGATTGCAATGTCTTTGCTTTCAGTTGTGAAGGTTATAAAGGTGTATCCCAGTCTGCGGGACACCATATTGCCAACAACCAGGTATTCACTCACATAGTGGGTTCCAGCGAAACGGAAAAGAACGAGAAATATAAGATTAATCTGCTGGGTGAATACAACATTGGTGGAGACGGCTTCGAGATAGACCGTATCCTGGAGAAATGCGGTATTACCAACATTTCAACATTTTCCGGTAACGCCACCTATGACAAATTTGCTTCGGCAAATCAGGCTGACTTGAGTTGTGTCATGTGCCACCGCTCCATTAATTACGTGGCGGACATGCTGGAGACCAAGTATGGCATTCCCTGGATTAAAATAAATTTCATTGGCGCTGAAGCAACAGCCAAATCATTGCGCAAGATTGCTAAATATTTCGATGATCAGGAGCTTATTGATCGGGTCGAGGAAGTTATCGCCGAAGAAATGCCGGCTGTGAAGGCAGCCATCGAGGATGTTTATCCTAGGACCAAAGGCAAGACGGCCATGCTTTTCGTCGGTGGTTCTCGCGCTCACCATTATCAGGAACTTTTTAATGAGATGGGCATGAAAACCCTCTCAGCCGGCTATGAGTTCGGTCACCGGGACGATTACGAAGGTCGCCATGTCATTCCTGATCTCAAGGTCGATGCCGACAGTCGAAACATTGAAGAGATCCACGTTGAGCCGGATCCGGAACTTTACCGCCCGAGGAAAACGGACGAAGAAATAGCCGCTCTGGAAGCAGCGGGAGTTGATTTCAAGGAATACGAAGGACTCAATCCGATGATGGAAGAAGGCACAATCGTCATCGATGATCTCAACCAGTATGAAGCTGAAAAACTGGTAGAGCTGATGAAGCCGGATCTTTTCTGTGCCGGTATAAAAGAAAAATACTCCATCCAGAAGCTGGGTGTGCCGATGAAGCAGCTGCACAGCTATGACTCGGGCGGACCATATGCCGGCTTTCAAGGGGCAATTAATTTCTACCAGGAAATCGACCGACTGGTCAACAGCAAGGTATGGAGCTTCATGAAAGCACCTTGGCAGGAAAATCCCGAGCTTTCCGCCACCTATGTCTGGGAGTAATACAGAATAATCAATTTCGGAGTTACCCGACTCCTTCAGGAAGGTACGAACATGTTATTACGACATACACCAAAAGAGATTTCCGAGCGCAAAGCTCTGATGATTAATCCAGCCAAGACCTGTCAGCCCATCGGGGCCATGTACGCAGCTCTTGGCATCAAAGACTGCCTGCCGCACAGCCATGGCTCGCAGGGCTGCTGCGCCTACCATCGCAGTACCCTGACCCGCCATTACAAGGAACCCATCTCGGCAGCAACCAGCTCCTTTACTGAAGGTGCCTCAGTCTTCGGTGGCCAGGCCAATCTGGTTCAAGCGATCGACAACATTTTTACGGTCTACGAGCCGAAAGTCGTCGCGGTCCACACCACCTGCCTCTCCGAAACCATCGGTGACGATCTACCGCAGATTTTCGACAAGGCCAAGAAGGATAAGAAGGTTCCTGAAGGCAAGACTGTCTTAGGCGCACCTACGCCAAGCTATGTTGGCTCCCATGTCACCGGCTTCTCTAACATGGTGAAAGCCATGGCGGCCATGGCCGAACAAGGAGAGCAGAAAAACGGCAAGATAAATCTCATACCAGGCTGGGTTGAACCTGCAGACATGGAAGAGATCAAAAGACTCGCCGGCTTGGTAGGTGCCAAGATCAACATGTTTCCGGACACCTCCGGTGTACTGGACGGTCCACTTACCGGAAAATATAAGATGTTTCCCGATGGTGGAACCAGCATTGAAGACATCAAGGCCAGTGGCGGCGGTATCGGTACCCTGGCTCTTGGAGAGTGGTGTTCTGCGGATGCAGCACGTCTTCTCGACACCACCTGCAAAGTGCCCTGCTCCGTTATCGATATGCCTTTTGGACTTAAGGCAACCGATAGATTCATCGATGCCCTGAGGACCATCGCCGGTACTTCCGTACCCGACGAAATAGCCATAGAACGTGGCAAGCTCGTCGATATGGTTTCTGATATGCATCAATATCTATATGGCAAAAAGGTAGCGCTGGTTGGAGATCCCGATCAGCTCATCGCCATGACCGAGTTTCTGGTATCCATCGACATGAGTCCAGTTCATATTGTCACCGGAACACCCGGGAAGAAATTTGAAAAACGCATCAAGGAAATTACCGCTGATATGGGCCGTGAAGTTAACGTCAAAGCCGCAGGCGATATGTTCCTCCTCCATCAGTGGATCAAAAACGAGCCCGTAGATCTCATCATCGGCAACACGTATTGCAAGTACATTGCCCGTGATGAGGATCTGCCTTTTGTACGCTGGGGTTTCCCCATACTTGACAGGCAAGGTCACCAGCACTTTCCCACAGTGGGCTATAAAGGCGGACTACGGTTGCTCGAACAGATCCTGGGAGTTCTTCTCGACCGGAAGGATCGAGACGATCCCGAGGAGAAATTTGAACTCGTTCTCTAGTTCGAGTCTGTACATGAGCGGGCCGCAGCATAGTCATGTTGCAGCCCGCTCACGTTGTTTCATGACGTGAGGTGGAAAAACATGATGGACGGAGCTTCCCTGGCAAACAGCACAACGTCCTGCCCCTGTAGCAAGCCGTATCCGGAGGATATTATATACCTGCCGGTGGCCCCCCAACTCGTTGCCCGCACCAGATTTTCACCGCCCCCCGATAAAAAGCGATGTATGCCTGTCGAGGAAGCTATGGAAATGTTGACTGCAGAAATGAGGAAGAACGAAGGTAAGATTGCCATGGCGGCAATAGTTGGTCCAGGAGACCCTCTGGCCACGCCTGAGCTGACTTTAGCAATGGCAAGAGCGGTTAAAAGTCGTTTCCCCGACCTTTCCCTTGGCCTGCTCACCCTTGGTATCGGCTGCAGCAGGCTGGCTGGTGATCTTGCCGAGGCGGGCATCGACTATGTGGAGGTGAAGGTGGAAGGAGTACGGACTGAAATCCTTGAAAAGCTTTTTGCCTGGATACGGCCCGGAGCCAAGACGCTTAAACTTGCAGATGCGGCATCTCTGCTTTTGAAGGAACAGCGTGATGGGGTTTCAGCCCTGAAGTTCCGCAAGGTAACCGTCGGCATCCTGACTACCCTATATCCGGGATACAACATTGATCATGTTGCCAAAATAAGCAGTGAAATGGTTGAGCTGGGCGCAGACAGTATCTCCCTGGTCCCCTATTGCCCGGAAGCCGGTGCTGAGGTAAACCTGGAAAGCCCCTCTCCGGAAACCATCAAGAATGCCAAAACCAAGGCTTCGCAATATTTGCCAGTAGTGCCGCCGCGCCTTCATCATCCGCACCGCACTCTCCCGGCAGAACAAACTGAAAGTATCGTTCCCAAACCAAGTAACGAGCGGCCGAACGTCGCTGTGGTTAGTTCCAATGGTATTGAGATTGACCTGCACCTTGGCCATGCCATCCAGTTTCTCATCTATGGCCCTCGTCAGGACGGCCTTGCCTGCCTTATAGAAACTCGGGCAGCACCTGAACCGGGATCGGGTCCACTGCGCTGGCAGCAAACCGCTGAAATCCTCAAGGATTGTTTTGTTTTGCTAACTGCCAGTGCCGGGGAAAAACCTCGCTCCCAGCTTGCCCAGGCCGGACTGAAAATCTTGATCACTGAAGACAATATCGAGGGCATGGTCGACGTACTTTACGGTGGCGGCAAAAAGAAAGGCAATAAATAAGTATAGGAGCCTTTTACAAAAGTAAAATTTTCGTTCTAAATCAAGGCATGCGAAAAATTTTACCACAGGCATATATTTGATATTCCGAGGATAAAATTTTGAGCATAACGAAGAGTTCGGGCCGATAAACGTAGATACCGAGAAGATAATTTTGCAAATGGCTCATAGAACAACAAATAATTAGCAACCAAATATTTATCAATAATTCGCTCTGCATCCGGAAGAAAAATCGGAGAGCATTTCCACACAAGGAGACTTACCATGGCATTACCTGAACGACAGATCCTTCTTTGTCAAAGCTTCCGTGTAAAAGGAGATCCAAAGGGCATCTGTCATAAACAAACCGATGGATTCCTGCAGTATATTGAAGAAGAGATTCTTGACCGCGGTTTGGATATGCAAATCGTCGCCACTGGCTGCCTGAAACAATGCGAGGCGGGTCCTATTATGGTCATCCAACCCGAGAACCAATGGTTCAAAGGAATTGACAGCGAAGAGGCCATCGATGCAGTACTAGATGGTCTCGAAGATGGAGAACCACCCCAGGAATATTTGATCGGTTGATGGTGAAAACTTCATTTATCCGCCAGGCAGTTGAAAATGACATTGCCGAGCTGACCAATCTTTTGAAGAATCTCTTCACCATTGAGGAGGATTTTCAGTGTTCATCGGAACTTCAGCAGCAAGGCCTTAATCTGCTGCTGAACTCTCCTGGTGCCGCCATTATAGTGGCCGAAGATGACTCAGGGGTCATTGGCATGATCACTGGTCAGATTCTCATTTCAACGGCAGAAGGCGGCCCAAGTCTGCACATTGAGGACCTTTACGTTCAACAACAGGCGCGGGGAAAGGGAGTTGGCAAAAGGCTCCTGGAAGCAATCGGCAAATGGGGTTTCAGTCATGGCGCTAGACGTATGCAGCTTCTGGCCGATAAAAACAATTACGATGGTTTGGGGTTTTATGCCCACAGCGGCTGGCAACAGACCCAATTGATCTGCCTGCGCAGCTATTTCAAAAATGGAGAAAAATGAATACAATTCAGATAACCGACTGGCATATTTTTCAACGTGACGGCGAACAGTTTCTCAAAACCGCCCAGTCGGCATTCATCAAAAGAAGTAAAGGTTTTTCTCCCGAGGTTATCTACAACCTGACTTGCATGGGTATTGAGAAGCTGATCATGGCCTTCCTTATGCAGCGCGGTGATCTCGCCGAGAATCACACAATGGTTGACCTGCTGCGAGCCCTGGAAAGACACCTTGGCATCAATCACGAACTCGACGAAAGGCTTCGTTTTCTCGATTCCTTTCAGGAAATCTGTGACCTTGATACTTATGTCGTCAAAAAACCAACCGGCGAAGATCTCCGAGAAATAGTCTCTTCCGGTGCATACCTGCAGAGTTACCTCTCTCCTCTTCTCAAACAAGCCTGCTGATTAGCAAAAAACTAAAGAGCTTGACCTTTCACAAAGCTCAAGCTCTTTTTATTGCTGTTATACGGAATATTTTTTAGGGAATGGGCGGACTGCCTGTGAAACCGATACCTGCCTTAACCTCCTCTGCATTTGCGGCAAAACCCAAGAAGTTGTTCATTGCGGCGTAATACTGCCCCATATGTTCGGAGAGGAGCTGACCGATATATTTGCCGTTAATTTGCGTATTGGCGGCAAGCTCAGCCAGCACTGCTACCCACGTTGTGACAATGGCTCCGGCTGCAGCAAGCCGCTGCACGGTAACTTCCGTTATGAGTTTGTTAAAATCTGCACAGGCATCGATAACCACATAGACCTCAAAACCTTCCCGCAGGGCTGAAATTGCCGGAAAAGCTGCACAAACTTCAGTGGCAAGGCCTGAGATTACCAGCTTCTTGCGGCCTGAAGCGACAACCGCCTGCTTTGATGTCTCGTCATCCCAATAGTTAACGACGGGGCGGTCTATTACTTCCACTTCCGGGAAGAGAGCTTTAAGCTCCGGCATCGTCGGACCATTTGGCCCTTGAGGCCAACTTGTTCCCATTAAAACGGGTATACCAAATGCTTGTGCTGTTTTAGCATGGCCCAGTATATTATTTTTCAATTGCAGGGGATCCACAGATGTTAAAAACTGCATCAAGCCCACCTGATGGTCGATCATCAGAAAAACGCAATTATCACTCGTCAAATTGCTCTTTGGCAGTGTCATGATTTTTCTCCTTATATAATTAAAATTCAGCCATGAATTCTAATGAATCCGCAATTTAGAAGGCTGAAATTGTTCACTACATAATAAGAACAGTAAGGAGAAAATCATTACTACACCCTCACTTCGTCAATAAATCACATCAGCATATACATACCCATTATTCAGTTAGGAATATTTCGTTTACAATAAATAACAAATATTATATAATAGCAATTATATTTTAATTAATGTTCACCCATAAACAGCTATGCCTAACACACCTAAGTACACAAAAAAAGATATTATCAAGGCGGGAATCAACCAGTTTAAAGATGAGGGATGGGAAGGGCTGACACCACAGAAAGTCGCCAAGAAACTTGGTGCTTCTACCATGCCCATTTATTCCCATTTTTCTAATATGAGTGATTTCAAAAAGGAACTGATCAATAAAGCCTGGATGATGATGGAAACTTATGCCCGTAGCAATTACACCGGAGATCCGTGGGTAGATCACGGAGTTGGCTATGTGCTCTTCGCTCGTGACTATGGCAAGATTTTTTCATGCATGCACAGCCAAGATATAAATATCGTCCAGGAACGAAGATATCAGTTCTGGGTTAGGATTTCCGAAGACCTGACTGATTACCCTCCCTTTAAGGACATGGAACCAGAGTTGATTGGCTGGGCCCGTAACCTGCGCTCATTTTTAGTTTACGGTATAGCTGTATCGGTGAATCAGGGACTTACACCAGTTTGGAATAAACAGCAGGTTGTTGAACAAATGGTCACATTGTGCAGTGAAATCCTTCTTGAAGGGATTACTCAAAACAGCCAGCGACTCTATCAAACCCTTGATTTGATACCAGCAAAGACAAGGCAGCGAATAAGCGGAATTACTTTAGAGTAGACCGACACCAAAGCTCCAGAATCTTTTGCACTGGATACATTTGACATCTGATTTTTGCTTAGCAGTAAATGAGCATTACAACTCCAAGGAGGCAACAATGCAAAAGCACACCCGGCAAATGTTGATTGTGATTTTAGCAATCCTGTTTTCCTGCTTTTTTATCAGTTGTGTCAGTCAAAAACCATATGTACAACAAGGTGATCCCACAAAAAGCTTTTTCAGGGAACAGGTGCGCTATCCCTATAAAGTTAAGTACGCTAATGCCAAAGACAGTGATGGTTCCTTGTGGGAGATCGGTTATATGGATGTCTCACCGCTTTTCAAGCCTAACCCGCCGGTGCTTGTTCTGATCCATGGCCGCGCCTGCAGTGGTGCATATTTTGGTGATGCCATTACTATCGCCAGGAAAAATGGAATACGGGTCATAGTACCAGATTTGCCGAACTACGGAAAATCCATACCCGGGAATCTCAGCAATCCGGCAGTGCGCAGTCTCCAACAGACCAGGGAAGTAATTTATGATCTTATTGTCAATCAGCTTGGGATAGCCAAGGCTGTTTATGGCGGTCATTCTCTGGGCGGGCAATGGGCACTGGGTTATGCGCTTGCCTACCCCGAAGCGGTTGAAAAACTTATTCTCATTGCCCCGGCAGGCCTTGAGGAGTTGCCGGCCAAGTACTTCCCAAAAGGGTTCGCCCAAACTACAAACCGAGAAGATTTCAACTTTTTTCCCTATTACGCATCTAAAGCTCGGCTTGACTACAGCACCAATGCTCAGTTAATCGAAGACTTTTACTTCTGGCGATTAAAAATCCAAGGAAAACTGGTCCCTATGGGTTTCTTCAAAAAGGAGACAGCTGATACTCGTTTGGCGACAGATATCCGCGTCAAAATGATCGAGGGTAATCCTGAAGAGTTTGAACGTTATAGCCTCACCAGTATTCGAGATGTCTATAATCTTGGTGTTGAGATCATTAAAGAGGATGCAAATAGCATCTACAAGCAATACAATCAGATTAATTCTCCAATTCTATTAATCTTTGGAGAGGATGAACCCTTCTATCCAAAAAAAATAAGTGGCTTGAAAGACCTCAAAAAAGAAATGATCAAGCCCTTTTACGTAAAGATGAGAACGGCTGGCTGTCCAGTAAATGTCAAACTCTACACTGACAGTGGTCATTTTCCCCACAACGATAAACCTGAGCTTTTCGGTAATGACTTGGTCAGTTTCGTAAAGACGGCAAAAGTTGCGGAAACTGCTAATCCAGATGATTTCTAAAAGCTATTCTCCTCCCTGAGCCCCTTTGGTTCAGGGAAGAGATCTATCATTGCGGATTCTAAAAATTTATGAATACATCAAAGGGCAGGATTCAACAATAAACAATTCGATCATTGGTTGTGGTAGGGTTTTTAAAATTTTTTAGATGATTTAACCTCAAAGCGCAGCTAATAAAGTAGTTTTTAACGCTTTTGATATTGCGCAGCGGAAATGGTTGTAAAAGATGAATGTGCACCTCATTGCAAGCCAGGCGAATCAGGAAAATGCAGATTGGCAGGCGGGTTTTCCCACGGAAAAAGCGAAAGTATAGATTCTTATTGGTTGCTTTACAAAAACGAAGGATACGCTGATACCGTTATATTCTGCGAATCTGGACTACGATATCAATTTTAAAATACCAGAAAGGACATTATCACTAAGCTTAACAGACTGGAAAAGAAAAATCAGTTTATTAAATCTAGCTTGAACAACAACGGAGTGGCATTTTCAGGTTTGATTATGTCGTAAATAATCAGCAAATTCCTCTTGCGGAAGAGGCTTGGAAAAGTAGAATCCCTGTATTTCTTCTACTCCAAGATCGCTGATAATCATCAACTCTTCCTCGGTCTCCACGCCCTCTGCAACGCACTTCATATCCAATCGACGGATCATCTCAACCATTGATCTGATGACCACCCCTTTTTTACTCTCCAACTCACATCCTTTAACAAATGATCGATCAATCTTTATGGTATTTACAGGATAGGTAACCAGATAATTAAGGGAGGAATAACCGGTGCCAAAATCGTCAAGCGCCACCCCTATACCCATTTCTCTGACGTTCTGCAGAATATTCTTGGTACTGGTGGTATCCTGCATGAGAACATTTTCGGTAATTTCAACCTCAAGATTCACAGGATCATCCTCCTCGCTTAAAGACTCCCGGAGGATGGCTATGATGTTCTGCTGAGCGAACCTATAAGCAGAAAGATTTACCGAGAGCAATCCAGGTTCTAAGCCCTCACTCTGCCACTGCCGCCAATGCCTGGAAGCGGTGCGTACCACGAAACGGGTAAGATCAACAATAAAACCAGACTCCTCGGCTATGGGGATAAAGACGTTGGGCGGTATAAGACCGCGTTGCGGATGCTGCCAGCGAATCAGGGCCTCCGCTCCTACTATGCTTTGTGTCTTGGTATTTATCTTCGGCTGATAATGAATGATCAGTTCATCTTCAGCAATAGCTCTGGCTAAATCGCGCTCCAGGGTGAAACGTTCCACAGCCGCAAAGTTATATGAACTTTTATAAAACTGATAATTATTTCTGCCGTTCCTCTTCGCCTGGTACATGGCTGTATCGGCGTATTTGAGGAGTTCAATTGCATCTGTGCTGTCAAATGGGTAGAGGCTGATACCGATGGAGACGCTGCTATAGATTTCGTGACCATCCAGGGTGTAGGGTCGTGCCACTTTTTCAATAATTCTTCTGGCAACGAAGGCGGCATTGTCCACCTCCTTGATATCAGTCAATATCACCGTAAACTCATCTCCTCCAAGTCTGGCAATCAACGGGTTGACGGATTCGTCATTCATCCTTGAAGTAATGTCGGAACTTCTGAGACAGGTTTTCAGTAAACCTGCTACTTCAGTGAGAAGTTTATCGCCGATATGATGGCCGAAAGTATCATTGATGAGTTTGAATTGATCGAGATCAAGGTAAAGCAGAGCGAATTTCTGACCTGCTCTGCTTGCTTGCTGTATCTCAAAGTTCAGGCGATCCTTGAACAGCATGCGATTGGCCAGACCAGTCAGGTTGTCGTAAAAAGCAAGAGAACGAATCTCCTCCTCAGCCGCCTTCAAAGCAGAAATGTCTTGCACTGCACCCAGCAAAGTGGCCGGCTCACCTTCCTCGTTATAGAGGATTTCACCGTGATTCTGGATGTTGCGTTTTTCACCGCCTTCGTTGACGATGCGGTAGTCCACGCTGAAGCCCTTGTGTGCACTAAGAGCTGCCTCGATTATCTTTTCCGTATCTTCCTGATCTTCTGTATAGACAGAGGTAAGAAATTCTTTAAGATTCACTGGCAAAGGCTCAGCGGTGTTCCCCATCAAAATCGCAGCTTCCCTGGAACAGCTAAATTCATTAGTGACAAGATCGATCTCCCAGTGACCCAATCTGGCAATCTCCTGGGTCTTGGCCAGTCGCTTTCGACTCTGATCGAGTTGGCGAAAGGCGCTTCCTGCCCGCACCATATATTTACATCGGTGCCCCAGCACCGACCAATTAATAGGCTTAGCAACAAAACCATCCGCTCCCGCCTCAAAGGAAAAATCTATCGACTCAGTATCATCCAGCCCTGTCACCATCAGGATTTGAGCGTATTTGCCTCCCGGCAATTGGCGTAAGGCTGAGCACGTCTCATAGCCACTCATCTCCGGCATGACGACATCCAAGAGGACCAGATCCGGGCGTCTTTCGGCAAAAATCTCTATGCCCTCCGCGCCATTATCAGCCTCAAGCACCTCGAACCCGGATTTATGCAGGGCCGCTTGCATAGCAATCCGCAATGACATATCATCATCTATGATCAACGCCAAAGGCTGTTTTTGAGGTTTCGAATCACTCATTTTTCATCCAAGAAATTAGCGGACAATATCCGTTTCACCTCGGCATATTCGGCAATTATCTGTTCAATTAGTTCTGAATTATCCTCTCTACCACTTTTACATTCCAGTTCAAGGCGACGACACATCTCCGCCAATGAAAGTGCACCGACATTGGCACTGCTCGATTTTAAAGTGTGGGATATTCTCTGTAATTCCTGAAGTTCCACCATCTCCTTGTTTTCTTGCAGGGATGACAATAATGTTGCAGAACCGTCAATATAGGCTTTTACAATCTTGCCGATGACATCTGGCTGTCCTTCTTCCTGTAACACCTCCAACTCTTTCAGAACAGAAAAATCTATTGGCGAATCTGACTCTACGCTTGCTTCTTCTGGAGTTTTCCCATTACTTTCGCCATACTCTGTGGGGGTTTTGGGAGGTGCTTGGCCAAGTGATGGCTCTTTATGCACCATGTTATCCCTGCAGAATTGCAGCAGCATGTTTTGCATCTGATCCTGGCGAAAGGGTTTGCTCATGTAGCCATCCATACCTGCCGCCAAACACTTCTCCCGATCACCAGCCAGGGCATGGGCCGTCAAAGCAACGATCAACTGCCGAGTTCCATTCTCCTCTTCAGACTCCAGCCGACGTATTTCAGCGGTGGTGTCGTAGCCATCCAGCTCAGGCATTTGACAATCCATGAGCACAAGGTTATAGGGCCTTTCTGCCAGGGTATTAAGAGCCTGTCTGCCGTTCTCCACCACATCGACAGAGCAGCCGAAGTTCCTCAGCATGGCCAAGGCCACTTCCTGGTTAGTCGGATTATCCTCAGCTAACAATACTTTGAGGTCAAACTGCGGGGTAGACTCGTAGATATCGTATTTTGAAATTATGGTTCTTGTACCGTCACGGCCCTGCTTGCCCAGAACTTTGACAAAGGTGGCGTGCAGTTCGGTTTGTCGCACCGGCTTGGTGAGATAGGCATCGATACCCCGCTGCTGAGCTTTACTGGCGTGGCCACGATACCCGACAGAGGTCAACATAATCATGCGCAGATTGTCAAAGCGGCTGTCTTGCTGGACATTTTTTGCGACATCCAAACCATCCATATCAGGCATATGCATGTCCAAAACCAGGAAATTAAAAGGCTCACCGGCGGCAAACGCTTCATGGATCCTGGCCAACCCTTCAACACCGTTTTTCGCGCTTTCACTTAACATCCCCCAGGAGGCGGTTTGTTTCTCTACGATGGTCCGGTTAGTGGCGTTATCGTCAACAATGAGCACCCGGTAATCCTTGAGGATTTCTTTGTCGAGACCGCTGATACTGTGGACCTTCTCATGGGAACGCTTGAGTTTCACGCTAAAAGTGAAGGTGGATCCCATGCCCAACTCACTCTGACAGTAGAGATCTCCGTGCATGAGATTGACCAGCTGTTTGGAAATTGCCAGCCCCAGTCCGGTACCGCCATATTTGCGGGTGGATGTGGCATCACCCTGACTAAATGGGGTAAAGAGCTGTTCCTGGCTCTCTTCACTTATGCCAATACCGGTATCCTCAACACTGATTTTGAGGATTACGCTATCTTCATCAACCGGGGTGGTTGCCACCCTGACCACAACCTCTCCATCATCGGTAAATTTTACGGCATTGCCCACCAGATTGGTAATGACCTGACGCAGTCTGCCAGAATCGCCTCTTAGATGAACGGCACACCCCTCTTCAAATAATAAAGCGAGTTCCAAACGTTTGACATGAGCCGATGAAGCGAGCAATTGCATGACATCTTCGGTGAGTTCCTGTAAATTGAAATCGGTATTCTCCAGCTCCAGACGCCCCGCTTCTATTTTCGAAAAATCAAGGATAGAATTAATAATTTCCAGCAGAGCTTCACCGGAGCTTTGAATGGTCTTGGCCAAACGCTCCTGCTCCTGATCGACCCTGGTTTTCTGCAAGAGTTCAGCCATGCCTAAAACGCCATTCATCGGCGTGCGGATCTCATGACTCATATTGGCCAGGAACTGGGACTTAATGCGACTGGCTTCCTCGGCCGCCTCCTTGGCTCTCAGCAAATCTTGGGTTCGCTCGGCAACCTGTGTTTCGAGATATTCATCGCGTACCTCGATCTTCTCCAGCATGGAATTCAGCCCATTGGCTAGTTGACCGACCTCATCATTGTAGTACGGCTTCGCTCGCAGGCTGTAATCACCGCTTTCACGAACTCCCTTCATCAGTGTACTGAGTGAGACAATGGGTTCGATTACCATGCCGAGATATTTCCTGGAAAGATTAATAGCCAGAAGTATTCCCAACAACATACACATGAAAGTAAATCCACTGACTATAAGCAGATTTTGGCGATACTCTTCGAGACTGACGATGATTGTCAAGGTGCCAAGCTGAGAATCATCCAAAACTATGGGCTCAGAGAACACTGCTAGGCCGCCAAATAAGCCCGAACTTAAATCTGCAAATTCTCCACTGGCTTCTTTGCTCTGTACTGTTTCTTCCTCGTTGCCGCGTCGGTAGCTAGCAAAAAAATCATCATCAGGAGTGGCAATTACTGCGGAGACGACCGAACTCTTAGCCTCCAAGGATTGGAGAATGGTAATCAAGCTTTTTTTGTCAGCAAAAGCTAGTCCTGCCCTGCTATTTTCAGCAAGCACCTTGGTCAAGGTTTGCATTTCCGTACGCAGATAATTGCGGCTGAGGTAGAGTTGGCTGGTGATGGCAACAAGTGTGGCCAGAATCAATGCCACGGAACAGGCAACAAAGATGATCACATTGAGCTTTTTCCGGATGGGAAGGTTTGGCATCAACTTCTTCATAAACGTCCTTATAATACTTCCTTCGCCAGGTCCAGCAGAGAAGCGCTAAGTGACAGGCCATCCTCTTTGGCCCTCGTGTTATTAATGATGAACCCAAGCCGATTGTCGAATATCCGTAGTTCAATGATTCCGCCCTGAGCAGCAAAACCCTCTCGATCACTCACTGTCAGTCGTGACGGGCCGCCGAGGGCAGCGATAAGCTCGGCCATACCGCCTTCTGCTGAAGGACTGATGTATATCATTTCACAGAGACCAACGTCGGCAATTTTCTTTATCATCCTAAGCTCTATAGGCTTTTGACCAATTAATTTCCCAGAAAGTTGCTCCGCAGATCCTCCCAGGGGATTGGTTCCCACCAGACAAAGCCCGAACTCACTTGAGCCAGTTATATCTTCCGGCCACGTGGTAAATTTGGCAAAGTTAAGCAGAAAGGCGGCTTTGAGCTTGTTTTCCAGCTGCTCATCAGCAGCCCGAGCGGACAACGGCACCGCTGCCGTGAGGATAAGCAGAAGGAAGAAAAGCGCTGTGATAGAAAAAGGTCTTCTCATTGGGATAGAAAATTTCTCTTTTAGAAACGGTACAGCACTTTGAGGTAATAACTCGTCTCCACCTCGGTGGCGGGCGTAAACTGTTCTGCGACGTATTCGAGTTTTTCTGAATCAAAAAGATTCTGGCCCACCAGCATGAACTCCAGGTCCTCTGTGGCCTGCCACCTGATGTTGAGATCACACTCCAGATAATCATCCACTTCAGGATCGGAAGCAGGCAAAAAACTTGTTTGTTCCAGTTCACCGACATACCTCAGCCAGATATTGGCCTGCCAGTTTTCGGCAAAATCGATGCTGCTTCTTAAGGAAACCTGGTGTTTTGGCGCATTCGTATTAGAAAGCAGGTTGGAAGATTCTATTGGACTATCTGAATCAATATCAAGCTCAAAATAGGAATAGCTGAGGGCAAATTCCAGCCATTGCCTGGCCTGCCAGTTTGCTGCCAGTTCGAAGCCGTAGCTATAGCCTTCGCCAGCATTGACAAATTCCAAATCCGCGGGTGTTGCCGTTGTGCTGATCGGTGCAGTATCGAGCAAGTCTTCATAATCGTTATAGAACAGGGCGAGATCAAATGAAAGCTCAGGGGTTGCCAACCAGCGATATCCCGCCTCAAAGGCAATGACCTCCTCCGAGTCAAAATCATCGCTGCCACTCACCGTTACGTATGGACTGAAACCAAGGAACACCAAATTTGGATCAAAGCCTAAAATAACATCGCTCTCCACCTCCGCGAGTGATGGCGTACGCACAGCCCTGGAGATGCTTGCCCAGAGCGAATGGTTATCTTTTGGTTTCCACAGCACGCGGCCCGATGGCTGAAACTCATGGCCGGTAAACTCGTTATGCTCCCATTTGGTCCCCAGAGTAAGCCAAAACCTGTCTTTAACCACTTCGATGGTATCCTGAACAAAAGCACTGAACAGATCATAATTTCGATCAGGTATATTGGAGGCAACAAAAGTTTCTCCAACTGTCACATCGATGTAGCGATAACCTGCACCAAAGGAAAGATTCTGCCTAGTGCCCAGTTCCTGGTCATACTGTATAT
Organism: Desulfocapsaceae bacterium; assembly: GCA_030065655.1. Lineage (GTDB taxonomy): Bacteria > Desulfobacterota > Desulfobulbia > Desulfobulbales > Desulfocapsaceae > Desulfopila_A. Next base: position 19,018 of record JASJDT010000016.1, on the reverse strand, counting down.
CTACATCTGTGGTTTTATACGTCTGATCGGCATACACCTCATCCCTGTCGACATAATCAAAATAGAGTTGAACCTTCAGTGCACTTGAGGTGAACTGTTTCTCCCAATTACCCTTAATGTTTCCGCCCTGGGCGTCCAGTTCGCTTTGATCACGAATGGCAAAGGGTGGGGTTGCTATAAAAAGAGGTTCCACTGTCTGGTTTTCCTGGTTGCTGTAAAGATCCCCCTGCAGGGTCCAGGAATTGTCACCGGTCACCTCACCATCAAGCCTGAAGCCTGCGGTCAGATTATTCCAGTCGTCGTTTGCATCTGAACCGTCGGCAAGCAAGTCAAAGGAATCGCGCTGATTATAAGCTATGTAAACTCTGCCGGTAGTGGTGGAATTGACTTTTCCACCATACCTGAAACCGCTTATCACCTCTTCTTTATTGCCTGTACCTGCAGTGACTAGTCCTCCCAGCGTATCTGCAGAGTCTTTGGTTATGATGTTGATCACGCCATTTACGGCATTTGCTCCCCAGAGGGTCGCTCCCGGGCCCCGGATCACCTCGATTCTGTCGACATCTTCCAGCAGGGTATTTTGCGCATCCCAGTAGGTGTTTGAAAATCCTGGGGTGTACACGGTACGACCATCCACCAAGACCAGCAGTTTATTGGAAAACTGTCCACCCAGACCTCTGGAGGATATTGCCCATTTATTGGAGGCGACTCTGGCAACCTGTAACCCGGGAGCCATACGCAATGCTTCGGGTATAGAAGTCACTCCGGAACGACGAATATCCTTCTGGGTGATCACATAAATCGCCGCTGCGGCATCGAAAATATCCTGCTCCTTTTTCGACACCGAGGTCACCGTAACTTTCATCAACTCCGAGAGTTCCATGCTGAGAAAGTCATCGGAAGCGACGGCACCAGTAACAACCATTTGTGATCCAATTGCCGTTACTAATGCAGTTTTGCTAAAAAACTTGAATATATCACCTGTACTACTCATCTTTTTCCCCTTTTGATATCCTGAGCAGAATTACGTTTTTGAAATGGTATCATATGGAAATTTCGGAATAAAGGAAAAACAACGATCCCCATTAAATTGTTTCATTTTTTTCTAAAGAAATAATTTACTAACAAGTTTCAACCATTACAGATGGTTTCATATTGGTTGCTGTCCAAAGTTTTTCTGTATTGATTGGTCGCATCTTAGAGCAAACCTCTTCTCCATAGAATTAAGCCTTGTGATTCTACTAAGGTGTTTTCGTGCGAATCAGGTAGCAAACACATCGGCTTTGCATTAACTGTTATTTTCGGTTTAAGGGAGGTAATTCTTAAGAAAAAAGTGCCTGAAGCGGTGCTTAAAAACGAGAAAAAACGCAACAACTCATCCGATAATCCATCTTCATGTAGCTAAAAAAAACAAGCTCATAGTCAATGACGTTGAAAGAATCTTCTGAATGCTAGGCTACTGTTTCCTCCCTCCCTAACATCATCTACATGTTTTATTCGAGTATCAATCTGCTATAAGAAGTAGCTCAAATAATTTGCCAATAATGACTAAACTAAAGTGCATGACTGGTACAAACACCAAATATGTGATCTAATAACGTAATATTATACCCCTGGAAGATCCTTTATCTTAAACAGAGACAACCATATGAAAAAGCTCGAAAATATCGAAGCAGAGATATCACTTCTCCAGGAAGAGATTGCTAGAAGACAACGCCGTCTGGCAGAACTACAGCACCAAAAAGATGAACACATCAGTACAGGAAAAACCCCCAACGCAACACAAAAGAAAAAAAGTGACGGACAACCTTCCGAGAGCCTGCAAAAGGTAATCGACGCGATTCCCGAGCCCATTATGATAATTAATCGTGACTATACGGTCGCAATGGCCAATCGTGCTGTTTGGGACAGTACATCTTCATCGCAGCGAGATGAATGTCCCACCTGTCACCAGTTAACGCATCATCTTGAAAAACCCTGCTCAGGCAAAGAACACCCCTGTCCTCTCCAGGAGGTACTTCGCACCCACTCGCCCACCCGGGTTGAACATGTTCACTACGACAAAGAGGGACAAGCCATACATGTAGAAATCATTGCTGCACCTATTTTCGATGATCACGGCAATATCGTTCAAATAATTGAAAGTTGCAGAGATATCAGTGATCGCAAACGTTATGAAGATGAAATTTCCAACCAGCTCCAATTCCTGAAAACCCTCATTGAAACCATTCCCAGCCCGATTTTTTACAAAAACGCCGAAGGTGAATACTCCGGCTGCAACACGGCATTCGAAAAGGTCCTCGGACTGTCGAAGGAGGAAATCGTCGGCAAGACCGTTTATGACATCGCCCCGCGTGAACTGGCTGATAAATATGAGTCCGCCGACAACGAGCTCATGGAGCGCCGAGGTGTGCAAAACTACGAAGCCCAGGTCCGCTTTTTTGACGGCAGCCTCCATGATGTTGTCTTCAGCAAAGCCACCTATATGAAAGGCGATGGCTCATTGGGAGGTTTAGTAGGGGTAATGGCTGACATAACCAAAGCCAAACATACCGCCAAGGCTCTTGAAGAAAGTGTATCCCGCTTTAATACCTTCATGGATAATCTGCCTGCCCTGGCGTTCATAAAGGATGTGGACGGTAAGTATATTTATTTGAACCGGGCGGTAGAATCATTTTATAACCAGACAGTCGAGCAGCGTGTGGGAAAAACCGACCATGAACTCTGGCCCAAGACCATTGCTACGGAGATTATCGAGAATGATCGTAGAGTATTAACTGAAGGCAAAGTGTTCCGTGTTGAAGAAGCCGTCGAGATTGATGGGAAAGCCCAACATCACCTGGTAGTTAAATTTCCCATTGCCGATGACCATCAACTATCGCTGGTTGCCGGGGTAGCCATCGATATTACCGATTTGAAGGTGGCGGAAAGGGAAAAGGATCAGTTACAGCGCCAACTGCAGACCAGTCATCGCATGGAGGCCCTCGGAACACTTGCTGGCGGTATTGCACATGATTTCAACAACATCCTGACAGCGATTCTAGGCTATGCCGATCTTGCAGCCATCAAAGCCAAAGACTACCCTGATATCCAAAACTATCTCAACCGCGTCCTGGCAGCAAGCAAACGTGCCAAAGAATTGGTTAAACAAATTCTGGCGTTCAGCCATCAGAGTGAAGAACAACCTCGTCCGGTCATGCTCAAGCCCATCGTAAAAGAGGCCTTGAAGCTCATGCGAGCCTCACTGCCTACAACTATAAGGCTTGAACAGAATCTCAACTCTGAAGATGCCACCATTGCAGAACCCACCAGGCTCCACCAAATAGTCATGAACCTCTGCGCCAACGCCAACTACGCCATGAGGAATAGTGGTGGCTGCTTACGGGTTGATCTATCCACTATCGAAATAGAACCTGTTCAAACCAGACTCAATCCGGATCTCAAGTCCGGCCATTACCTGAAATTGGCAATAGGAGACACCGGTACAGGGATTTCCCCAGAAAATCTAGACCATATTTTCGAACCGTTCTACACAACGAAACCAAAGGATGAAGGCTCTGGCATGGGCCTTTCCGTGGTACACGGCATTGTCAAATCCTATAACGGTGCCATCCGGGTCGAGAGTGAAGAAGGCAAAGGTTCCGTTTTCAATGTCTATCTGCCACGCATTGAAGCCGAGGAGTCCGAGGAGGTGGAGGATACAAGCACGCTTCCAATAGGCAAAGAACGTATCCTCTTCGTCGATGATGAACTGCTGCAAACCGAACTGGCTGAAGAAGCATTGGGCCAGCTCGGATACACCGTCACGACGTTTACCGACCCTATACAGGCACTGGAACATTTCAGAGCTCAGCCGGAATCTTTTGATATGGTGGTAACGGATATGACCATGCCCGATATGACTGGAAATGTTCTGGGGAAACAGATTAAATCCATTCGCCCGGACATTCCGATAATCGTATGTACGGGCTACAGTGAAATAATGGATGAGAAAAGTGCTAGACAATCAGGTTTTGCCGGTTTTCTTTTAAAACCTCTGATCGTGGAAGACATAGCCAGACTCATTCGAAGCATCTGTGAAACTTCGGTTCATGAAAAATGAAACCGTTCAGCAGGGATGTTAGAAGCACATATACCCATAGACTGGTACGATGATTTTCCTGCAGGTGCGGTAATGGCAGGTCAATGAACTTAACTTTGGTAATCGGGTTCAGCCGGCAGGTTATTAGGCCGATAATCGTCTACTGCAGCCATTCGCTTCTGAACTGAAGCATGAATCTTAGCAGAATCAGCAATATAGCGTGATCTTTTGCCAAAGGCCTTCCAAATTCCCTGGTAGGAGTCATGCAATATACCGCTAACATTCTTTTGTAGATTATTCACTGAACTGGCCTTGAATTTCAGGCCATGCTCGTATGCTTTATCGATCATCCACTGCAGGGCGATGTCAGACAAGCCGCATTCACTATACCCCCCACCCACATCAGAATGGACACCGGCAAACCAGGTTTGGTTCACCCTGTCGTTCTTGTTCCACCTGAGAACCTGAAAAAACTTCCGTTTTTCATCAATTGCCATGGCGTGATAACCTGCCACTACACAATCTGGCAGTTTATTATCATCATAGTCTTCATCTGTCGTAGTCTTAACAGTATCCCAGACACCAAGCATTTCCACAGGAATAGGAAACAGGCGCCCTTTTTCCTTAAGCGTGGCAACACTTGCCGCATCCTGTTTGAGATATAAATGCCAGGCCAACTCATCATCCTCTCTATCTCCGGGAATACCGCTGAAATCGATGAAGCCTGCCAGCCTGCGGGCTGCGTAAGCTCCCCGGCTGAAACCGAAAATGAACACCTTGTTCTCATCTCTGTTCCAGTCATCATCACTAAATCGCTTACGTAAGAAGCGATAGGCTCCCAAGATTTGACGATCCAGACCTTTCCCATATATGCCGCCTGGAAGAGCCTCCCAGTGAGCTGTGCCGACGCCCTCCTCATAGTGCGTGACTTGATTTCTTGCCATACACGCCTTCAGCATTTTGTCCACATTGGTAAGGGCTGTCTCATCGGTATCATTCCAGGTACCGTCACAACCAATGATCAAGTTTCTTGTTCTGGCCATGGAAGAACTCCTTGGGGAAGGGATCAGTTATTGGGGATATACTCCTCTTCTTCATCATCTTCTATAGGAGCACCATCGCACCACCATTGGGCGGTCTGTGGTACATACAGGCCAAGGGAAACAAGGGAGACCAGGGCATATACAGCATTGGTATGATGACGAACGCGATAGAGACCTCTGCGGTTATCACATTTATCAACCGGCGGTTCGGACCAGACAAAATTGTAGTATGAACCATGTTTGGTGTGGGTACCTGTTTTTGACATTGGGGTTTTCTGACCATCACCTTCGATTGTCATGGTTGCACAACCAGAGATGCTGATAGCCAGACAGAGCATCACAATCAATGATAGAGCGGTTTTCACAGATATTCTCCTTCCCAAGATTCCCAGCGCAGATTTTCATTTATATGAGATATGGTCTATTCAGCCAGTCATGTTGTGTTTGATCAATTATCTTTGTCTTAGCAGTTTAATTACAAAAAATCAAACAGATACATGGAGTGTAGTTTTGACAAACTGCTCTGTCAATAACAATTAGCTCTTGAATATGGAATTATTTTATACAGTTGAAGATTATTTTGCGTCTTTTTCCTGCTTGCTAGGACCAGCAATAGAATACATCAAGAGATTGCCAGATCAGATCAATATATCCGCTAGGATGTCACAAGGAAATTTAGAACTTCACCATTCCTATCTTGCCGATCATGGAATGCCTATAAACTCCCATCCTTGGAATCCGGCCAACTTTTTCAGGAACAAGACCAACACAGGAAAAAATGATTCTGCAAACTTGAGCAGCGTCAAGGAAGAAGACATGAAAGAGTGATGAAGATCATAGTCTTACTCCCACAAGCCTGAGAGCTTTATAAAAACACATCGTCATCACTCTTTCTGTAAAAGCTATTATCCCTTAAATCCGTTTTCTGCATGAGAGCCATCGCAAATTGGTTTCTTTTTCGACCCTCCGCAGCGGCACAGGGTATAATGGTCGGCATCGGGCAGGAGCGTATCGGAATCTTGATCATCGATCAGGCCGATATCACCCTCGCAATTGTATGGGCCGTCTTTTTCGACAGCAATCTGAGTTACCTTGAAATAGTTCTTATGATGAACACCATCAATGATATAGCTCAATGCACCGGATGGGCATTTTTTAATCGTGGCAATTATATCTTCTACTGAACCTTCATCCGGTTCATATTTTGGTTCATCATGGGTCCCGAATACCGGTTCAAGTTCACCACAATATCCAGCTCCCATACAGAGATAGCGGTCAAAAACAATAGTTATTTCCTTGCCCTCATAGTGTTCTATCTCTGCCTTCTCAGAATCTTCACGAGTGCCGTCAAACCCTACAGTGGCGTGGGTGCCGTCACACAGCGGTTTCATTGCCGATTCACCGCAGCGGCATAAGGAGCAGACCCTTGGGGTTTCGATCACCTCGCCGTCACTGCCGCGCAAAACTGTGTCGACCGCCATAAGCGGACTGTATTTACTGAGAATAATTTGACTTTTTTTCACTACGAACCTCCTTAACAATGAGTTTATTATTTGTTGGTTGCCACTTTTCCATGCTCTTAGGTTTTCAACTTCAAAGAAAATCAGCTAGAATGCTTAATAAAGGTCTCATCCCTTATTTCATTAAATGCCTGATCCAACTCCTCTTCCGTGTTCATGACAATCGGCCCTCTCCAGGCGATTGGCTCCTTGATCGGCTTGCCAGAGCAAAGCAGAAAACGCAGAGGAACATTACCGCCAGTTAGAACAATTTCATCACCATCATCAAATAAAATGAGTGAACCATCACCAAAAGGAGTTCCATTTACACTGCCGCTACCTCCAATGCAGTAGGTGAAAACAGTATACCCCCTCTTGGTGGAGAAACGAAAATCGGTCTGCGGTCGCACGGTACAGTCAAGGTAATCAGGATCGATGATAATGTCATCTGCCGGCCCTTTCGCCCCATCTACCTCACCCGCAATTATTCTTATAATGGTTCCATCTGCCCGATTTACCACAGGTATGTCTGTTACGGTGATGCCGCGATATCTCGGTGCCATCATTTTGCTGCTGGCCGGCAGGTTAGCCCACAGTTGAAAACCCTGGAGTTCTCCATTTTCATCCCCCTTGGGCATCTCCTGATGAATGATACCGCTGCCGGCGGTCATCCACTGTACTTCCCCCGAAGATATAATTCCCTTATTGCCCAGACTGTCACCGTGCTCCACGTCGCCCTGGAGCACATAGGTTATTGTCTCAATGCCCTTGTGAGGGTGCCATGGAAAGCCCTTGATAAAGTCATCCCGATTTGGTGATCTGAAATCATCGAGGAGCAGGAAAGGGTCAAAGAGTTCCGGATTGGTAAAACCAAAAACCCGGCGAAGGTGCACACCGGCACCTTCAATTACCTTCTGGCCCTGAAAGACCTGTCTTACCTTTCGAATCATAACCATTCCTGTTTAGAACTTATAATTTTTTAATCATTAGTATCTGAATCCTCCGAACTTTGCCACCGGTGACCACTGTGGGCTGATTTCAGGCAGCGGCTCGCTGTCATGGGTGGCAAAGGGGCCGGTCGCATAGGTGATTACCCCATCAACCATGGTCAACTGCGACTCGATCTTCTTCAACTCCTGATCGGCTACGGAAAAATAATCCCGATCCAGAACGACAAGATCAGCTCGTTTCCCTGGTTCAAGCGAACCTTTCAGCGATTCTTCATTCGTGCTGGCAGCCCCGTTTACAGTCCACAGGCGCAGTGCTTCGCTTCTGTTGAGAAGGTTTTCATCCCCATACATCTGCAAATCTCCAAGACTTTTGCCGGTAGCAAGCCAGGCAAGTGACAACCAGGGATTATAGCTGGAAACCCTTGTGGCGTCCGTGCCTGCAGCCACCTTCATTCCCATCTTTAACATTTTCCTCACCGGTGGGGATTGTCGCAGAACTTCAAGTCCGTAACGGGCGACAAAATCTCGTGCCTGATAGATGATGCGGTTTTGGATACCGATTATGCCATTCATTTTCATTATCCGCTCGATGTTGTCTTCCGTGATTGTTTCGGCATGGTCAATAATCATGAGCGGTGCCTTGGCAGGGTCACCGTAGACCTCTCTGCGGACCTCCTCATACACCGGCAACAGTCTGTCAATGGTCTGATTATAGGTCATATGCTGCCTGGTGGGCCACTCGTTATAGGCAAGCTGACGTAAAATAGGTCGTTCCACACTTTCTGCATCATCATCAATGTCCGGCCTTGGCATGGCAAAGATCTCAAAGTCATAGGCAGCCCAACAGATGTTCTCACCGCCGCCAACGAGCTTAAGCATCTCATCACCTTCTCCCGGTTTGTGCCTTGCCGTCCAGCGCTGGTAGTTCGCCAGTTCCTGCCCCTTTACCTGGGCAAAGGTATACATGGATGTTCTGACGCTGAGTTTGCCCATTTCGTGCAGCTTGGCGATAGTGGTGTAGGCATCGGGAAAAACCATGCCACCACCACCGGCATCACTGACGCTGGTGACTCCGAAACGATGCATCTCACGCTGGTAATGAAGAGATGAAACGATACGGTCAGCATCACTTAAACGAGGACCACCGGTGATGCTTTTATAAAGAATGAGCCCGGAGGGCGCTGCCACCAGAAGCCCTGTAGCCCGACCATGTCCATCCCTGGTGATGATGCCACCGGGGTAGATAGGTGCATTCGGCTCATTGAGGCCCAGGTAGTTAACGGCAGCCTTATTGATCAGCGCATAGGCATAGAGATACATGACAAAAACCGGGTGATCCGGGGCAACCGCGTTAATTTCCTCCAGCGTAGGCATTCGTTTTTCTTTGAACTGTTCCCATGAGTATCCGCCGATGACCCGAATCCACTGATCCTTTGGCGTCCGCGCCGCCTGCTGCCGCAAAAGCTCAAGAGCCTCTTCAACGCTATCCACGCCATCCCAGCGAACCTCCATAAGGTAGTGCATGCCTTCGCGAACAAAATGAATATGAGAGTCGTTCAGCCCCGGAATAACCGTCTTGCCCGCAAGATCGACTATTTTTGTTGATGGTCCGGCCAGACTCTGCATATCGCGGGAGTTTCCGGTAGCAAGTATCGAATTTCCACGTATGGCCAGGGCCTCCACCATCGAGTCATTCTGGTCTACTGTGGCTATTTTGCCATTCAGCAAAACAATGTCTGGCGGAGAGGGTGCTGCCGAGACCGTTTTCGCATGCATAAAGCTTGCGGGGGCAATTCCGGCACCTAGGGCAGCTGCAGTTCCGGCCATGCTTTTGATAAAATTTCTGCGAGATGGGCTAGATATATCTGTTGTTGTGTTTTCTGATTTCATGGCGTCCTCCATTCCTTCCTTCGGTCTGCTCGATTCAAAATAGACAAACCGGGGGTGGATTATATGTGCATAAGGTAAGTTCTGTCAGTTCATATAGTTCGAACTAGCTAAAGATTGATTTTATCCTTCTCAATCAAGAAGGTGCTGCTGGTGAAAACGCTGGGCATAGCTCAGTCTTTTTCTCAACGGTTAAGAGAATCACGACCTAGCCATGCAGCAGCCATATTGAGTACCGGTGCACAGGAACCGGGAAAGGAATGGTTTTTCCTCATTTTTTCCTTATCATCTTGAAACCGGCAGGGTCAAGACCGGAACATTATGGGCGCCGCCGGCACTGATCGACAGACGGATCAACGAGGTCAACAAACCAAGTGTTCGTTTGCTCTCAAGATCAATGTCCTGGATATAAAACCAGTAGCTCCGATACCTGACAGCCAGGTACATGCCTTCCTCGAGCGTTTTGGACACCCTGATATTCAAATATTGTTGCAAAGCCGGGTCTGCCGCCATGGTTGCATCCACCAGCTCTGCATGCTCTTCAGGAACAGAAACCGCGTTCGATAAATATGCCATTACCCCAAGAACAGATCGCGTGGTAATACTGAGACCATTCACCGGTGACGTACCTTTACCGTCAATTTCATAAAATGGTTGATGCGGTTTGATATTCAACGCCCTGCTGACAGTCATGAGTTCAGGCCGCCTCCACGCTGCCATCCCCACACTCATGACATAATGATTGGACTCTTTCGTGAGTACATGGCCTGTTTCATCTTCATTTTGCGTTAGCTGGTAGCCTTCTTCAGAGAGTTTGAGCAGCTCTTCAATCGATACCGAATCGTTAGGAATCTTGGCAGAAAGAACCCTACTTCGGCTCTGAACCTCCACCCGGACCAAGCGCTCTGCCGCCAGTTGGCGCAGCAGCATGATAAGTTCTTGAAATGTTTGCTGATCAGTTACCGGCGGATAGGCAGATTCCCGCGTTGCCATGTTGCCTACTTCATTGATTTCATCCGCAATTAAGATTAGAACTCGGTCGATTCCCCAGCCATAACTGGTCAACAGATAGATTGAATCCAGCTCAACCGGGGCGACAAGTTGTCTGGTAAATTCCTGATCCCTGCGAGGGACAAAGGTAATTGTCGGTGACTCGGAGTAGCCCACCATAGCACCTGGGGTCACAAAGGCTGAGTTGCTCTCCTCCACCTCACCAAATTCTCCGCCGATACTCGCACTTGCCTCAAAATTCATCTGGGTGGAAATTCCGCTTATCTGCAGAAACTCAGGTGCCTCGGTGTAGCGCAGACGGACCAGGTTTAGCAGTAGCTCACGCTGATCGCTCACCTGGACAGCCTCGTTATAACTGAGGCGTGATGCCCGCATGGCATCCGGGCCAAGCTGCACGCATCCACTTTGCAGCACCACTGCAGATAGAAGCCATGGAAGTAACAGGTGCGAAATCGTAAATCCCCCACCTGCGCGGTGAGATTTCATCATAATCAGGCTGGTTCAGGTGGAAGTGTTTCCCCTTTAAAGCTGCCTCTTGGCCCAGCCTTATGGACCATGGTATAGGCGTAATCAACACCCATGCCATACGCTCCACTGTGTTCCTGGACAAGGGCAATTACGGCATCATAGGTTTCCTTGCGCGCCCAGTCACGCTGCCACTCAAGCAGAACCTGCTGCCAGGTCACCGGAACAATCCCGGCTTGGGTCATTCTATCCATAGCATAATTGTGCGCATCCACAGAAGTTCCGCCGGAAGCATCTGCGACCATATATATTTCGTAATCAGTATCATGCATGGCAGAAAGAGCAAATGTACAGTTACACACCTCCGTCCATAACCCTGATACGATTATCTTTTTTCGATTATTCCTGGACAGTGCATCACGCACCTTCTGATCATCCCATGAGTTCATTGAAGTGCGTTCCAATAATGGCGCATCCGGGAATACATCAAGCAACTCAGGATAGGTATGCCCTGAGAAACTCTCGGTTTCAACTGTAGTAATGATTGTGGGGATGTTGAAAATCTTTGCAGCCTTTGCCAAACCCACAACGTTGTTTTTTAGAGCCTGGCGATCGATGCTCTGCACACCAAAGGCCATCTGTGGCTGCTGATCAATAAAAATCAACTGAGAATTACTGGGGGTCAGAACTTCTAATTTACTTTTGCTCATTTTTAGTTCTCCTGTTTTTTTTATGATAGAGTTGGGATGAGATAGACTACTTTAAGTTTCTTCAGCAACGGAATAGGTCGGGCTAAGTCACATAAACGACCAGGCGCCGGAAGTTAAACATTACAGCCGCAACCTGACTGCCAGGACCTGCCATCGGCGCCAAGAATCCAGTGCTGATGCCCAGGTCCATGATCATGGCTATGGTGATGGTCTGCATGGTCATGTTTTTTCTCGTTGTGGTAACCACCAAATTTGTTCACTGGTGACCAGTCAGGACTGACAGGTGGTAATTCGGGATTATATTTCGCATACTCTGCATTGGCATGAACCACCTTCCCGTCCACTACGGTAAGCACGCTCTCAAGGTTGCGAATCTCATCTTGCTGAACAGCAAAATAATCATCGGAGAGCACCGCAAAATCAGCAAGTTTACCCGCGGAGAGGCTGCCTTTTTTTTCATCCTCCCCACTGAACCAGGCACTGCCGACAGTCCACAGCCTCAGGGCCTGCTCTCTTTCCAGTCTGAGCTCCGGCGCATTAATTTCAGTGCCTCCCACCGTTTTCCCAGAAACCAGCCACCACAAGCAGGTCCAGGGATGATAGCTGGCAACCCGCGTTCCATCCGTACCGCCCCCGATCGGCAGGCCCATCTCCAGCATGGCCTTGAGTGGTGGTCTGGACTGAACTGCCTTGACCCCATACCTTCTGATGAAATATTCGCCCTGATACGCCATACGGTGCTGGATAGCCACACCACCTCCAAGAGCCTGAATCCGCTCCAGATTCTTTTTACTCACCGTCTCGGCGTGGTCGATGAACCAGCGCAGTTTATCAATCGGTATATCCCGATGAACCCGCTCAAAAATATTAAGAAATCTGTTTATCGTCTCATCATAGGTGGCATGAATCCGCCAGGGCCAATTTGCCTTGGCGAGATTTCTGATAATGGTCTCAAGTTCACTTTCCATTATCGGAGCCAGTTCCGGTCTGGGTTGGAGGAAGTTTTCAAAATCCGCCGCACTCCACACCAGGTTTTCCCCGGCCCCGTTAACTCGCAGCATCTCATCGCCATCACCGGGATGAGTCATGGCTATCCATCTCTCGTAATCGCTCAGCTCTTCCCCAGGTTTCTGGGCAAAAAGGCTATAGGCAATTCTCAGCGTCAACTGATCGTTTTCCGCAAGCTGTTTTACCACGCCATAATCCTCGGGGTAGTTCTGGCCGCCACCTCCAGCATCCGAGGCGCTGGTTATGCCAAAACGATTCAGTTCCCGCAGATAGTGACGTGTTGAATTAAGCTGATCAGCAAAAGAAAGCTTCGGTGCCTGAGCAATGGTTGAATAGAGGATAAAGGCGTTTGGTTCGGCAATGAAGAGGCCCGTTGGCTTGCCCGATGCATCCCTGGCAATGAGACCTCCCGGAGGATTTGGACTATTCTGATCAATACCGAGCACGCGCAGGGCTGCCCTGTTTAGGAGGGCACAGTCATAAAGATGGAGAACGAATACCGGGGTATCGGGAGCGGCCGCGTTGATTTCATCAAGACTTGGCAGGCGCCCTTCGGCAAACTGAAACTCGTTCCAGCCACCGATCACTCTCACCCATTGCGGTGGAGGAGTCCTTTCAGCCTGGAGTTTGAGTTGGTCAAGCGCCTGGGAAAGAGTCGGCACCCCATCCCAACGCAGTTCAAGGTTAAAAAAAAGACCCGCACGAATGACATGCAGGTGAGAATCATTTAAACCGGGAATCACCCTTCGGTTGTTGAGGTCAATACGAATACCGTCCGGTGGAGCTTTGCTGAGGATTTCATCATCTGTCCCTGTAGCAGCGACCCTGTTATCCACTATATGTAGCGCACTCACCTCGGGATGCGTTGTATCGAGGGTGGTTACTTTGCCGTTATATAAAAATAGTTCTGAGGTCATCTTCTCCTCCGTCTCTTATTATCTAGGTTGATTTCGACCGGAGCCAAGGCCGCATTATTTTGGTGAGCAGTGGCATGACAGCCCAGGAGAGGATTACCACAACAACAAATGTATCCACACCTGTAGCAGCCAAAACAGGCAGGCTTAAATGAGGCGAGAGTAATTGGGTCACTGCAAAAACGGTGGGCCAGACTCCTAACCAGGTGACAAACGCCATCTTCCATTTCGGCGGATGACGAATTGTGTTAGGATCGGAAAAGAATGCCTCCAGACCGTGCAGATCCTTCCTGGTGTATTCGCCCTCCACCATTGGTTCTACCACCTTCTCCCATTCCATAAAGGCTGCTGACGCGTAGAATGCCTGACGATCTTTTTCACTTTTAAAAGAGCGAAGGATTCCATAGGAATTATTTCCGGAACCGGGAACCGGTCGGATAAGCTGCACTCCCAGGGAGCCTTGCAGGCCCATGGTTTTGGCAAAGAAATCCTGGATAGCCTGCTCAAATGGTTCCTCAAATCCAGCTTTTACCGTTCTGGTAATGGCAACATGAATATTTTCTTCCATGAGCAATTCTCCGCATGGGATATAACAAACTCATTTAACCGTTTGATTAACACTGCTATTAAAGCCCTAAAAAATAAACTTAGAAATATCGTAAATTTGCATTACAAAGAAGATTTTTAGCTGATAGACTTTGGTAATGCCTATCAAAAAGATATGAAGGGTTCCTGCAAAAGATAGTTATGGAAAGGTGTGTTTTGGGGTATGCTAAAAGAACTACTTCTGACTACCCATTATGAATGATAAAAATATCTATCTTTAGATAGAGAAATGGAAATGTGATCTGACATGATTCATCGTCACGACTTTTTAGTGTCAGACAATAGGGTGTTAAATTATCAGAATTTTCTGTGCTTAGCCGGTTCAACTTCTCAAGAAACGTCTCAACCTGACGTTCTGAGCGCTCGCTTTATATTGCCCTTCGGTATCTCATTTCGATCGCAACAATGCCATTAATATTGTTAGGCTTCAGTGGAAGATTGTAATTTCAGAAAAACGGTATTATGGCCCCCGGAAATTCCTAGCAATGTAGTCGCATGTATGGATTGGATAACTAGCGTTGATCCAATTCCAAAGTCCAGGGCTGTATTTTTGAACGAACAGCCCTTGCCCCTTCCGGCGCAACCCTTGCAAAAAGCAACAAACAGTACGAATTGACTGGATTGTTATTCGTGTTTACCATCCTAACTAATCAAAGTAATTATAATTGGGAGAAATATCATGATCTATACTTTAAAGTATGCTTTAGCGTTTGTGATCATCGCTTTGACTTTGTCGACTCCCGCAAAGGCTGATTCTACAACTGCTGGAACACCAATTACGGCTGAAAATGTTGTCGCTCATAGCGATATAATCCGTATTGCAGACACGCTTGATTCCGCCGTTGACGCCAAGGACTGGGCACTTGCACGCAGTCTTTTTACCGATCAAATTGAGGTAGATTTTACATCTTTAGTGGGTGGTGAGCCTGCAAACATTGCATCAGACGATCTGATCAGCGGTTGGTCTGCCAATCTTAAAGGCGATAAAAGCTCATTTCACATGCGCAGCAACCACCGCATCACTTTTCAAGATGCAAATAATGCGACCATGACAAGTCACGGCTATGCTTGGAACAAAATGGAGCGCGGCGCGGCGCCAGAAAATGGCGGAAATCCGCTATGGGAAGTGTGGGGAACGTATGAGCATGGTTTTGTACGCACAGCAGAAGGCTGGCGCATTAATGCTATGAGTTTTAACGCCCTCACAGAGCGCGGTAGCAAATTTGTCCGTAATACACCAGGGGAATAATAAAACTAAAGGAAAGATTATTACCATGACAGATGATACAAAGAACACTGATATAGAACAAAAAGAGATTGATCAGCAACGCCGTGATTTGCTTATTGGCATTCCTGCGGTTGCAGCCGCAGCAGTTGTGCTTGGCCCAGGACAAGCTGTAGCATCTGCAACACAAAGCAGCAATAAAGAACGCCCCATCGCCCCACCTGGGCGTAGAATGCTTGGTAATTTGGAAGTGTCTGAATTAGGCTTGGGTGTTCAGAATATGCATCGCACGTTCCATACAATCGTTCCTGATCGTGATGATATGATCAAACTGATCCGCACAGCCTATGATCATGGCGTGACATTCTTTGATTGTGCGGAAGTTTATGGTCCGTTTCATTGTGAAGAAATTTTGGGTGAAGCAATGGCACCTTTCAGAAACAACATCCAAGTGACGACCAAGTTTGGTTTCGGTGTCGATCCACAAACAGGTGTATGGGATTTTACTGTTAATAGTAAACCGGCCTCTATCCGTATAGCCGTGGAAGGGTCGCTCAAGCGCCTTAAAACAGATCGTGTGGATTTGCTTTATCAGCATCGCGTTGATCCAAATGTCCCCATTGCCGATGTCGCAGGCGTTGTTCAAGACCTTATGAATGAAGGTAAAGTTCTGCATTGGGGACTCTCAGAAATGGGGCCAAAAACATTGCGTAAGGCCCATGAAATCTTGCCTGTGGCTGCCGTTCAGAATGAATATTCAATGTTGTATCGTGGTGCAGAAAAAGACATCATCCCGCTCACGGAAGAGCTTGGCGTCGGCTTTGTTCCGTTCTCTCCCCTTGGTTATGGCTTTTTAACAGGCGCGATTGATCAGGAAACAAGTTTTGCACCGGGTGATTTTCGTGCACTCACAACGCGTATGGATGAAGATAACAGAAAATCCAATATGGCTGTGATCGCGCTTGCTCAAAAATGGGCGAAACGCAAAAATGCCAAGCCTGGACAGATTGCGCTCAAATGGTTGCTTGAGCAACGTGAAGATATGGTGCCAATCCCCGGCACTACGCAAATCACGCACTTGAAACAAAATATCGACGCCGCTAATATCAAGATTTCGCGCAACGAGCTGGCCGAGTTCAATTCCGAACTCAGCAAAATCACCATCAAAGGTGGGCGCGCTCCTGAGCTTGTCGCAAATTGGTCTTATGTTGAAGCTCCGGATGTTTAAAAAACCCTCTCTCATTGGCGGGGTTTTTAAATTAAACACAGGTCAATCTTGGTAAATTACGGAATCTAATTTGGGGATAATCAGGGGACATAATACTATTTTGAAAAACATATCCTCTTTAACAAAAACGGTAACATGTCACCAGAATTCTTTTAAAAAAGCTATCTCATATTTAATCTTCTCGATGACTATCTTTAGAAGGCGATAGTCTGATCAAGATGAACGTTGAAAAGGAATTGGGCCAGATTCAGTGTGGACTTCTACACGTTGGATAAATTCAACTTCACGGACTGTTTCTCAACAACCCTCTGTCATAAGCGATTTTGACAGCCTTCGTCCTGCTCTTGACTGAAAACTTATGGAGTATGTGATTGACATGGGTCTTTACCGTTCCCTCGGTGATGTACATTTTGGCGGCAATTTCTTTATTGGCATATCCTTCCGAGATCAGGGCCAAAATTTCCAGCTCTCTGGTGGTAAGGCTGGACTCACTGACATAGGCGGCCAGTTTGCTTGCTATCCCGGGAGGAATGTAATGTTCTCCATCTTTAATTTTTCGGATCGCCTCAAACAGCTCGCTTTTTGGAGAATCTTTCAGTAAATACCCGCGAGCGCCAGACTTCAGGGCCAGATAAATATCCTCTTCTCGCTGAAATGTCGTTAAAATCGCAATAGAAGCTTCCGGATCGAAATGACGTATTTTTTTCAGGACATCCACACCGCACATATCCGGGAGCATCAAATCCAGGAGAGTTACATCTGGAGTCATTTTCCGGTAACAGGTGATCGCTTCAGCGCCATTCGCCGCCTCGCCAACCACGAGCATATCATCCTGAAGTTCGATAAGCATACGCAAACCTTCCCGAACAATGGTGTGGTCATCAACAAGTAATATTTTAATCTCTTCCACGGTTTCCCTCATCTCTATACAATGCCAAAGTCGGCGGAATTGCTACATTGACAGTGGTTCCGGACTTTGCATAAGTGTCTATACTGATTTCGGCGCCAATTTTGTGGGCTCGCTCATGCATAATTTCCATCCCATGACACTGCGAATCTTGCGCGATACTGGGTATGCCAATGCCATCATCACGAATCTGGATTGACAAATTCGGGGCAGCCGTGAACATCACCACTATCTCCTGCGCATCTGCGTGTCGCACTGCATTTGCCAGTGCTTCCGAAACGATACGATATATTTCATACTTGGCGTCATTGACGATATCAGGGAAAGGGGTGCTTTCTTCTACAAAAATGGGAACATTCTGCAAGTTGGTTTTAATATCTCTTTTGATCATTGCCACAAGATTATCGCTCAATATCTCCGGTGAGCGTAATGAACGTATCGATCGCCTGGCCTCCTGCAGCCCCTGTTTTGCCAGATGATTCAGGCGTGCTAATTGCTCCCTGAAACCTTCTTCATCCTTGCCGCACAACTCCTCCGCCACCTCAAGTTGAATCAGAATACCCAGGAAGTCCTGGGCCAGGGTGTCGTGAATCTCGCGGGCAAATTCCGCTCGCTCCTTCAAAATTGCTGACTCTCTAGCCTGGTCCGCCAATTCTTTTATCCGCAGACCAATGGCAAGTTCATTGGCCATCTGATTAGCCTGGTGGATATCCGCTTCACTCCAGGGTTCTCGAGAAATATTACTGTGGACTGGGATCCAACCGACAAAATTTCTCTCGAAGATAACGGGCAGCTGCAAAACAGCTTTCACCCCCAACGATTGCAGCCAGGCACCATGATCCCGCAAATCTTCGTCCTCCGGGTCAATCACCTGCACAAAAGGTCTCCCTCCAAAGTAAAGCTTGCGTGTGGTTCTGTACTGCTTTACCGGGAAGTTTGTGGGAAAATGTGCTTCCGGCAGGTCTCTGATAATGTCTTGCTTACCACCATCATTGATACAGGTCATTTCATTTGCAGAGAGAGATACCCCGTTACTTTATCGTAGAGCCAGAATGTTGAAGAAGAAGCATTTAATGCCTTACTCAACCCTCTCAGTATCTCGCAGATGAGTTTATCCGTTTCCCCATCAAGGTCGATCTGACTGAGTGCTTTTGCAAGAATTGTCAGCATAAAGGATTGTTCAACCTCTTTACCAGTGAATTTGAAATTTCAGCTGTCCAGGTAATTTATAGAAAAGATATGTCTGGAATGACTAATCGTCTATATCTCTCTGTAATCTAGAACAAAGGTCTGTAGTACTCCCAGCGATTTGCTGTGGTCTTGAGGTAGATGATTTCAAAGTTGAACTACTGGATTGGAGAAAAGAACGAAGGTACCTATTGTTCAGTGACGACCTCCTCGATATCGGTGCGACTGACCTTTTTTCGCAAATTGATCAGCTCGATCGCCTCTTCGGCAAAACGACGCCCGAGAAGACGGTACCC
>JASJDT010000154.1 GCA_030065655.1 Desulfocapsaceae bacterium | reverse complement strand
CTTGGTGCAGCTTTGGATTTGGCACTTGACGTTTTAGGCTGAGTTTTCTTCTGTTTTGCAGGTGTCTTTGTTTTTTTCGGCTCTTCAGAAGCACTTTTTTCGACTTCTGTTGCCGGGGTAGCCTTCTTGCTGCCCTTTGGTGTTGATGTTTTGGCAACGTTTTTCTTCAGCTCAGCTTTTTGCTCAGGCGCTTGCTCTTCCTGGGCAACAGTCATTACGACCGTTTTATCCTCAGCTTCAATCTGTCCCGTAAGTTCTTCTGCGGTTGTTTTTTCTTGAGTGGAAGCACCATGAAGCTCATCAAATTTCTTGACGGTTTCAACGAGTTTTTTATTCTCTGCCTCATACTCCTTACCGAAAAGGTCGTGCATGAAGCTTTGCAGCTTTTGACTACTGGGTCTCTCCTTTAATTGATAAAGGAAGTCTTCGATGGCAGCAGCCATTTCTCCGCAGGTTTGATAGCGCTTATCTCGATCAGCCTGCAGTGCCTTATCTACGATTCCATATAACTCTCGCGGCAATCCCGGACAAATGGCTTCAAGCCGGTCATAGTCGACCTGCATGCCTTTACGAATAAGCGTAGCCGTATCTCCCTCATACATTCTTTTGCCACTGAGCATTTCATACAGAAGTATACCGATGGAGAATATGTCCGAGCGCTGATCCACATTTTCCTCGGTAAGCTGCTCCGGCGACATATAGGAGACTTTGCCCTTAACCACGCCAGCCTTGGTACGATTGTCGAAAAGCTCCGCCCGGGCAACGCCAAAATCTATTATTTTTACCTTGCCATCATAGGTTACGAAGACATTGTGAGGAGTGAGGTCCCTATGGATTATGTTGAGCGGCTTGCCCTCCAGATCTTTAAGGGAGTGAGCATAGCCCATTCCTTCACAGATCTTTGAGGTTATGAACAAGGCGGGTTCTATATCGATGGACTTGTTATTTTGCTTTGTTTGCTGAACGATGGTGAAAAGGTCCTTCCCAAAGAGATACTCCATGGCAATGAAGTAATTGCCGTCTATCTCACCAAAGTCGTAGACATGTCCTATATTTTCGTGCTGAAGGAGTGCGGCCAGCCTAGCTTCATCGATAAAATTAGCCACACGTTCCTGATCTTTGGCTGCCTCCGAGAGAAGTTTTTTGAGAACGATAATTTTCTCAAATCCCTGCTGCCCGACAAGCTTGCACCGATACACCTCAGCCATCCCGCCGATGCCGAGAAGATCGAGAAGTATATATTTAGTACCCAGTTGTGAAAAATTCGGAAGGCTCATTCGTCGGCAGGCTTACTCTTAACACATTGAAGATAATAGAAGGGTGGAAGCTGGTGGTGAAAATGCATAACAGGCATTATCGGTGCGATTGGCAGAGTTGTCATAGCTTGTCACCGAATTGCTGCTGAGATTTGGTTGAAGAAATAAAATCATCGTCTAGCTTTGGTTGCCGGTTTTCGATTCTATCAGTAATTCTATCCTGAATAACGTTAGATTTATATTAGCATAAAATATTTGATTTTCTATAATAAACTTCTATTTAGTTTTCTCCGCATACCATCGTACCACTATGACAAGATCTCTAGGAGAGAATTGGTGTCACGTGATTTTGAAATAGTCCCCTCTATTAATCGGCATATTTTCGCCTTCTCATTAATGAAAAGGTACAAAATGTTGGTTTTCAAACAGGAATTTACCCGCTACAATAGTTTCAGGGTTGCAATAGGTTCAGGGTAATTGTGGATTGAATAAATACAGGATATCTACTGGATGAATTCATACTGTGAAATTAAGGCCAGTTGTCTCAGTGATATAGGATTGCTACGAAACTGCAATGAGGACATCTGTTGTGTCAACCCACGGGATAAATTTTTTCTGGTTGCCGACGGTATCGGCGGTGCAGAGGCTGGCGATGTAGCCAGTCAAATTTTTCTCGATACCGTCTCCGATATCTTCAGCACCACCAAACCTGGTAATCACAAGGAAGTGGAGAAACTGGTAAAGACCTGTTTTTATCAGGCCAACCAAACCATTCAGAACCACATTGAGACCCATCCTTCTCATGCTGGTATGGGCTGTACAGCAGAGCTTTTTGCCATCAATGGCGACAAGTATGTGCTTGGTCACATCGGTGACAGTCGCACGTACTGTTTGCACAAAGATGAACTCGTCCTGCTGACCAAAGATCACTCTCTTGCCCAGGAACAAGTAGATTTGGGAGTCTTAACCGAGACTCAGGCAGAAAAGAGTAGCCTGAGGCATGTGCTCAGCCGGGCAATCGGAATCAAGCAAGATATTAGTGCTGATATTTCCACAGGAACACTCATCCCTGACTCCATATACCTGCTTTGTACCGATGGGTTGTACAACATGGTGGATCTTGCTGAGATCGTCACTGTTCTGCAGTATGATGCTCCACTGGAGATGAAAGCGGAAATGTTAATTAAAATGGCCAATGATGCCGGGGGCAGAGATAATATTTCCGTATCTCTGGTGGAGATCCCCTCACGCTACTAGTGTCATGGCAAGCATTAGATGTCGCAAGATCGCGCAATTTTGATTTCCTGCGAGGCACGACTGTCGGAGCATAGCAGCGCTATGTGACCGAAGAAGTAACGATGTCAGGAAGTCAAAAGGGCAAGCGAGCTGCGACAGATAAGGCATGACAGGACACTAACTTCACTATTTTCTTTCCCAGCTCTTTCTCACACCTCACCACCTGCAAGAAAATACCGAAGAACCGGAAAGCTCACCAGACTGACAAAAAGGAGTAATAGCAGTATGGATGACTTCGTAGCCAGGCGCTGATAATAGGCGACAGGAACAGAAAGGCCTGGCTTATTCCTGAATAATGCGGCAACCGAATTGCTCATACCCAGAAAAGCTCCTCCGAAAAGGGCAATATAGATAGGTACGCCGATGTAGCCATACTCGCGGTGTAGTATATCAAACGGGCAGTTATGGTGAGGCATGGCGTAGATATAGGAAGAGAAGAATACGGTGATGCCAATGAGTGCCAGAACGAAGAAAACAAACCAAAGAAAACCATAGGAGAAAGATAAGCTAAATGCTGGCTGACCCGTTTCTCTGCAACTATTCAGAGACAACACCCCCATAAACAACACCAGAATCCCTAGCAAATAGAAAAAAGCCGCTACCCCCTCCGAGCTCATTGAAAATACCATGAAGTTGGTGCGTACCTTTTGGTCGGCAAAGACCACGCCACAACACGAGGTTATTATATCCGGATCCAGATTGTAGAGATAGCCCACAAGATAGTAGCTGTCCACGATGAGAAAAGGGAGCAGCAGTATCAGGTAGATGAACTTGATTCGAACTAGCGGAAAATATTCCGAACGCAGATCGAGTCGATGTAAAACTATCCAGAAACCATAAAGAAACAGACCAGCGATCTTCAGGTATAGGCTGATCGGTCCATATTCATTGGCAAGAAATGAACCGGTTGCACACATTGCCCCGGCTATCATTCCAGCAAAATCTCCAGCAGCTGCCACCAGAAGAAACAGTGAAATAACCTGTATCGTCAAACCACTTTCCACGAGAGCAGCTGCAAGCCAGGTACGCCCCTCGAGATCTATCTGCTCTTCCGAGTCAGAGCCTTCATCCCACCTAACCAATATTTTTAAAGCAGTGATGCTTGCCAGCACTATCAAAAACAAGGCACCTGCGGAGCAGATCAGCAGAGCTATCGACCATGAGTTGCCAAGCATTATTGATGCCGCCCCTCACGGAGATGCCCGTCATGCATGGTATACAGGTTGTCACAAAGGTGATGTGTGGTGACCAGTGGATCATGTGAAGTAATAACGATAGTTTTTCCCTGGGCCTTGAGTGCCATCATGCTTTCCATGAATTGGTGGCTCAGTTCACTATCCAAATGAGCCGTCGGTTCGTCGGCCAAAATGAGTACAGGATCACAGATCAATGCCCTGGCAATTGCGACACGCTGCATTTCGCCACCGGAAATTTTATCGACCCTGAACTTCTCCCGGTGACCTATGCCCAACTGGGCGAGCAGTTCACGACCTTTATGGTTACGCTGTTTCGGTGTTATTCCCAGCGGCAGCAAAGGTAGAGTGATATTTTCCAAAACTGAAATACTTTCAATCAGATTAAACCTCTGAAAGATAAAGCCGATGTTCTCACGCCGGTGACGGGTCAGAAAATGATCGGGCAGACGGGAAAGCTGCCGACCGGACACCACAGCCTTGCCACTGGTGGGCGGATAGAGACAGCCGATGATGGAGAGCAACGTCGATTTTCCCGAGCCACTCGGTCCCTGCACACAGACAACTTCGCCTTCTTTCACCCTGAGTGAAACGTCCTTAAGGGCGTGTACCTCTCGCTCCCCCCCTCGGTTATAGTATTTGTGGACATTTTCCAGGAAAACCTGCATCTAGATCACCGAATCTGGGCGAACCATACCGCTTTTCCAGGCAGGTACAATGGTTGCCGCCATGTAGGGAATTATCGAAAAAGCACCTATGAGCACAAAATCAGTCAACTGAAATGGTGGAAATAGCGCCGGCGTCGGCCTGAGAACCGACCAGCCGAGCATAACCGGTTTTAGCAGGAACGCATCAAAAAAAGCAACATGTATCCAGGCCAGCGTATACCCTCCCAGAAAGGCAAACAGCCCGACAACGGCAGACTCCCAAAAACGCAAAAGCATGATATCTCTGGTCTGCCAGCCAACCACTTTCAGGATCGCCATCTCTTTCTGCTCATCGGGAGAAAAACCGGAAGCCTTATCCCAGGCGAGGATGATGAAGGCAAATACGCTGGTAAGCAGACAGATCGAGCCAAAACCGGATCGCCAACTAAAAACGACATCGTAGGTTTTTTGAATCTGCATTTTGGTGACCACTCTGGTTCCCGGCAGGACATCGGCAATCTTGCCTGCTATGGTATCGATTTCCGCGGGATTGGCAACATCCACGAGTAGATCGGTGAGCTGACCATCGGCCATGGCAAAAAGCTCACCGGCATCACTTTGGGTCATGAGCATCATGTCATTGGTCAAGATTCCGGTATCCTGCCTGAATGACCCAACCATTTGAAACGATTGCAGACTGAGATCAGGACGGAACAGGGAAAAGTGGCGACGCTGACCAAGCTGCATATTATCGACTACCGGAGCGGCCAGCACCACTTCACCACTTTTTTCAGGAAGCCTTCCCCAAGCAAGCGCATCCTTCAAACCACCGGATACACTGCCGGGCGCCAGGCCGACTACGGTATAGTTTGCGCCGTTTTTCTCATCGAAATAGTATCCCCAGATACGTTCTCTTAGCTCACGAATCCCAAAAATCCCAGAAAAGGCCTGCTGGTAATCAGCCTCAAGTGGTACCTGACGGCCTGCCGACATTTGCTGAACGGTAATGTCAGGCACGGTGGTAAGTATGTCATCGGCAACGGTGCGGAGGGCTGTGGCCGTAAGTTGCAGGGAAGCAAGCAAAAATATCACCGCAGAAAAAACCAGGAGTACGGCCATATTTTTATACTTCTTTCTGACAAGCAGTGATGCTGCATAGTCAAGAATATTGAGATTTTTTGAGATCGCTTTCATCTGCTTGGTACCGGATGATAGAATGAACCCGAAGGAAAATGCTCGATATCAGCTGGATGATCCATGAACGGCACCAACCCGTCGCTTACCGAGGGATGCCTTGTGTACCTTGCCTCTGTAGCCACAACAAGATCTGTGCTGCCAAGCTCTTTAACCACCAGTCGTAAAATTTCCTGCTCCGACTTGAACCGTTCGTGACGCTCACCCAGATATATACCAATAAAGATATCAAGGCAAAATAGAGAGGCAAGCAACAGTCCTATGAATGCACTTTTACGCATGAATCTTACTTCTTATCCATTTTTTTCATCTTCATTGTAGGCATGCCTGAGCGCATTGCATTGACCAGATCAAGATCAATCTCCGTAAAACTCTTGATGGCCTTGCCTTGATGATCAGCGAGAAACGACTTTGCCGCGGCCATGGTTGCCATTGGCACAAATTCATGTCCCATAGGGCCTAGTACATCGGAGCCGGTAACATAGAAAGCCTCAGTGCCATCAATCCACTTCTGCGAATAGTAATCGGTAACATAGATCTCTTTAATACTGCCTTTGGCCCCGTATTTCTCTGGCTCAAAATAGAATGCCAGCATATCCTTGACGCCGTCGAAAAAAAAGGTCGAGCCGTCCTCAAGCTGCACCTGGGCCAACCAGGTAGGATATTTATGCACGAACATCCCACAAACCGGACAGCGTTCCTTCTTGGATATCTCGGTTTGCGGTTCTGCTTGAACATTGCTGAACTGTACAACACAGCACAACACAAAAACGATTATGGCCATATATCTAGGCATGACAAGTCTCCACTTCTGCTCGATGAGAAATATTTTGTTGTTTAACACGGTTCATCTGATCGCAGGCTCTTTGAGATCTCAAAGCCGTCACGGATGTGGTATTTACGTGACATATCTCGTAACCACCTGTTATGATACAGCACGCTACAATATTTTCCATACATTTCCATGGGTGAAAATTCCTTTTGTCAGCTCTTCTCATTTTCTGAGAGTGCAAAGGAAGAAGAGCACCATGAATTAATTTGATGGTTCGTAGCTTTAACCCTTTATTATCTACCACCCTGTGGTATAATTATTGACATTATCAAATAATTAATTTTCATATATGGAGCATCATGGACAGCTCAGAATTTAAAGTCTTTCGCAAAAGACTTGGTAAAACCCAAAAAGAAATGGGCGAATTACTTGGGATTTCCCTAAAGGCAATATGTTCATATGAACAAGGCTGGCGCTCCATCCCCACTCATGTTGAGCGACAGCTATTATTTATGATCTCTCGTAAATTTGACGGCGAGAACCAGCAGGAAAATTGCTGGGAAATACTCGATTGTCCACCAGAGAGGAAAGTGCAGTGTCCTGCCTGGGAATTTAACTCAGGAAAGTTTTGCTGGTTTATCAATGGAACTATATGTGAATGCAAATCATGCAAAAGCTGGGAAGAAAAAATAAAGATCTGTAAAAAGTGTGCCGTAACGAAAAGTTTTTTGGATTAATAGCATCATTATATAGCCAAGAAAAAGCAAAAGGGCTGACCGAGTATCTTCGGTCAGCCCTTTTTTATATGCCCCCCTGCTGAATGCTTATTTTCCACTACCGAGATGCTCCAGGGTGATTTTCAGCATGCGCCGCACCGGCTCCGCCGCTCCCCAGAGAAGTTGATCGCCAACAGTGAAAGCGGTGAGGTATTCAGAACCAAGATTCATTTTGCGAATTCGACCGATCGGAATAGTGAGCGTACCCGATGTCCTGGTTGGCGTGAGTTCTTCCTCGGTTACCGATCGCTCATTGGGTATCACTTTGACCCACTCATTGTGACTTGCCAGTATCTGTTCCACCTCTTGTACGGAGATATCCCTTTTCAGCTTTATGGTGAAAGCCTGGGAGTGGCAGCGCATCGAGCCTATCCGCACACACTGGCCATCAACAGGGATACGGTCATCGCCGAAACGGCCAAGTATCTTGTTCGTCTCGCTGATACCCTTCCATTCTTCCCGAGTCTGACCATTTTCCATGGGCGTATCTATCCATGGTATCAAACTTGCCGCCAGTGGTACTCTCCAGTTCTGTAACGAGAGAGTGTCATCGTTGAGTTTGGCTGTTACTTTGGTATCAAAGCTGAAGGAGATCAGCTACATCCACGCCGAAGGCTACGCCGCCGGCGAGATGAAGCACGGGCCGATCGCCCTGAT
>JASJDT010000153.1 GCA_030065655.1 Desulfocapsaceae bacterium | reverse complement strand
TAAAGAGGCTACACCTCACAAAGGAATACTTTTTCAATTGAGTCTTGATCAATGTAGGTACCTTGAAAATATACCAGGAATTTCGATTTTCATGCTCTATGTTTTTTAGCTAGTTTTTGGATGGCAACTAACTAAAAATTTTCAAGCCCAGGATACGTTGTGCTCCCCCTCTAAGCCAGGTGGGAGCACGTAATATCTTTAATTTTTTATAGAGCGTCAAGCCAGTTAACCAGACGTTCAACCGCTTCCACCGTTCGGCCACAACAATTCAATAAATATTCTCGGTTGAGTACGCCGTCTTCTGGATATTGCTGGAGCGCCTTCCCGCCATCAAAGTCGACAAAAGCCAACCTGGCGGTAAGCTCCTCAGGATCGCGTCCAAAATCAGATCCGGGCAGGATCGCCACTCCCGTATCCTGTAATATGCCATCACAGAGCTGGGCGCTGTTCAAAATATTCTTCTCTGCCAGTTTAGTGCGATAGCTGGAAAAATCAGGAAAAATGTAAAACCCTCCCTGGGCGGGCAATACATCGACAGCGGTTTTTTGGAGTTGTCCGGTTATTTCATCGGCAAGCGTAGCCAGTACATTCCGGCATTTTTCAACATAACGGTCAATTTCGGGATTCTCTTTGAAAGCGGCCACCGCTGCATACTGAATCGGCGCACTGGTGGAAGTAAAGGTTTCACTGGCAACCGTAGCCATGGCATCGGTCAACCAGCGCATTTTTTCCGGCACAATAAAAATACCCAGTCGCCATCCTCCAGCTCCACACCATTTACTTAATCCTCCACTAAAAATTGTCCCTTCTGGATAATAAGTGACGATGGAAGCTGGATCGCCTGAAAAATCAAGCCTGGCATATATTTCGTCGGCAAGAACCAACACTTTGTATGTTGCCAGAACCTCTGCCAGTTCCTCCAACTCCTCAGCACTGTATGTCTGTCCGGTTGGATTGGAGGGATAATTAAGGATCAACAGGCGTGACCGATTAGGATCCAGACGGCAGATGGTATCGATCTGCTGAGCCGTAATCTTATAGTTTTCCTCCTTGTAGGTCATGATGGCATTAACATTGCGACCGATTATCCGAGCCTGAGGAGAATAGGAAACCCAGGCAGGCAGGGGCAGGAGAATTTCGCCGTCATAAACAAGCTGGAGAATAAACATGAGCTCCTTCGAACCTGGACCAACAACAACATCTTCGATGCCGCACTCCACATCAAACCAACGGTGATGATAATCAACCAGCGTCTGACGAAGCTCTTCGAGTCCCTTGACGGCCAGATAATCCTTTTGATGCGCGTTTTCCTGCAGCGTTTTGATCACAGGATCCGGAACCGGAAAAGGAGACTGGCCTAAACCGAGCCTGTACACATTCTTTCCTTGCCGTTGCAGTTGCCGGCACAATTGCTGAATGGCAATGGTGGCGGAAGTAGACAGACCACCAAGATTGGTGTTGAGTTTTATGTCCGGGGAATTGTGGTAGATCATTTGTTTCCACCTGCCCTAAGCGGGGCGCGATTGCTCTGGATATCCTTTTATCCAGAAGATTGAGTATATTCGTTTCTGGTGATTGTATTACTTACCCATTACCAGTTTGCCGCCAATATGACCGGCAACACCGGCCGCCGCCAGGTCGACTCCAACAACGCCAAGATAAATCCAGCTCCCCGTGTCCCCGGAGAATGCAATATTTGCATCGATAATCCGCCAGAACACCAAGATGCTGGTGAGTACTGCAACAATTGCAGCACAGACTATTTTGACCTTGAATATAGTGGTAAACGCACCGCGGTATTTCATCTGCCAGGCGACATAGCCGGTGAACAAAACCGCTGGCATTGAAAGGAATACCACAATAAGGTTAAAAAACGAGGCTTTTTCAAGGGCCCCGTAGCTGAAAAACATGCCAAGCGCCAGAAATACCAGTACTATGGGTAAAACCCCATTGGGAGTGTGCACGCTTATGGGGTGGAGATGATGGTTTATGATAAGTTTGCCGAGCAGGCCGAACTGTTTGGGAGCTTGTTGTGCTGGCACAGGCCTCTCCGCCTGAATAGTTTCTTCGGCTGCTGGGATGATTTCCTCTGGTACTTCATCGGATGTTTCTGAGTCCGTAACTTCTTCAAAAAAGCTGCTATCCACACCACAGATTGGACAATTCGCCGGCGGGGCATCACCTGTGTGGATATAGCCGCAAACAGTACATCGCCACTTACGCTCACCTCCAGATGCCTGCTTTTCTTCCGTCTGGGTAGCAGAGACCTGTTCTTTTTCTACGGCTTCGGCCTGCAGACTCTCGCCCACGGTTACCTCAACAAAAAAACTTTTATCTGCTCCACAGACTGGGCAGACACTTACAGGCTCGTCACCGGGATGGATATGGTTACAAACGGTGCATTTCCACTTTTTCATAGATCGACCTCTTCACTGTGGTAGTAGCTGAAAACCTCTTGATCACACCCTCGCTATCCTAGCATAGATATGCCATATTCCCAATTAAATTTGCGTATCCGGAGGTCTTCGGAACATTTTTCTATCACCGCTGAAAATAAGAGATGAAAATTGGTTTTTAACGAGCAACCGTTTTATCAGATCGTCAACATTACAGGAATGTAATGTTGATGCAAGATTGCAGTAATGATTTACTGTTATGCTGATGCTGGATATTTTTTCACAGTAATAAAGCAGCAAATACATATGTTGAATGACTTAAAAGGTAAAAAATGGAAGGAGATCATATGTCCCTAAACACTCCTGAGGGCAAAGCTGCCGCGCCAGCGGACCAGTTAGAAAGTCATCAAACCAACGAGAAAAATGATGATGTCTACAGTTCCATAGAGGCTATAACCACGGCTGTCAAAGAAAGCTCCGCCTGGCTCGATCTGTTTAGGAGCCGCATGGGCTCGGTGGTTATCGGTCAGGAGAAGCTCATTGAGAGCCTGCTCATCGGCCTGCTCACTGGCGGTCATGTCCTCCTTGAGGGCCTCCCCGGGTTGGCCAAGACCAGGGCGGTCAAAGCGCTGGCAATGGCCGTGCAAACCTCGTTTCAACGTATCCAGTTCACTCCTGATATGCTGCCGGCTGATATTCTCGGTACCGAAATCTATAATCCCCGTGATATTTCCTTTGAGGTGAAAAAAGGGCCGGTATTCTCCTCCATCATCCTCGCTGACGAAATCAACCGGGCTCCTGCCAAGGTGCAGGCGGCATTATTAGAGGCTATGCAGGAAAAACAGGTTACCATCGGTGGGAAAACCTTTCACTTGCCGGAGCTTTTCCTGGTGCTGGCTACCCAGAATCCCATAGAGCAGGAAGGTACCTACCCGCTGCCCGAAGCCCAGTTGGACAGATTTATGCTGAAAACAATTGTTGGTTACCCAACCATGGCTGAGGAGCGCTTGATTCTCGACAGCATTGAGACGGACAGTACCATAGAGATGCCTGCAGTCATATCCTCTCAAGATATCCTGAAGGCACGCAGGGTGATCGACAGTATTTACATGGATGAGAAGATTAAGGAATACATCGTCTCCTTGGTTTGTGCCACCCGTGACCCGGGTAGCTTTCAACTCGACCTGCGCGAATACATAGAAACCGGAGCCAGCCCCAGGGCAACCATCAACCTCAAGGCAGTAAGTAATGCTCTGGCCTACCTGGCCAGAAGAGGCTTTGTCACCCCTGATGATGTAAAGACAGCAGCCTTTGATGTCATGCGCCACCGGGTGCGCACCAGTTACGAAGCGGAAGCCGAAAACGTAACAAGCGAAGATATAATCCGTAAAATCCTTGATACCGTACCCGTTCCCTGAATAAATGAATAGTCGTATTCCCAAGGAAATACTTGAAAAAGTCAGGCAAATTGAGGTTCGTACCAATCGTCTGGTAAACGACAGCCTGGCCGGGAGCTATCATTCCGTCTTCAAAGGACGGGGGATGAATTTCGACGAAGTCAGGGAATACGTACCCGGTGATGATATCAGAACCATTGACTGGAACGTCACCGCCCGTACCGGCAATCCGCATATAAAGAAATTTGTCGAAGAGCGGGAACTCACTATCATGCTGATGATTGACATCAGCGGTTCCGGAGAGTTCGGTTCCAAAGACACCTCAAAAAGAGAGATGATGGCCGAACTTGGCTCGGTGCTGGCCTTTTCCGCTGTACGCAACAACGATAAGGTGGGCTTGATCCTCTTTACCGATTTCATCGAATTGTTCATCCCACCCCAGAAGGGGCGGACGCATATCCTCAGAGTTATCAGGGAGATTTTGGTGTATAAGCCGGAACGGCAGGCCACCGATTTACGCTTGCCACTCGACTTTATCAATAGGGTGGTCAAAAGAAAATGTGTTGCCTTTCTCATCTCCGATTTCTGTCTGGGCAACGATTTTGACCATAACCTCGAGGAAATCTCCCGCAAACTGCAGATCACCAACAAACATCATGATCTGGTCAGCCTGGCAATTACCGATCCTCGTGAACTCGAACTTCCAAATGTCGGCTGGATCACCATCGAAGATGCCGAAACAGGCGAGCAGGTTGAACTGAACACAGCCGACCCGTCGATACGTCAGGGATACCAGGTTATTGCTGCAGACCGTCAGCAGAAGCTCAAACATGCGATGCAATCCTCAGGCGTCGACCTGCTCAACCTGTCAACCGATACGGCCTACCTTACTCCACTGCTGGGATTTTTCCAGGCTCGCCGCCGGAGGATGCACCAATGAGAAGTGCTTTGCCACTAACTATCTTCGGTGTTTTTCTCGCTCTGGTTCCATGCCCGGTTGATGGGAAAATGCCGGACTCCGGCGTTCCGGATGGCATGAATGATATAAAGGATATCTATGGTCCCATATCGTTGCCGGGAACGCCTCTCTGGCTCTATATGCTGATTGGCGCCGCCATCTTGTTGGTGACCGTTATACTGCTGTTTTTCTTTTTCAAAAGAAGAAAACCTGAACCGGTTGTTGAGATTTCAGCGCATGAACACGCCCTGGCCGAACTCGAGCGGGCCGGACACTATATCGAAAAAAACCAATCACTGCTCTATGCCGAAAAAGTTTCAGAAATTCTGAGAACGTATCTGGAGAGACGCTTTGACCTGCATTCTACCAGGCAGACGACCAGAGAGTTTTTCGATTCTTTGGTAACTCTGCCCCAGGAAAAAAGAAACGTATTACTCTCCCACCAGCAATCACTGCAAAGCTGTCTCGAGCAGTGCGACCTGGCTAAATATGCCCATAAAACAAGCGGCCAGGAAAATATGCAGCAGCTGAAGGCCCGCGTTGTCAAATTTGTCAAAGAAACCGTGGCGGAGGATAATGAGTAATGCGTTTCGTCTACCCTGAACTCCTCTGGCTACTCCTGCTTCTACCATTGCTAATGCTGCTGAAGGGCCGAAAAGGAACAGCCCCTTCGCTGCTTTTTTCTTCCACATCAGTGGCTCGCACGTTAGCCCAGGGCAGGACAATACGAGCCGGTCGCCTTGCTTTTTGGCTCAAACTGCTGGCCATCGGTTTTCTCATCATAGGTTTGGCCAGACCCCAGGAAGGCAGTACCACCACTGAAATTACAGCCAGCGGCATCGATATATTACTTGCCGTTGATGTGTCCAGTTCGATGAAGGCTATGGATTTCCAGCTCGAAGGCCGCTCCGTCAACCGTCTCGCCGTAGTAAAGGACGTAGTTGCCTCCTTCATCGAAGCCCGCCCCAATGACCGGATCGGCCTTGTTGCCTTTGCCGGCAAACCCTATCTGGTCAGCCCTCTTACCCTGGATCATGACTGGCTGCAAAAACGGCTCGAATCGCTGACCATTGGCATGATTGAGGATGGCACCGCCATCGGCTCAGCCATCGGCACGTCGGTGAACAGATTGCGCTCGCGGCAAGCAAAATCAAGAATTGTCATTCTGCTCACTGATGGGGTCAACACCAGTGGCAGAGTTCCTCCCCTGGTTGCCGCCGAAGCGGCGGAAGCCATGAAGATCAAGGTGTATACCATCGGCGCCGGCACCCGCGGCCTGGCTCCCTATCCGGTGGTTCGCTTCGGCAAACAACGTCTGATCAAGGCCCGAGTCGACATCGATGAAAGAACCCTGCGTAAAGTGGCCGAGAAAACTGGAGCACGTTATTTTCGGGCGACGGATACCAATTCCCTGACCCAGATATATGAAGAGATCAACAAGATGGAAACAACAACTAGAAATATCAAAAAATTTGAAAATTACCGGGAGCTTTTTCCTTACTGTCTAGCTATCGTCTTCGCGGTAATGGGCCTGGCGCTCGTTCATCAATACCGCCGGTTGCCGTAGCCAGAACATTGCATGAAACGAAAAGTCTCACTGAATAAAAACTAGTAATATTGATATATTATAGATGGTTTTTGGAGTAATTTCCAGGGTACAAATTGTATCACACGAGAAAAAGGTTCTTATCACCCTTAGGGCGAGCCTGTCGGGCCCATGGTCAGCGTTGTGCGGAGCTTGCTGTAGTTTACGACAGCTGCACTCCCCATGCCTTGTCCATAAACCCGTCAGACTCGTGCAAAATTCTGGCTAGGAGGGAAAATGCAATTTGCCCAGCCAATCTGGATTTTCATAGGCCTTTTGAGCTGTCTTGGCCTCTATATTCTGCAGAGCTTCATGCAGAAGAAACGACAAAGAGCGCTTGAGAGTTTTGCTGCTAAGGGATTGCTGGGCAAATTGACCGAGAATGTCTCCGATAGCAAACGCAACCTGAAGCTCGTTTTACTCCTGGCCGGTATTTTCTGCTGCTTTCTCGCTCTGGCCAGGCCTCAATACGGCCATCACTGGCAAGAAGTGAAGAGAAAAGGTATTGATATCCTTTTTGCCATCGACACATCGCTAAGTATGCGCAGCGAAGATGTCCAACCCAATCGATTGAGCAGGGCTAAACTGGCCATTCTTGATTTCGTCGACCAACTTTCCGGAGACAGAGTTGGTCTATTACCTTTTGCTGGTTCGGCCTTCCTCCTCTGCCCCCTGACCATTGATTACCTGGCTTTTGAGGAATCTCTCCAAGCCGTCGATACTTCAATCATTCCGCAACAGGGAACTAATCTGGCCGGAGCCATCCATGCAGCTGAGGCCATTCTTCATAACGACGCCAATCATAAAATCCTTATCCTCATAACCGATGGTGAAAGTTTGCAGGGAGATGGGCTTGCGGCTGCAAAAGAAGCGGCTGCTCGAAACATGACTGTTTTTACCGTAGGTGTCGGTACCCCTGCTGGTGAACTAATTCCTATCCAGCAAAACGGCCGACGTGAATTCGTTAAAGATGAGGAAGGCAACTTCGTCGTCTCCAAGCTTGATGAGAAGGCTCTGCATGCCATTGCCGAACTCAGCGATGGCCTCTATGTTCCCCTGGGAAACCAGGGCCAGGGGCTGACTTCAATCTATCAGCGCAAACTTGCCCTTCTTCCTGAAAAGGACCTTGCCGAAAGACGGCAAAAAATTCCCATTGACCGTTTTCCCTGGTTCCTTGGACTGGCCTTGGTGTTCTTCGTAGGCGAATTTCTTCTCAACAGCCGAAAGTTAGCAGGGGGCTCTCTGCTGTTCCGAACACTCCAGTGGAAAAAAAACCTAGGTATAATCCTTTTTCTTCCTTTTCTGGAAGTTTTGTATCCTGCCACGGGACTTTGCACCTCTCCCGGTGAGGAATTTTTTACTGCCAATGAGTATGAAAAAGCCAACAGCTATTACCAGGAAGCTTTGGAGGACGATCCAGAAAATGCAGCTCCCAGATTATAGTGGAGAGCTGCATT
>JASJDT010000152.1 GCA_030065655.1 Desulfocapsaceae bacterium | reverse complement strand
ATATAATTGATATCTCGGAGTCTCACTCTGTTCGCTTACCGGCGGATAAAATTTTGAGCATAACGCAGAGTTAGGACCGCTAAACGTAGATACCGGGAAGATATTTTTGCAAATGGCTCGGCTGGCAACTATCTTACCCGAACTTGGATCTCAGGTGGATCAACAATATGTTTTTTAACTGCGCATTGGTCTATGGCCCGAACGATGGCATCCGAGTACTTTGCCGGAAACCCATCTGGCAGCGTTAATTCCAGCTCCATGACAGGATATTTTTTCTGCTCGGAATCCCAATTATATTTCATGGTCAGCTTCATTCCTTCCGTCTCTAACTTTCTGGAGCGACAGAACTTCAGGGCAAAATAACCGGCGCAGGTTGCCAAAGAAGCTGTAAAAAGAGTAAATGGAGATGGTGCGCTATTGTCTCCCCCGGACTTTTCAGGTTGATCGGTTTCAATGGTCATATCATTGATATCGGCGCGCACTTTCAGATTACCTGGAAACGTTACTACCATCTCTTCTGCCATGGGTTTTCTCCTTTTCAGCTTCTCCAATTCTTATTCTTTTTCTACCACGAAGATGGCCTTAACTGCTGATCTTCTAACAACAGCCGGTGGTGTTAATATTCCTTTTCTTCAAACATCGGTTAATGATAAGCGAAGCACAGCCAACTCCTGGCGTCAAACTTATCGCTTCCACCGGACAGTTTGTAGCACAGGCTCCACATTCCATGCAGCCGTCCCTGTCCACCACATTTGCTTTTTTATCATGCAATTGAATAACCTGGTGGGGGCAGACATTCACACACATGGCACAGCCGACACATTTCTGCCGGTCAACTGTAATTGAGGCGACTCCTTCGATATATCTAAATGACTTCATAAATTTACCTCTACACAAAAGGACTGATCAACCAAAGTACCGCACCAATGAGGACAGCAATAGCCTGTAGCGGTATGGCAAGCTTCATTTCTTTCTCAACTCCACTGGGCGATGTATAAGGAGTAGAACCGGTAAAATTCATGCAAAGATATGAGCTGATAGCAGTAGTGATAAGAATGACAGAGAACATTTCCAGTATGCTTAACATCGTCAGAATCTGCACACCAATTACCCCGAAAATAATGCCGGTAATGGTGCCTTTGAGTGAAAACGACCTACCAGGAATCCAGGGAAGCAACAGTGGCGCAACCACCGTTCCAAGTAGTCCTCCAGACAACACGGCTATCGAGATGGCAAAGCCGCGCTGCCAGGCAGCCTCCAGGCTGAATATAGATGTGCTAATTCCAGAAAGAAGAAATAATACGGGAAATATCCACCATATTTTTCTACTGAAGTTGTTAATTTCTACCGGAATGAGAATGAAGCGTTCTCTCAAGGTGAAGCTGACCGAACGCATTTTCTCTGTCACCTGCAAATTATTCTGTAAAAATGCTCGAATATCGGTAGCCCGTACGGGCCCATAAATCACCCGGAAACCGCTCTGCAAACGGACAGTATGACTAGCAACGCCGACGGCGCCAAGCTGGGGAACTATTAACCTGCGGTGGTTCACTTTTTCGGCTAATCTGGTCGTTTGGAGCCTCTCGACCAGTTCGCTGGTGGCAAACGTCCCCTTGCCGGCAGCACACCAGACATTGATTCCACAGGTATCCAAGACAAGGAGCCAGCAGTTGAGTCCACCAAGTTCTTTACGCACTATATCGAAGGTAAGTTTGTAATTCGCGGTGACCAGTACCTCAGAGTCTGCATCGGGTTTGCCAACACCATACAAACCGGGTGCAACTTTGTAGTCGTTGCGGTTGAACCCTAGCCTTGTCGATAAAGCTCCCCAGTGATCAGAACGGTCAAGCTCAGTTTTTACCAAAGCGACATCAACATGCTTATCCTTGATAATAGCCCGGACGTAGGGCTGCAACTTGTACCCAGGTTTTTCGAAGGGATTACTTTTCGGAGCAGGCGCTCCACCACAGCAAACCTCATCGTCGACAGGTTCATCAAGGTCGGCTAGTTCAATGATTGTTCCAGGAGCAAACTCTTTATTGTCCTCGGAAGCTGCGACCTCTGCCATTGGTAAAATTTGCATAATACTAAATGATATTTTTTTATCTTTTTATAGCCAGCGCAATTGCCCGTATAAAAGTGAGTTTAAAATATAGCCAGCAAATACAATGACTGAATCATAATTACTCCTGCCAGGAATACCGTAAAATTCATTGGAAATCTTACAGAAAACTTCGAGAAATATAAACACTCACTTTCTCAATGAAAGAGGAGATTCTTCAATTGTCGATGACTCAATAATTATAGACACTTTAATACTGACTAGACAGAATAGCCGCTTTATAGATGAGAGAAGAAATGATGACTTTGACAAGAGGTAAGATCGGATCGGTAAAGATTAGGTGAAAAGAAGAAAGCTGAATCAGTCCTCTCCTCATACATACTCTAAAGTGACTGGTCCAATACCCTTAATTTTGGTCAATTCCTCAACTGCGGAAAATTTCCCATTAGATACAGAATATTGGTGAATCTTTGCTGCAGTTGCCGGACCAATACAGGTATCTCCTGCAGCTGGGTTTGATTGGTGGTATTGATATTTATTTTGACTGACTGAGCCTGACTCACTTTAGGTGCTGCGCTGGCTGCTGCGAAGCTAAAAGAGTCTGACAACGTGATGGTGAGGGCGAGTCAACCAATGGTAATAACATTTAACTTTCTCATTTCTTTCTCCTTGCTGGTCGTTAATAGAAAAGTACTTCCCTTCACTTTCCAGCTTCATTTACCAATTAGTCGACAATGAGAATCGCATAAGTTTCTTAAAAGCTTAGATCAACTACTGTGTTCTTAAAACCAATTTCTGATTTACAATCTATTTCTAGGCAATGATCGTCAAATATCCAGCCGTATCCAACGAGTGCAGAATCTGTAAGCAGTCTCCAAAAGTTTCTTTTTATTGATCCCTTGATGCACACAAGCATGAAAGCCTCCTTGTACATCACGATATAAAAGCAACCCCTCATTCATAATTTCATTTCGATCAACTGTGACTACTTGTACATCACCCTCAATATCAATTATTTCAAGCTCACCATCCTGATATTGAAAATAAGCCATCTGCGCCATAGCGTGAAACTCATGCTTTGCCGAAGTATCATTATTTTTGGTGAGAGTCAGAATATAGCCTGGCTCCTCGATAGCTTTTTCGGGCACTAAAATGACACTGGCACAATCGTTAATCACCTTGTCCTGGTTATGAATTTCCATGACGAATTCTCTTTATTTAGAGTTGAGGGTTGAAAATCACAACTATACTATCAAACAGCAACCCTTTGGAATAAAATTATTGCACCAATAAGAGGGTGAACTGAGTTAAACTCTGGGATATTTCATCTATTTAACAAACAATAGATCCTCTCATTCAGCAAAACCAAGAGCACGCCTAGAGTTATCAATTGTATTTCACTGTGTTCAATTAATTTTCGCTATACCCCACTCCGGCTATTTTATCTCCGCCAATATAGGTTTTTTTAGAAGCTTTCTCTGATAATTCTTTATCACCTTTCCAGGGTGCTGGTAACCCACCGCAATTATTTTGCTCTTGAGTAATGCTTATATTTTTGTTAAGAATTAGTGATCATACGGATCACGCTGGTGCCAGAGATTAAACAGCTGTCCGATACCAGACGCTGACAATTGTTTCCAGCACCTACGGTCTCCCATACCACTGATTCACCATCACTTATGGAGGAGTTTGCATGGAAAGTACTAGTGGCGTCACTCCCCAAAATTCCTGTCATCTCATTGCGGAAATCGATCCACCCAAGGGAGTAAATCTGGACACGTTTATCAAAACGGCTCTCCACATACGCGGCAGAGTCGATGGTGTACGAGTAACCGATGGTGAACATGCAATAATGCGCATGTCTCCTCTAGCTCCTTGCGTCAGTCTTTTGGAGAAGAAGATTGAACCCACCATGATTATAAATGGCCGGGACCGAAATCGAATTTCTTTCCAGGCCGACCTTCTCAGCGCAGCCGCCCTGGGCATCAATAACATTGTCATAAAAGAGGGACACGACCCCACCGAAGGTGATCAACCCGTTGCTAAAAGCAGCGGTGATCTCGACCTCATTTCCATGATCCAATGTGTGAAAAATCTCAACAGAGGGGTCGATCTCGCTGGTGAAGAACTTAATGGGGCCACTGACTTCAATGTCGGCGTTTCACTCGAACTATCAGATGACGTCAATTTCAACAGGGAGCTGGCCGAGTCGTTTATCAAACTTCGCGAACACGGAATTCATTCCGTAACCCTTGGTCCTACCTACGATTTAAATATTATTGAACAATTTTTACCCTTTGCAGAACAAACAGGTATAAAGCTCTACACGTCACTGATGTATCTCAAGTCGGTGACCATGGTACGCTACCTTAACAATCTTGCGGGTGTACCGTCCATACCTCAGGAATTTCTCAAAAAAATGATGCAAGCCCCGGTCAAAAAAGAAGCCGGGATGCAGGTAGCTGCCGATTTTCTCAAAGAACTTGAACCGCTAGGGTATGGTGTTGTCCTTCTTGCCATCGGCTGGCGGGATAAGCTCCCGGATTTTTTAGACCTTATAGAACGGTAGTAGTATAGCATACATGTACGACAGAGGGTAAATGACATCACCAGTGAACACCTCACCCTTCAATAAGAACCTGGCGACACTCACGCACGAACTAGGCTCGAATCTCTATCTCTATCAGATTCTTGAAGAGACGCCAAACGGAGTCATGGTTGTGAATTTTGATCATCAGGTGCTCTACGCCAATCCGGCGGCGACCAAATTTCTTGGCGCAATCCATAGAGGTCTCACTGGCAGTGATCTGCACTCAGCCCTCGGCCATCAAAATGGCGAGATGTATCGACGCATCAAGGAATTTATCAAAAAACCTGAAAAGCAACAGGATCTTCGCTTTCGTGAAGAGATTCAGATCGAAACCGGAGAAAGTGAAACTCAAATTCTCGATGCCGTACTCGTCTACCCCCCATCATCACCTGGCTATTATCTTCTCTATCTCATCGACATCACCACCAGGAAAACGCTAGAAGGAAAATTACGGCGGCGCAACGCCTTTTTCCACAATCTTATCGAATCTTCTGTAGATGGCATTATCGCCTCCGACATGAAGGGCAACCTCATAATCTTTAACCAAAGTGCCCAGGATCTTCTTGGTTATGACAATGTGGAAAAATTCAAACTCCACGTTACCGGATTATACAATCCAGGAATGGCCAAAACCATCCTTAGACGGATGCGCAGCGATGATTATGGCGGCAAAGGCAAGCTGCGCCATCAGGAGTTGATCGTCAAAAATAAACATGGAACGGATATTCCGGTAAATTTCTCCGGAGGAATAATCTACGACGACGATCAGGAAATTGCCACCTTTGGTATTTTCACGGACCTGCGGGCCATGCTGCGCATCGAAGAGGACCTCGAGCAAACCCATAAAATGCTAATGCAATCGGAAAAAATGGCCGGTCTTGGCCGGCTCGCAGCCGGCGTTGCCCACGAGATCAATAATCCAATGTCGGGTATCATGCTTTACTCAAATCTCATCAAAGAAGATCTCGGTGATGAACATCCAGCCACAGAGGATCTACAAACCATCATCAATGAGGCTGAGCGCTGTAAAGTGATTGTGGCTGACCTGCTGGAATTTTCTCATCAGAAAAGTTATGAGATGGCCCTCATCGATATTAATGAGGTCATCGGCAAAACTCTCACCGTGGTTCATAATCAACCCCTTTTCCAAAACATCCAAATCAACCGTGAGCTCGACCAAAACCTGCCACCTATCTTTGGCAATACCATCCGGCTCAATCAGGTTATTCTCAATATTGTGGTCAATGCCGCCCAGGCAATGAATGGCAAAGGCACTTTGGACATCATCAGCCGTACCAGAGCGAATCATGATATTAACGAAGTGATCATCAGCGACACCGGACCTGGTATTGAAAAAGAGGTAATCGATCAGATATTCGAACCCTTTTTCACCACGAAGTCGACAGGAGAAGGTACCGGTCTCGGCCTGTCGGTATCCTATGCCATCGTTAAAGAACATAAAGGAAGCATCAGAGTCACCTCGGAACCTGGCCAGGGTTCCACCTTCACCCTGAGATTTCCTGCAGTAATGGAAAATTTAATAGGAGAAGCCAATGAACACTGAGCCCATATCACCGGAAAGCGGCAGTAAGAAATTTCTGGAAAAATTGAAAACTATGGAGGTGGATGTTCACAGCTGTTACCAGTGTGGCCGTTGTTCAGCCGGCTGTCCGGTCTCAGAGTTTTTTGATCTCAACGTCATGGAGGTGGTCCGCTTGGCAGCCTATGGAGCTGAAGAACGACTACTAACCAGTAAAACGATCTGGCTTTGTGCCGCTTGCGAAACCTGTGCCAGCAGATGCCCAAATGATATTGAGATTGCCGGACTGATGGATGTTCTCCGCGAGCTTGCTCTACGTAAAGGAATACGACCGGCCGAGGAGCGAATTGCCATTTTCCATGACTGTTTCCTGGGCTCTATCAAGCATTGGGGAAGAGCCTATGAGGTTGGCATGATCGGCGCTTACAAACTGCGTTCCCGAGATTTTATGGGTGATATGAAACTCGGCCTGGACATGTTCAAAAAAGGTAAGTTGTCGCTGAAGCCACATTCTATTCAGGGAAAATCCGAGATACGTCAGATCTTCTCGGGAAAGGGCAAGGAGTATGAACGATGAAATTATCATATTATCCTGGCTGTTCGCTTCAGGGAACAGCGCTCGACTATGACAAATCTGTACGAGAAGTCTGCGCAGCACTCGATATTGATCTCCTCGAGATTCCTGACTGGAACTGTTGCGGCGCCTCATCGGCACATATGACTAATCATGAAATCGGCAATCGGCTGCCCATGCGCAACCTGCTCCTCAACCTCGATCATCGGCACGACATCCTTGTTCCCTGCGCTGCTTGTTATCAGAGGCTCCGTGCAGCAGATATTGCTCTGCGGGAGGATCCGGAATTCTGGGATGTTGAAGCCTATTCTCCCGACTTTCGCATTCTCCACATTTCCACATTTTTGGCTGAACCGGAAATCATCGCCCGCATTCAGGAGAAGATTATCCGTAACCTGGACGATCTTCCCATAGCCTGTTACTACGGCTGCCTCTCCCTGAGGCCTCCAAAAGTGACCGGTGCCCGGAATTTTGAAATGCCAACTACCCTTGAAACCATCGTCGAAGCACTTGGAGCTGCACCGGTCAGATGGGCCCATAGAACAGAATGCTGCTCAGGCAGTCTTACCATGGCTCGTCCCGACATCGCCCGTAAACTCGTTGGTGATATTAATACGGCAGCAAGACGCGGCGGCGCCAAAGCTTTTGTCACCGACTGTCCGATGTGCCAGGCCAATTTAGAGAGTCGCCA
Organism: Desulfocapsaceae bacterium; assembly: GCA_030065655.1. Classification (GTDB taxonomy): domain Bacteria; phylum Desulfobacterota; class Desulfobulbia; order Desulfobulbales; family Desulfocapsaceae; genus Desulfopila_A. Next base: position 254 of record JASJDT010000152.1, on the reverse strand, counting down.
GCTGGACAATAATCCTGATGACAGCCTGCCCGCTTTTTTTGCCACTGAGCTGATTGTCGCCGCCATGAATGGTGTCTATCCGCAGAAGCAGAAAAAGCTACATCTTGTACGACCAGATGTACTGGCAGATCTGTTCACCGCCCAGGAGGCTGCAGGGGAGGAAAGACCATGAATCAAAGTATCCAATCCGCGAGAAACGACATCAACCCGCCCACCGGTGCTGTTCTAGTCATAGGAGGCGGTATCAGTGGGAT
>JASJDT010000151.1 GCA_030065655.1 Desulfocapsaceae bacterium | reverse complement strand
AACTTACGTTTCCAGGGAAAATAATCGTTCTAAACCGGCTTGCCACATAGGTAATAGATAATAGTAAAAGTGCTCTCAGGATGTTCAGCTTATTCCATAATTGAGAGAGACTGGTTATACGATCTAGATAGAATTCCTGATAATAGACTAACCAAAGCAACCATTATCTTTGCGGATTACTATGCAGAATTGAAATCGCAGTGAGTATATCATTTTTTGGTTTATATCACATAAGATAAAGGTATTTTATGCAATATCGTCTCACTATTTTTTGCTTGACAGTAGTAGAGCAATTGCATAGTATTGGTAATTATTCCTAAAAAAGGTAATTTATGCAGCTGAGAATGACCAATCAGCGTGAGATGATTTTGCAGGAGCTAAAGAAGAGCAAAGATCATTTGACCGCCGATGAACTCTATGAACGGGTCAAAAAGAAAATGCCGAGGATCAGTTTGGCAACGGTCTACCGGAATCTTGAGATCCTTTCAGAAGCTGGGATGATTGGCAAACTTGAGGTCAGTGGCAGACAGAAACGCTTCGACTGGGATACCGGTGAGCACGACCATATCCACTGCATTCAGTGCCATCGGGTGGACAACCTGAACCTTAACCGGAAAGAGCTGGGATTGTTGTCGAGTGAAACAATCAAGGGATATCGGATCTCCGGTTACAGGCTCGAGTTTTCCGGGGTGTGCAGCCAGTGTCTCAAGAAAAATCGCAAATAAGAGGAGAGAAGAGTATGGCGGGTACTGCATCTGGAACTCAGCAGGTTTTGAGTGCTGAACAGAAAAAAATTCTGGAAGCTTTTAAAAATTGTGATAAACCGGCGGGAGCAAAAGATATTGCTGAAGCAACAGGTATCGACAAAAAGACGGTCAGCAGTACTATCACCAAGCTGAAAAAAGACAACTTGCTGGACAGTCCGGAGCGCTGCAAATATGGCATAACCGGAGACGGTATCAATGCTTTGGACGGCTAACCATAGCATTACCAATAAATCTTTATCCTGAAAATCTATGAACCCGCTGGAGAAGCTTTCTGCAGCGGGTTTTCTTATTCATCTCATCTATTTTTCTTTATAGTCAGTAGACCCGCGGCAGACCGCACGGCCATTGATGGTTGTCACAGCGGTGTGGCAAATTGGGTTCTCTGTCTATTTTCCCTCTTTATCGAACCGCGATATGATGGTTTCAGCAGGTGAGCAAATACACCCCAATAACAGCTATGCATGCTCCACATATCGCCAAGAAACTGACATGCTCGCGGTGGATGATAATAGCGAAGGGAATAATGCAGACTGGTACCAGAGCAAAAATGGTTGAGGCTACTCCGGTGGAGATAAAGTGCAGGGAAAGAAGAGCCAGTGAGACGCCGAGGAATGGACCTATGGCTGCACCGAGCGAGGTGTAGATTAGTGCTCTTCTGTCCTTCATGGCGGAGCGGACCCGCACCCATCTGCCACTCAGGGTGAAAAAGAGAAAGAAACAGACAAAGGCTGCCATGGCCCGAATTTGCGTGGCTGCGAAGGCATCGAGATAGCCTGAGTCAGTTTGCATTCCGGCTTTACTCAGAACCATTCCGCAACCCTGACCAGCCATAGCCAGAAGGCCGAAAATGACTCCTGCGAGGGTGGCGTTGCGTTGGATGCTGCCCCGCTTGATTGGCCGTTTGCTCTTTTTCTCCATAATAACCATAGCTACACCGCTAAGAGTCACGGCCATGCCAAACCATTGGAGGCTACTGTAATGCTCATCGAGAAAGAACCAGCCAATTACTGCGGCTGTCGGGGCAGCAAGACTGTGCAGCAGCATGGCGAGACGTGGGCCTAATTCTACAAGTGCTTTGAAGAGAAAAATATCACCGATAAAAAAACCTACGACTCCTGAAAGCCCAAGCAAAAACCAGGCGCGTAAGGGAAATTGAACAGGGATTAGGCTGCCATCCCGGATCAGCAGGAGTAAGCCAAAAAGCAGGAGTGCCACGGTTATGCGAATAATGTTGACCGATGTCGAGCCGACCCTTTTGGAGGCAGCTTCGAAAAACTGTACACTGACAGTCCAACATAACACTGTACAAATTGCGATGAAGGCACCAGTGAAGATCATACGTTGATTTCTTTCATAATAATTGATGCGTTGCAGAGGAAGGCTGCCTGCGTAAGGTTATTCGCCAGTCTCCATGATTGGTAAACTTTTCAGGGATACTCATCCCGCTTGCGAGGTTAGATGGAAAATAATGAAAACTCAAGAGAAAAGATCGCCATCGACGGTTTAGGTCAACGGAGAAACCCGAAGCACGAAGTGTATTGACTTTTACGTAAAATGTATATTAAATTGTGGTCTTCGTGAACACGTGCTCCATCATACTTTGGCGGATTACGCCTATCGGGATTTGCCTAAATGAAAAGAGCTCACGAAAAAATTAGCAGTTTCTGCGGTAATATATTGGACCTGAAAATATCGACAATGATAAAGTGAGTAGGTGATGCCAACTGGATACAGCGTAAAAGGTATAGGGCCGGCAGTGATTCTTCTTCATGGCTCCATGGCTTCGAAAAACCAGTGGCGGCCCTTGATGCATGATCTGGCCAAAGACTTCAGGGTGGTAGCCATGGACTTGAGCGGCTATGGCGACACACCCTATCCCGTAAATCCTCAAGAATACAGTCTTGAGCACGAATCTGTGCTCCTTCAGGAAGTGATCGACAAGACCCTTGGCCATCGGGAACCCTATCATCTCGTGGGCCACTCCTACGGTGGTGTTGTTGCCTTGTACCATGCCTATCACCACTCTTCGAGAATATGCAGCCTTACTACCATCGAGCCAATGGCCTATCACCTTCTCGAAGCTGATCACGAAGAGTTCCTTGCCTCAAAAAAGATGGTGGCGGAAATAAGCTCGGATATTGATCAGGGCCGCAGGATTGATGCCGCTGAAAAATTCATCGATGCCTGGACAACTCCGGGAGCTTTTAGCAGACTTAGTCAACGAGAGAGACTTCTGCTTGGAGAGGGGGTAAAAAAAATGGTGCTCGATTTCAAAGCAGCATCTTCAGTTCCGCTGACCTTAGCTGATTATGCCTACCTACCCAGACCTTTCATGGTCATTGCAGGCAGGCAAAGCCCCCCTTACTCTTTGGCCATCACAGACAAAATCGCCAACAATATCAGGGATGCCAAGCTGATTTGGGTTGATGGCGGACATTTCGCTCCGGTTACCCATTATCAACAAGTAAATCCATTGCTGGCTAATATTCTCAAAGCAGCGGAGAATAACTCACATCATCACAAAAAGGCTATGAACAAGCTGCCCCAGTCTGCTTGCTGCATGAAAAATTGAAGACGGATCTTAGCTGTACGTGCCAATTTCAATCGGTCTTTCAGCTTCGATTCCAGCGAGCCGTTGCACGTATAGGTCAAGCATTCCAGCCCTTTCCGGCTGAGAAAGGTGTGCCGGCCCCCAAACGATTTGTGGTGCGAGAACTTGAAAACCAACAAATTCAAGCATTCCCCGGTGAATAGGGCGGAGTATGCCGTTTATATCACCATTGAAACCATCGGAAAGATACGCTTCCTGGGGGCCTCCGGTAGTAAGAGATAGCATGGCCTTTTTGCCTTTGAAGATACCATCATCATAAAACCTGCCATTGCCGTAGGTGCGGCCCATGGCAAACACCCGGTCCACCCAACCTTTTAAGGGAGCTGGTAGGCCAAACCACCATAGTGGAAACTGCCAGATCATCAGGTCGCACCATTGAAGTTTGCTCTGTTCCACTTCAATTTCCCGGCTGAAGCCATTCACCTCAGTGGCGTGTATTTCTTCGAGTTGTTGCTTGAAAAATGTTTTATCATTGACAACGGTGAAGTTATGTCTGCCTGAGACGGGGTTAAAATCCATTTCATGGAGATTGGACACCTTCACATCATGACCATGTTTTTTAAGCGCATTTACAGCCGCGGCCAGCATTGCACCGTTAAAGCTTTGCGGCTCAGGATGATAGTAAACGATAAAAATATGCATCATAAATCCTCAACGTTGTAAGGTGGTTTTGTTGTCCGGAGACATCAACCTTTCATGCTCTTACCATCCTTCCAGGCATTGCCAACCTGTTCTCCAATACTCCAGTAGCGATTATCCGGCATGGTCAAAACGAACGGATCTATTTTGGTGATATCGGGTTTACCTTCGGCAAGGCATCCCTCTTCGCACCAGCTGCCAGTTATTTCTCCGATAAAGACAGTATTTGTGGGCAAATCAATGGATTCATAAAGTTGCAATTCGAGATTCAGTGGACACTCACGAATGAGCGGGGCATGCTGAAGATCACCGTAGAAAACTTCGAAAACTTCTGACTTGTTTACCTTTCTGGCGGAGACCAAACCGACGTAATCGGTTTTGGCAACCATTGCTCTGTTGGGCATGCAGAGGCTAAATTCTTTATTCTGGAGAATTCCCCGGTGACTCATATGGTTTTTGTTTACCGCAATGCCAATCAGCGGAGGCTGGTAATTTACTCGGGTTGCCCAGGCAAGTGCCATGAAATTAACTTCGTCGTCAACACGGGTTCCGAGAATTAGCTGGGTTGTAGGCAGTGCATAGAGTTTTGCGTTGAAAGCTGTGTGGGACATGATTTTCTCCTTCATTTTGGACAGATTTGTAATAAGAATCTTAGCTACGGTTGGCCTTATCTTTAGCTGGTGGACTCACATTTATTTGTTACATTTACAATGAAGCTCTGCTAATGGATATCCTGGTGTCCTGTCATGCCTCACCTGTCGCATAGAGCTTGTTACTCTGGCCTCCTGACGTCGTTGCTTAGTCAGTCACGTAGCGCTGCTACGCTCCTTCCTGCGCGTCTAGCAGGAAACCAGAATCCCGGCGCTCTATTACGACATTTGAAACATGACATGACACTAGAAGTTTTGCCAGATGCTGAACAACATTCCCAGTGGGCCACCACCCTGGGTTTTACCAACGGCGAGCAGTATGCCACTCCACACCGATATGCAGACTGTAGAGAAGAGCAAGGCACAGAAAAATGTAAGGATAATATATTCTATTATGCTAAGTCGCATAGCTGCATCCTCTGAAAATTCCTCAGCATTTTGAGCTAGCAAAGAAGAGCAGGGCGGCATAGTGTTGTTTCCTTTACTGTTTAGAAAAAGCTAGATAATGCCAAATAAAAAAACATGCTTGTACATGCAAATTAAAGGATAAAAAATAACGGTTAGCTTTCACTAAGTTTCCGGCTTGCTTTGGCAGCCATTTCCGTCAGCAGATCGCCTTGCTCTTTGCCGAGAATACGGCTGTAGCGCTCATAGAGACGAAGCCAGGCTTTGCCAATATCATCCTTGCAGGATTCTCCTTCCTCGGTTGGGAAGATATAGGTGTTGCGTCCTTCATTGGTCTTGCTGATGAGTCCTCTATGCACCAGCGCATCCACAAAGCGCGATACTGTTGAGGGTGCCATGTGCAGATTTGCAGCAAGTTCTTTCTGTGAGATCCCAGGTTGCTCTATAGCCAAGGTGAGCAAAAAGGCATAAGAGGGAGTCATACCCACCGTTGAGAACTCCTCCTCTCCCATCTTGGTAATGACTCGGGCCAGGGAATTTGCCGTAAAAAAAAGACAGCACTCAAGAATATTTGTTTTCTTGTCGTTCATAGCTTTTCATTTAGTTGTACACACAAATATACTGCTAAAGCTATCTCGTCAAGTAAATTTTTGCAGGTCAATATGTAAATTTGGTTTTTTGGGCAAATACTTCTATGAAATTTATGGTGAGTCTCGACTGAACGGGTATTTTAAGTTACATAAATACGATATGTTATATTAGAATTCCTAACTCATCGGATAAAATCCTGCAATGCTGCTTCTCTAAGTTTTTCCCGGTTCTGCCTGCTGATGATTGAAGCTTCAACCACTCGTTCACTGCAGTCAGTCAAAGGGCAACGTTCACAGGTTTCACCCACTTCCTCTTCAGCTATGCTTGGATCACCAAGAAAATTGATTTGCTCAGCTGTTTTAGCCTCTATTTTGAAACCGATGGCGATAGCCGATTCACGTGCCTTGGCAAGTGAGAGCGGACGGGCCATGCTGAGTAGAAGGAAGCGAGTGCCGCTCTGGACAAAATGAATTATTTGGGCACCGGCGGTAAGGGGGAGAATCTGGTTTCTCACTTCTTTTAGCAGTCTCAAGGGGAGCCAACGTCGGCAGTAATGTTCGCGAATACCCAGACCATAGGGAACAAGTGTTTCGGTCATGTTGAGTTCCTTGGTCAGGTTGACAGTCAACCGGTCTTCAGAATTGGTAAAACGCATGTAGAATATGGAACTGAGTCCGAGAACCCCAGGTAGAATCTGGCTCATTCGGTAGAGAAGCATTTCCGGGGTGGCCCGATGTGTTTTCAGTAATTCCATGAAAGCTTTCGCGTCCCACTCCTTTTTGCTGAAAAAGCGGCGTAAATTCCTGGCAAAATGTTCTTGGGGGATAAGCAGGGCACCACCAAAATATGAGGCTTTGAAATTATTAACCAACTGGTCAAAATTCTTTACCTGTATGTAGGATGAAGTGAGTGGCCTTTCCGTGATCTCAAGTTCGAGAAACCCTAATTCACGGGCAAGTACGAATGTCTTTTGAGAGTTTGCCAGATTGTCGTTCAGGGAAAGATAGCCCTTGTCTCTGAGCACAGATCGAAAACCGTTGAGCACTGGGTGGTGTGCCAGTTCTTTTTCTTCAATACGATAGGCGTATTTTTCCGTCAGTATCGCTTTGAGCTGGTCAAAGTTGGGAGTAGTTTCCGTCAAACCGTTGATTGTCCAGAAGTCATTGGCCAGCTGCTCAAGTTCTGGAAAATAGTTGTTGTGGAGTCGTTGAAACGTCCGCAGGGCGGCAAAGAGGAAGTTTTCCAAGGACATATCGTAGGCTCTGCTTATTTGTAGGAAGGTTTGCAGAAAGGCGTGAGCATTATCCGGGTCATTCTTGAACAGCGCTAGAATATCGCGAGCGTTAATGCCGAAAAGATGGAATGGGAATTGTTTGATTAACTCCGAGTTGATCAGAGCGGTAAATGGGTCAAGAGCCTTGCCAACTTTTAGAGAAACCATTGTGTCGTAATCCACACCAAGTGCCTGGGAAAGCTGAATGAGTTTCTCTGGTTTTGGATACTTTTTTCCTGACTCAATCTCGCTTAGATACGAGACAGCAATACCTGATTTTTGAGAAAGCTCCTGGAGAGACAGATGCTTTTCGGTTCTGAATGTTTTGATCTTGATGCCAAAGATAATCTTAAGGTTTTCCGGATCCATATTTTTCATCATGACATTACTATACTTCTAGATTTAGAAGCTTACAAATAAAAATGAAATATCTTTTTTAGCGAAATTTCGCTTGCAACTTTTGTGGCAATTCATATTGTACAATCAATAAACCTAGTGAGGTGTTGCCATGACTGAATCAGCCGAAAAACAACTTTCGTATTCCACCGATCTCCTGCAAAGCTATCCTGAGGTTCTTGATAAATCTGCCTTGCAAGCTCTGGAGGGAATGGCCTCCCTCAATAGCGAGCGCCTCACTCTAATGAAAAAGCGGAGTGATAGGAGAAAACAACGATTTGAGGAGCAGAAGCGCATTGCCTCTGTAGATCTTGAGGGATAATGGGTCCGCTGAATTTGCCAGCTCTGGCATCGGCGACGCTGATATCGGTGCCGCCAATGGTGCCATTCTCATCGAGAAAAGCAATGCGCTTCTGCTC
>JASJDT010000150.1 GCA_030065655.1 Desulfocapsaceae bacterium | reverse complement strand
AACAATGCTAATGAGTAGATTCATAAAATAGAATCCACAGAGGGACATTTTTCTGTGAGAAATTGGGGGAACCTCAGACCCCAATTTACATATTCACCTCAATACAACGGAATCAAGTAACCGATGGTAACCGCTTTAGGGAGCAACTTGAAAAGAAATATAAAATTATATTGTCTAATCGCGGGCCAGGTAAGTCGGAAAAGGCTGTAAAATAAATCTGGCACAAATTTTTTGTGAGTCAAGTTATCAAAGATAGTTGAATACAAATTTTCAAGACCGGACCCTTTATTCTCGTGTGACCCTTTGCTCCGAACGAGCAAATTTATTCTTTGACAAGGGGCCTTTTAATAGGTGACCGTTTCTTCTTCTTTCTTCTTTATTAACATTACTACCCATGCTGTTGAGAAATTTCCTTTTTTCAGCCGTTAAAAAAGTTAGGATTCTGAGCATTAGCCCAGTTTTAGCTGAAGTGAAGGGAAAGATTAGTTCATCCATAGATAGCAATTATTTATTAACTTGAAATGGAGGGGGGTATGAAAAAGCTGATTTTTGTTTGTCTTCGAATAGCAGGTATTTCTGGTTTGTTGTTAATTATAAACATAACAGCAATGGCTCATGAAAAAGTTGTGATCGTCCCACTTAACAGCACAGAGACTAAAAAGAAGGTTTTGAATGTTAAACCGGTTTTTAGTTCATCATTTGAAGGTCTGGGGACTCCTATCTATTGGATTGATGATCGTATTGAGACATTAAGTAATGGTAGCGTTTCCATAAAATTTGATAATACATCTGTAGCAACGGATCAGCTTCTTCCCATGGTATCTGCAGGTAGTCTTGAGTCTGCTTATGGGTGGGCCGGATATCATAGTATTCCAGCTGCTGTTCTTTTTGGGTGCATACCTTTCGGTCCAGAGGTCATCGAATTCTTAGCCTGGGTCTGGCATGGTAACGGTTTAACTTTATGGCAGGAGCTCTACGACAGTAACGGTTATAACGTTAAAGTGCTTCCCTGCGGCGCTGTGACTGGCGAGACAGGCGGTTGGTATGAGCAGCCGATTGATTCCGTAAATGATTTTTCAGGCCTGAAGATGCGAGTCTGTGGGTTGGGAGCGCTTGCTTTGCAGAAACTTGGTGCTATAACGACTTGTTTCAGTGGGTCGGAGATTATTTCCAAGTTTCAGGACGGCTCTATCGATGCTGCAGAATTTTCAGCCCCAGCAATTGATAGTCTTAAGGATTTTCCTTCAGTGGCAAGTTATAATTATTTTCCTGGTTGGCACCAGCCTTCGTTTATTTTGGAACTATTGGTAAACAAGGATGTCTGGAACAATTTAACAGCCCACCAGCAAATGGCTATTGACATGTCATGCCGGGCTGTTACAGCAGAAAATATGTCATATTCTGAATCTATTCAGGCACAGTATATAATTGATAATGCAATGCAGGGAGTTGAAAATAGATACTTTCCTGATGCTGTTTTAACAGCAATTGAAACGGAAATGTCTACAGTTATGGATGAGCAGCGCGCCGCTAACACCGATTTTGATAAGATCTACACTGACTATCTAAATTTTCACAATACCTATAAAACCTGGTTGGATTTGGGATTTAATCCACGCCGATAGAATGGGTTGCCAGCTAAATAATTTTGGCAATTTGGTAAGTAAATAACGAAGAGCTTAAAAAGGTTTTTCAGGATTGCACCCGGCAAAAGACGGGAATTCTCGGATTTGTGGTAGAAATCCATCCTTTTGGAGACTCTCCAAATTGACATCCGCATCTTTATGCTGAGGTTACTGATGGTCTCTTTTGAGAGCGGTTATTTCTTTGCCAAGCTAAGAAAGCGATGGCTTATCAGCATCAGCTATTCAAACTAGGAAGTAGATAAATTTTAATGAGATGACCAGACGGCTATTCAATATCCTAATAGCTAAGTAACTGAAGCACTTGCTCTTGGAACTCGACCTTTCGAATGCGCGAGAAAATCCTTATTTGCAAAAACCTGAAGATTTCACGTTTGAGAATTTTGAACCTCCCCCATTTTACCGGACACTTTTAATAAGAACTAGAATCTTAGAAAGGAGTGTTACCTGCTAGGGATCTTCAGCCAACCTGAAACCCAAGCCGATCAGCCGGTGTGCTGGTCTTCTGTAATTTCTGAACGAGCAGCGTAATATCCAAGCTTTGTCACCCCAATATCCTCCGCGTCTTACTTTCAAAGTAGGCATGCGTGTCTCAAGCACTACAGGATCTTTAACCGGACTTTGCTTGTAATGGTGTCTATCATACCAATCCATTACCCATTCTGACACATTACCTGACATGTCATAAATTCCCAGCGCATTTGGAGGGAAACTTCCAACCTCCATAATCGATCCTTCCTCTGTCCCTTCAGGGGTATAATTTGCCAGGTCTTTTTCAAGATTTCCCTTCTCCGTGCCGTACTTTACTTTTTTTCCCCCTGCTCGGCAGGCATATTCCCACTCCGCCTCGGTTGGCAGGCGATAAGTCTTACCTGTCAGGGAGTTGAGCTTTTTTAGAAAGTCCTCGATTTGCCAGAAGTTTACAATATCGACAGGATACCTGTCTTGCTGATTTTGCGAGGGATTGTTCCCCATAACCTGTTGCCAAAGTTCCTGGGTCACTTCATATTTAGATATATAATAGTCAGAAAGGCATACTTCGTGAACAGGCAGTTCCAGGTCGACACCGTCACCAAAAACATCTCCCATTTGAAAGCAACCTCCCTTGACGAAGACAAATTCATCATCGGTGATGGACTGGGCAGAACCCATCGTGGCGCAGATAACTATTAACGCGATAGCGATAAGCAAACACCTAAAAAAACCAATTTTATTTTCGCCTTTTTTCACTTCATCGCCTCCTGTGATAACCTTTCTTCTTTCCTCGATGATCAGTACCATTAAATGGTATCGTTGTCTCATTTTTAAACAATAGCGCAAATTTCCGCAGTATAATTCGGGGTCAGACCTCAATTAAATAACCGAAAAGAGGATTAAGTTCCATAGAGATGTAGCCATATTTTATTCCCAGTGGAACTAGAAGGGATCTAACCGATTACCTTTTGAACGCCAGGGATTCATCTCATGTTTATATCTAGTGTGCAAATTTTAATATTTATATAAAAAAAATAGTTGGTGTGTCCCTTGCTGCCTCTCGTTCTTGCCTTCAGGTAAAACCTGTTTCTGATAAATCGTCTTCAAAACTATTACCGGAGCTATCGTTGAGCCACTTGGGGATCGTTTTAAAATAACCAGTGGATAAACACCAATCTGAAGTTCCATCGAGGTGCTTAAGTACCATTTATTACTCTAATTTAGTCTTGATAGAAAAGTTACTTTTTGTTAGGTTACGAGTGATTTTCAGTTCCGAAAAGTGCAGGAGAACTTTTCGGTGTTGTGCTTGAAGAGGTGAACGTATAAATCTGCCATTAAAGGAAAGACTATATGAATCAACAGAGATTTGGAGTGCACAGTTTTTTGACCAGGTGGTTGCTTTGCTCGATGTTGGTAATAATTCCAATGATTGTTATATCTTCTGAAACAATAGCCAGTGTTGATACAAACAAAGTAAGTAAATCAGATTCCCTCATTCCAGTGTGTTCCTTACTTCTTTCAGATACCGGTAGTGTCATTATCACATGTGGAGGAATCCCTTCCGATGACCCTGCAGCCTGCAATGGGCATGGTACATGTGAAGAGGGGACGGGACTGCCGGAAGGCACTGGTATTTGCAATTGCGAGGTGGGGTATACAGGTGATACCTGCGAGCAGCAGGAGCTTGTCTGCAATGGCGTCGGTGCCTCCGATTCGATGGTCTGCGGCGGCAAAGGCCAATGTATCGAGGGGGTAGGGGATGGCAACTCCAAAGTTGGCTGCCGGTGTGACGATGGCTGGTTGGGGTATGAATGTGATTATAAGCCGGAACGCAAATGCTTCGGAACACTGGCATCACTTGATACTGTCTGCTCGAGTCATGGTGAGTGTGTTGCTGAAGACCGCTGCGAATGTGAACCGGGCTGGAGCGGCACAGTCTGCCAGTCACATGTCGGGGTCAGCTGCGGACCTGCAGGAGGCGAGCCATGCAACGGCAACGGTGTCTGTTCTCATGATGATAGTTGTGAGTGCTTTGAAGGCTATAGCGGTGAGTATTGCCAGGACCAGTTTACCGGAACATGTTTCGGGATAGCATATGATGATCCACGGGTATGCCTTGGGCTTGGCAAATGTATTGGCCCGGATGAATGTCACTGTAATGACCGGAGTGGTGGACTTGGCTCAATTGATTGCAGCTTTGAGGGATGGGAGTGTGGTCCGGGCCTGGGGTATGTATACGAAACTGATTCTGGTTCCAGCTGGGATATTATTGGTTCAAGTGGCTGTGTTAATGGAAAATGCGCTTCCAAGGATAATTGCGTATGCGAGCCTGGCTATGTTGGAGAATTTTGCGAATTAGAAGATGGTCCATGGGACACCTGTGGCGGAATACAGATGGGCGACCCGGATGTTTGCAACGGCAGAGGGACCTGCGCTATTAATATTATCGAGGATCCAGATGGGGGAGTGTGGCGGCATACCTACTGTGCCTGTCAATTTGGTTTTTATGGCGAGTTCTGTGAGAGTGTGTTCACCTGCGGCTCATATGACATCTTCTCTGCCCATGTTTGCTCTGGCCCGGAGCAAGGACAATGCATGCCGGATCAAGCCAACCCGGGCGCAACCGCTTGCTGGTGTGAGGATGGGTATAGCGGTACTAATTGTGAAATCCAGGAGTAGCCGCTGACAGAAAAAATTGGGGTCAGACCTCAATATCATAAAAGAAAAAAGGGTTTACCTCCCCAGAGAGGTAAACCCTTTCTATTTATGGTGGAGCTAGACGGGATCGAACCGACGACCTCTTGACTGCCAGTCAAGCGCTCTCCCAGCTGAGCTATAGCCCCTTAAAATGGTCTTTGCGGAAAATTGAGGTCAATCATTAACAAGCTTTCCTGGCAGTGTCAATAAATTTTGATATATAATAGAGCGTAAAATGCATATTTGTTGCGTCTGACGAGGAGCTCTGGTATGCTTGGTCGTTTGCAGCTCCGGCTGCTAGATGAGAAGAATCAGAGATGATAGTGAGAAGACAGGGGAGAGTTTAATAATTATCTCTGCAGAGCATAAATAACGATAAATTTTATTCCGGTGTTTTCCGAAGAGGGAAGATTATATGTATTCACCATTTAACTTTTTATTCGGCTGGCTCTCCAACGATCTTGCCATCGACCTGGGAACGGCAAATACGGTACTCTATGTCAAAGGTAAGGGGATTGTTCTCAGGGAACCATCGGTTGTGGCCGTAAGGCAGGATGGTCGGGGAAGTAAAGTACTTGCCGTTGGCCAGGAGGCCAAGCAAATGCTGGGAAAAACCCCTGGTAATATCACCGCAATCCGCCCAATCAAAGATGGAGTCATTGCTGATTTTGAAGTCACTGAAGCGATGTTGCGCTACTTCATAAAGAAGGTGCATAATCGCAGGACTCTTGTGTATCCTAGAATTATGATCTCGGTTCCTTCTGGTATCACACAGGTAGAGAAACGGGCGGTACGAGAATCAGCGGAATCGGCCGGTGCCCGCGAGGTATATCTCATTGAGGAACCAATGGCAGCAGCAATTGGTGCCAATCTACCAATTACCGAACCCACCGCCAATATGGTGGTTGATATCGGCGGAGGTACAACCGAAGTTGCGGTTATCTCTCTTGCCGGAATTGTATATGCCAAATCGGTCAGGGTAGCAGGTGATAAGATGGATGAGGCAATTCTCCAATATATCAAGCGCAAACATAACCTTGCCATTGGTGAGCGGACAGCCGAGGAAATCAAGATTACCATTGGCAATGTCATGCCCGAAGATCCCTATGAGACAATGGATATCAAAGGACGCGATCTTGTTTCCGGTGTACCTAAAACCTTGGCTATATCAGCTGATGAAATTCAATCAGCTATTGCTGAACAGGTGGACGTAATTATAGATGCTGTAAAAGTAGCACTTGAGGTTACTCCACCGGAGCTGGCCGCCGACATCGTTGATCAGGGTATCGTGCTCACTGGAGGAGGAGCACTATTAAAGAATCTCGACAAGAGTCTCAAGGAACAGACCGGGATGCCGATTATTGTGACGGAAGATCCACTTTCTTCTGTGGTCCTAGGCTCAGGCAAGGCACTTGATAATCTTGATATTTTAAGAGAGGTAACAATCAGTTAGACGGTGGCCGGTTGTTTGTGCAATACGCCTTAGATCATCGTCTATACAGATGGCAATTTGATTCAAAGCCAGACATATTTCCAAGAAAAAGTAATGGTCAGGGAAAATTAACATTGAGGATCGTTTTCGACCTGAGATTGGTTTTCCCTGGCATTTAGGATTTGTTATATCGGTGGTGAGAAAAACAAACACCCCCAGAACAGGACTCAAACAGTTGGCAATGACAAAGGTGATCTTCCTTGTTGTCCTTGTCTGCTGCTTAATCCTTTTTATTGCCTCCTTTGGTGGTAGATTTGGGTTATTCCACCAATTGACCCTCGAATCATTAGGTCCTTTCCAGTCATTTGCCACTAAAATCTCCGCAAATATTAGCGGTGTCTGGGATGATTACATTTCTCTGTGGGAAATTCGTGATGAAAATAAACGTCTGCGGCAGTTACTTGTTGAATATGAGGATAAATTCAATGAATATGCCGAAGTATACTCCATTTATCTGGGCCTTTCCGAAAAATTAAAATTTAAGCAAAGAGAACCATTTCCCTCCATCACCGCAAGAGTAGTTGGAAAAGATCCTTCCTATTGGTTTCAGACAATTATTGTCGATCGAGGTGAGAATGACGGTATAATAAAAGGGATGGTAGCCCGAAATGAAAATGGTGTAGTTGGCCAGGTAACCCAGGCATCACCGAATTATTCGAAAATTTTGCTGGCAAATGCTCCAAGTAGCGCTATCGATGCCATGGTTCAGAAAAACAGGGTGAGAGGTATCCTGAAAGGTGCTGGCCAAAGGGGATTTACGTTGTATTATGTGCTCAAGAATGCCGATGTTGCTGTGGGCGATAGAATAGTGACAGCAGGTATTGGAGGAGTTTTTCCAACTGGCATACCTCTCGGTAGAGTATCTGCTGTGAGAAGAAAACAGCGGGGAATGTTCCAGGAGATTGAGGTTGAACCTGCGGTTAATTTCCAGAAACTTGAAGTCGTGTTCATTAATTTGACAGAAAAGCTGAGCTGGGAGGCGGAAATGCAGGATGTTTCCGGAGAAAAGCCATGATGATGGTGGGGTTCTTCCTCGTTCTGAGTGTTTTAATAATAGTGGCTCAGACGACCATCTTGCAGCTTTTTCCTGATTGGCTTGGTAGACCAGATTTTCTCTATATTATCGTAGTCTTTTCTGCTTACAGATTTAGCTGGGTAAACGGTCTTTTGTTTGTTTTCGTAGTCGGTTGGATGCTTGATGTTGTATCGGGTATCCAACTTGGGATCAATCCCTTACAAAATATTATTGTTTTTGCATCGCTCAAGCTGCTTACTGAAAATAGCCCATTAAAAGAAGCCGCATATCAGATCCCGCTTGTCGGAGTAAGTTATTTTCTCATTCAAATGAGTTTTTATTTTCTTTATG
>JASJDT010000149.1 GCA_030065655.1 Desulfocapsaceae bacterium | reverse complement strand
CCTATGCTAAACTGCATGTGCATGGCTATTGGAATGTTGATGAGACGAAAATGTCCAAGAGTATTGGCAATGTTGTGCGGCCCAGGGAACTGGTTGAAAAATATGGGAGAGATCCGCTTAGATACTTCATTCTGCGGGAGATGTCCTTTGGCCTGGATGCCTCCTTTGGGCACGACGCCATCATTGCCCGGATGAACTCTGATTTGGCCAACGATCTCGGCAATCTCTTCAGCCGATCGCTGGCCATGCTGCACAAGTACCGAGACGGAATAGTACCAAGTGTTGTCGGTAGCCCCGAAGAAATTGATGTAGAGCTGAAAAATTCTGCGGAGAAGATGCTTGCCGGCTACCGGGAAAACATGGATGGTTTTGCTTTCCACCGGGCTCTGCAGGCCGTTTGGGAACTCGTCAGCCAGCTGAATAAATACATTGTGAACACTGAACCCTGGGCCCTTGCCAAGGATGAAAGCAAACGGGGGCGGCTTGACACAGTATTGTATAACTTATTGGAGTCACTGCGTTTGATTGGACTTGTTCTTTCTCCGATCATGCCGGAAACAGCGGAAAAAATAATGATTTCCCTGGGGCTGGAGGGGAATAAGGAACTTTGTCTGAGCTGGCAGGGAGGTGCCGGTTGGGGGTTTTTTCCGATAGGCCAACACGTCCAGCAGGCCGAACCGCTCTTCCCTCGGGTCGAAGTAAAGAAAGAGAGGAAAAAAGAGCAGGCCAACAAGAACAAAAACAAGCAGGAGCCCGCCGCGCAAGAAGGGTTGATTACCTTCGATCAGTTTAAAAAAACACAATTGAAGGTGGCGGAAATCCTGACCGCAGAACGGGTGGAAGGATCTGAGAGATTGCTACAGTTAACAGTGGAGGCTCATGAACGGCGCACCGTTGTTGCGGGTATTGCTGAACATTACCGACCGGAGGATTTGATTGGCAAGCAGGTTGTCTTTGTGGCCAACTTGAAACCGGCAAAAATCATGGGACTACGTTCGGAGGGAATGCTGCTAGCCGCCAAAACCAAGGAGAACGGTAAAGAGCGATTAGTTTTAACGACAGTCAGTGCACCGGTGGAAAACGGTAGCATTGTCGCATAGGGGAGGAGAGGAATATGTTTGTGGCCCAAAATTTTTTAATGGCCTTTGCCCAGCTGCTTGATTTTGCCCTTACCGCGTATATGTGGATAATTATTGGCAGAGCTGTTATATCCTGGGTAAATGCTGATCCATATAATCCGATCGTGAGATTTCTCTACGAGGCAACGGAACCTCTATTGGGCAGGATTCGCAGAGTTCTGCCAATAAGTATGGGGGGAATCGATTTTTCCCCGTTGATACTTATTATGGCAATCATGTTTCTCCAGAGTTTTCTTGTACCGACCTTGAAGCAGATAGCAATGTAACCAGGAAATGAAGAGATGTCGTACTCTACAATACTATATTAATGGAGCAATATCATGGCTATAACTCCGCAAGCGATCAAAGATCAAGAGTTTCAAGTCAAACTGAGAGGATATGATACCGTTGAAGTAAAGGCATATCTCGAGCTCATCGCCGAAGAGTTTTTTGAACTGCTTGAACAGGTTCGCCAACAGGTTGATGATCTTGAAGTTATTGCCGAGGAGCGGGACACGCTGAAGGCCGAGAACCAGAAACTGGAAAATGATCTGGCAAACGTTCAGGATTCCTCGGCAGAGGTAAAAACGGAGAGCGCTGAACGAGAAGCGGAGTTTACCGCTCTACAGAACGAAATTGACAGCCTGAAAGGTGATATTAGTACGCTGGAAGCTCAGATCAGCGGCAAGGACCAGGAAATTGCCGAAGCACATACAAATATTAAGCGAAAAGAAGAGGCCGCTGAGTTGGAAAAAGAAAGAAATGAGAAATTGACTCGCAGGCTCGATGATCTGGCAAAACAAAACGAAGAGCTGCGCAGTGAAGAGATGGACTTCAAGTCCACTCTGGTAGCGGCCCAGCAGTTTACCAACGAGCTCAAGAAAAAAAGCGAGCAGGAAGCCCGCAACGTTGTCGATAAAGCAAGGGCTGATGCGGAACAGATACGCCAGAATACCTTTGCTGAGCTGGCAAAGTACCCAGCCGAAATTGAGCGCCTCAAAGCGCGTAAACGCATGGTGCGAGATGATCTCGAACAAACACTGAAGCTTTGCCTGGAAAATCTCGATATCTTTAGAAATGATGACGATGAAGAGGATTACGGAGAACTTTTTCGCAAACTTCAGGAGGAAGGCAGGATCCCTGAAGCAGAAAGCAATTGGTCGGACGAAGGCGATGATCTGGAATCCTTGAATGTTGACTTTGATCTGCCCAGTTCGAGTGATGATCAAGACGAGGAAACCTTTTCTATGAAGGACGAACTAGACAACTCCGGAGAAGATATCACCTGAGCTCAGATGAACCATGTTGTTACGGTAAAGGGCAGAACAGCTATACGCATCGTTGTCCAGCCTAGCGCCCAAAAAACCAAGTTTATCGGACTTCATGACGGCATGCTTAAGTTGGCAGTTGCAGCACCTCCCGTCGATGGCAGGGCTAATAAAGAGATAATCACCTACTTAGCCAAGTTCTTTGATGTAAAGAAGAGTCAAGTTCACATTTTCAGTGGAGAACGCTCCCGTAAAAAGCTCTGTAGCCTGGCGAACCTGAAAGAAAGCGAGGTGCGAAATAAACTGATTGACTTTGGAGGCTGATCAACATTGATCCGGAGAATGGCATGACAGCGAAAAAGCGATACGTAATTGCCAACTGGAAGTCACACAAACGCTTTGATGATGCCAAAAAGTGGCTTGATCAGTTCGCTGAGACCTATACTCCAGTGGACGGCATAGAGGTGATCATTGCTCCGACCTTTCTCTGCCTGGAGCCGGTGGGTGAGTATCTCGAAAGTTTAGGATTACAGAGTATCTCTCTTGCCGCCCAGGACGTCTCCCCCTTTCCCATCGGTTCGTATACCGGTGCCATAGCGGCTGATCTACTCAAGAGCATGGTGGACTATGTTATTGTCGGCCATTCCGAAAGGAAACGCTATTTTCATGAGACCACCCATGATGTCAGCAATAAGGTTCTGGAAACAGTGGATGCCGGCCTGACCCCCATTGTCTGCGTTGACAAGCCCTATGCCATGTCACAGCTTACTTCCCTCAAGGATATTGATACGGATAGCGTTATCATTGCCTATGGTCCGATCGATGCACTAAATTTCAGAATAGCCCAAACCCCTGAAAAAGTTGAGGAGGCGGCCACCTTTATCAGTGAAGTTCACCCTCGCTGGCCAATAGTTTATGGTGGAGCTCTTCATCCCGACAACGTACTGGAGTATTGTGGAATCAAGGGAATTTCTGGCCTCTTTGCCGGTTCCGCCAGCCTCGATGCTAAAACCTTTGTGAAAATATTTCAGGCACTTGCCAATCACTCAGCCTAAAATTCTTTAGGCTACCTTGAAAAATTGCTCTTTTTCCCAACTTCATCGTTTCACTCAGAATTTTATCCTCGGAATATCAGTTATATGCCTGTGGTAAAATTTTTCGTGCGCCTCGAACTTGAACAAAATATCTGATTTTTCAAAGTACCCTTTATGCCATCCTTGTTTTAACTGACTGGACCCAGTTATTTGCGTTTTTTGGGAAGCAGGAAAGAAATGACAAAGCCTGCTGAATAGAGACCGGCAAGAATGAGTCCTACCAGGCCGATAGTTTTCAAAAGGCCGTGTTCCTGGGAGATATGATCGGCGAGAATGAGGATGGAAGAGCCGACAATCAGGGCGGCGATAATCATTGCCAGAGCCATTATCCGGCTGGCCATATCTATTTTATTGGCAAGCAGTTCGATCCTTTCCATTTCAAGGTTGAGAGTAAAGGTGCTGCGGCGCAGATGATGCAAAAATTGGTGGAGGTCATCCGGTATTCCCTCAAACAGCTTAAGATAATTTCCCATGGATTGAAGCATGCGGTCCCGAATGGCACTATAGCTGTAGCGCTTCGCCACTAGCTCCCGTATTTGCGGCTCCACATGATTGATCACATCAAAGCCTGGATCGATCTTTTCGGCAACACTTTCGATAACCGACAATGCTTTAGTGAGTAAAAGAAGATCGCCTGGACAATGAATCCGGAAGCGGCGTAACATGGCAAAAAAATCCTGAAGCAGGGTGGTAATATCGATCTTTTCCAGATTACTGCCTTGTACCTGGTTGATCAGGTGTTGTAATTCCGCCCTGAATTCCCTCCGGGTTGTTATTGCCGGGTCGGCATCGGTGAGTTCGACCACGACCTGGCCGAGCCGGTCGAGGTTGCCGCGAATGATACCGGTTACCAGATCAATGAGTGACTCCATCGTTCTCTTGTCCAACTGGCCGGTCATCCCACAGTCAATGAAGCAAAGCTTGTTGCCGGGTAGAAGAAAAATATTGCCGGGATGCGGATCGGCATGAAACAAGCCGAAATCAAGACACTGCTTGAATACTGCGTCGGTCCCTCTGATGACTATGTCACGGCGTTGGGCGGTGGTCAGTTTGTCAACGGCAATGGTCGATAAGCGATGGCCTTTTATCTCCTCCATGGTCAGTACGTTCCGGCTGGTTGCTTCCCAATAAACGAGGGGAAAGAAGATATTTTCGTCGTCTTCGAAGTAGCGTCGCAGTCTATCTGTTGTCTGACCTTCATAAACCAGATTAACCTCCTTGAGCAATTCCCGGGAAAGTTCTTGAGCAACGAGAACCGGGTTGTAGCCCAGGTCGGAAAAGTATTGTTCGACCAGATGGGCCATGGTCTGTAAAAGTCCCATGTCTTCTTCAACGAGTTGGCGGTTGCCCGGGCGGATGACTTTGATGACTACGTCATTGCCATCATGAAATCGCGCTCGATGAACCTGTGCCATGGAGGCGGCAGCGAGCGGTTCTTCAGAGATCCAGGAGAACAAGAGTTCGAGCCTGCCGGCAAATTCAAGATTCAGCACTTCGTAAATTTCACTGAAGGGTACAGGAGTGCAGCGGTCCTGAAGTTTTTCAAGCTCTTTGGCCCATTCTGGAGGGATCAGGTCGGGGCGGGTGGAGAGGATCTGCCCCAGTTTAATGAAGGTGGGGCCGAGCACCTCCAGGGCCATTCGCACACGTACAGATCTGGGCTGGTCACCAGCGTCTACCTCGCTGCTTTCCTCTTTCTTTAGGTCAAGCAGGCGGGCAAGTCCTGAATCAACAATAACCTGACGGAAACCAAAACGGGTTAAAACCGAGATTATTTCCGCCAGTCTTTTAGTATTCTGGATCGTTCTTTTGATGGAATTGATTTTCATTGAACAATCAGGAGGCAAAAATAGTAAGGATGGCTGTGTCCTTTTCCTTGCTTTCTTGCAAAAGCTCAAACCAGGTCTGAATTTCTTCTTCCTCGCAGGGGAGGCTATGTTTCTGCCATTGATCAAAAACATCAGTCCGAACACTGAGGAGCAGCGTCCGGTAACCAGATTCAAGGGAATAGTCACCGGACTGATCAATATGAGCTATTATATCAGCCATTTGTATGGTTGCGGCATGGAGTTGAAAATCATCGGTTTTTTCAGGCCGATGGTGATAGCCGACCGCCTTGGTCAGCTCCGGCGGAAAAAGCCAGCGCTGCAGCATGGTAAGGGCAACTTCGTCATGGCTGATGAAAAAAAGCTCGCGTTCCTTGGCGCAATTTTCAGTCCAGGTTTCCTCGACAACTTCCAAGAGATGGGAATAGATGGTCGGAAAAGTGATAAGCATAGCTAACTTGCCGATATCATGAATAAGACCTGCGATAAAGAGCTCACTTGGAGAGAGATTGATTCGTTCAGCCAGGATTTTGGCGGCAAGACCACAGTTGAAGGAGTGTTGCCAGAAATTCTCAATTATTTCCTTATTGCTTTTGCTAAACTCCTTAAAGGAGTTGAATATGGCTTTGCCCAGCACGATATTCTTTACTTCATTAAAGCCAAGCACCATTACCGCCTTTTCCAAAGTTGATACCTGACGAGGCAGACCAAAAAAGGCAGAGTTGGCAATCTTGAGAATTGTGGCACACATGGATTGATCCGGGAGAATGGCCCGCATCAGATCATTGGCGGAACTCTCCGGGTCACCGGTTACTTCCAACACCTCGGAAACTATCGCCGGAAGCGAGGGTAAAGAATCTATTTGACCGTAAATGGCGTCCAAATTAGCTTGTGACATGATCTCTTACTGAGAATAAGATTTTTGTATAATTTTCCTGGTATTTTCCAGATCTTTTACATCATCACCCAATATACCCTTTTCCTCGATGACATCAATGAGTTTCATTACTAGAAGGGGATCAAACTGGCTACCAGCCTTAGCGGCAAGCTCTTGCAGAGCTTCTTCTGGTGAAAGCTTTTTACGGTAAGGTCGATCGGAAAGCATGGCCGCAAAGGAGTTGACCAGGTGAAAAACTCTGGCCCCGATGGGGATCTGCTCGCCCTTGAGTCCCTCCGGATAGCCACTACCGTCAAACCGTTCGCCATGATAGCGCAGAATGGTTTTCTCACCGGAGAAGTATTCAAATATTTCGACAAGCTGGGTCGCTTTATAGGGAAAGTCTGTCAAAATATCCCATTCCTCGCGGTTCAACGGTCTGTTTTGCGAAATCATATCATTATGGAGCAGATAACGCATTGAACTTACAAGAGAGATTGAGTTTTTAAACGTTTCTATAAGCGTTGGCGTAAAGCCTAAGCGCGTGCCGAGCAGTTCGGCGAATTCCTGGGTTTGGCGGATGCGGTCATTTTCCTCTTTCTCCATGATACCTTGGGCCAGAAGTTGCAAGGAGCGTAGGGTGGCCAGTTTTGTTTTGCCAAGTATTCTGCTGATGGTATCCTGGAGTATTTTGAAATTTTTTTCACTGGTGCCAAAACTGTCCCTGTCAATGGGAATATAGAGCTTGGTGCGATTACGTCCTTCAGATTTGGCGTAAAAAAGGGCGTGATCAGCCATGTTGATAAGTTCCTCGTGGGAGTTTGGATGGTGCTTCTGCAGGGAGGAAATACCAACGGAAATTGTTATTTTTCTTGAGCAATAATTGTTGTCAAATGTCTTTTTCTCACAGGTTATTCGTAACCTTTCACCGATCTGCCAGGCGCCCTCAGCAGATGTTGCCGGCATGAGTATGGCAAACTCCTCACCGCTGAGGCGGAAACAGAGATCTTTCTCACGACTTAGACTGGTAAGCCTGGCCGAGAGTTCATTGAGAACAAAATCACCAAAATCCTGACCGCAGCTTCGGTTTATTTCGCTAAAGTAGTCTACATTAACAATAGCAAGTGAAAGCTCATCTTCTCTTTTGCTGGAATTGGAAAAAAAATCTTTGCACATCTCGTTAAAGTATCGACGATTATGAAGACCTGTTAAGCCGTCACGTCTGGAAATGAGATCTAGAAATTCATTGTGGCCATTTAAAGATTTGTTGAGCTCAGTGATGCGTTTTTCCAAC
Source organism: Desulfocapsaceae bacterium (assembly GCA_030065655.1). Lineage (GTDB taxonomy): Bacteria > Desulfobacterota > Desulfobulbia > Desulfobulbales > Desulfocapsaceae > Desulfopila_A. Next base: position 142 of record JASJDT010000149.1, on the reverse strand, counting down.
TTGTCGATTGTTTTGTTAGCACGAGCAAGATCAAGATGAAGTTGACGAACCTGGAGAAGATGGATCAGTTTTTTTTCGACTGTTTTTTGGGTAGATCGTGATTGCAGATAATCAACGGTGACGAATTCACCTGGATCAAAAG
>JASJDT010000148.1 GCA_030065655.1 Desulfocapsaceae bacterium | reverse complement strand
GTCAATGTTTTCCCCACGCAAATCGAGGCTCTTCTGTTTGAAATCGAAGGAACAGAGCCGCATTATCGCCTCATCGTTGAACGGGAAAATAACGAGGACAAGCTGACGGTAATGGTGGAGGTGATAGAATCTCTCTTTTTTGATGCCATGAAGAAGCAACGTGCCCTCGTAGATATGATAAAAAAGAGAATGGCCTCCGAGTTGGGCATCAGCGTTAATATCCAGTTAGTCGAGGAACGTACACTTGAGCGATTCGATGGAAAGGGCAGCCGGGTCATTGATAAAAGGCAGCTCTAGTCTTAATGTTGTCAACTGGATAACCTGGCGGTATTCGTAGACCGCCATCCACATGTAGATCAACCAATCAGTCATAACGCAAGGTGTTGTTAGCAATGGCTACGTTATGACAACTCTTTCATGAGGCGATTATGCGTTTGAATGACCGAGCTGCCGATGCCATGCGGCCTATAGCCATAGAGAGAAACGTCCAGCCGCAGGCCGAGGCATCAATTTTGATTAAAATGGGAAATACCCATGTTCTTTGTGGCGTGAGTGTAGAAGAAAAAGTACCACCTTTTCTCGAAGGAACAGGGCAGGGGTGGATAACTGCGGAGTATGGCATATTGCCCTGTGCAACATCCTCCCGTTACCGAAGAGAGGTTTCCGGAAGGTCCGGCAGAACTTTTGAAATTCAACGGCTGATTGGCAGGAGCCTGCGAATGATGCTTGACCTCTCAACCATTGGTGAGCGCACCATCCGGGTTGATTGCGATGTTATCAATGCCGATGGAGGTACACGCACCGCTTCGATAACCGGTGCAGCCATTGCGGTTCGCAATGCTTTGGGAGCTATGGCTGCCGATGGCAGACTTGATGAGATGCCTCAGCTTCTGCCGGTGGCCGGCGTATCAGTGGGGATGGTGGATGGCACCGTCATGCTTGATCTCGATTACGATGAAGATTCTCGTGCTGATGCAGATGCCAATTTTGTCATGACCGGTGATGGCCGCTGGGTGGAAATGCAGACCACGGCAGAAGGGGAGCCCTATACCCTGGTTGAATTCAATCAGATGGCCGAGTTGGCGCAGAAAGGGATTCGGGAACTGTTTGATCTTTGGTAGCACCATGGCTGGTTTCTCTTGAGATGACTGCACGCCAGCAAAAGATCAGTGGTACCAGGGAGTGGGCAGTTGCAGGTGTTAATTGTGCCACCGGCTGTCCTCATGACTGCAGGTACTGTTATGCCCGCTATGATAAGGTTGTCAGAAAAGCGGAGCTGAAAGAAAGCGAGTGGCAACTATGCAAAATTCATCCCGAAGAACTAAACCGGCAATTTCCTCTGTTCCCGGGTACCGTGATGTTCCCTACGGAACATGATATTCATCCCCAAATCCTTGATGCCTGTCTCACCGTTCTGAAAAATCTTCTTGCTGCCGGCAACAGAGTACTGGTGGTAACTAAACCACACCTTGCCTGTGTCCGTGAAATGTGCCGGGAATTTGGTGACAGGCAGGAACAAATTCTTTTTCGTTTTACCATTACCGCTAGAGACAACACCATTCTCAGACTATGGGAGCCTGGTGCACCTGGGTACGAGGAGCGGCTTGCGGCGCTTAGATACGCATTTGAGGAGGGCTTTGCCACCTCGGTAAGCGTTGAACCAATGCTTGAGGCAGAGTTTGTTCATATTCTGGTAAATGAGTTGATGCCCTACGTCAACCATTCAATCTGGCTTGGCAAGATGAATAAGATTGAGGAGCGAGTAAGTTGTCATTTCCCTGAAATCACAAAGGATCTGAAGCGAATACAAAGCTTCCAGAGCGATGAGATGATTCGCATTATCTATAAGCGGCTAGCTCACAACAAACTTCTGCGCTGGAAGGAATCAATTAAAAAAGTGGTCGGCATTCCTCAGGCGCAGCAGCCGGGGCTTGATATCTAACCCCGAAAAGCTGCAAGCGGCCGGAACTCTTTTTAGTACCACCTTGAGGGATATAAGTGACTTGGATAACATCGCAAATTAGAGTTTATGAAGGTATTTTATTTCTTGTTTTTTACAGGAAATCAGGAGTAAGTCACTAAACGAGGAGGGAGCATGCGCAGAAAAAGGTGTAAAATTGAAAGCAAGGTGGAAATTGAAAAAATCCTGGAGCGAGCCCGTATCGGCCGGCTTGCCACCATTGGTGTCGATGGATTTCCCTATATCACCCCGGTGAACTACGTCTGGTACAATGGCCATATCTACTTCCACTCTGCGCATGAAGGCGAAAAAATAGACAACATCAGAAGAGATGCCAGGGTCTGTTTTGAGGTTGACATTCCCCTTGCCTATCTTGGACTCGAATATGATCCCAGCCGGCCTACCTGCCATGTACATCAATTTTACCACTGTGTAATCGTCCGTGGCAGGGCTGAATTTGTCAATGAAACAGCAGAAAAGGTGGCTGCGCTCAATGCCCTGGTGGCTTCCCATGAAGAGAGTGATGATTTTGTAAAGGTTGCAGCGGACACCAAGGGTGTTGAGTTGTGCACCGTCATTGCCGTGCGGGTTGAGAATATATCTGGGAAAAGCGACCTGGCCCAGAAAATGGGTACGGACGAGAAGAGCAAGGTTGCCGACTATTTGAGCAAGCGTGATCTCCCGGGTGACCAGGAGGCCGCCAGTCTGATCAGGGAATAGTTTATGGATGAATTGCTCCGTAAAATACTTACTTCGAAAGTATATGAAGCTGCCGTGGAAACACCGCTTGACTTGGCCACGGGACTTTCAGCGAGAATGCACAACAGGATTCTCCTCAAGCGAGAGGATAAACAACCCGTTTTTTCTTTCAAAATTCGTGGTGCTTACAACAGGATAGCACATCTTGATGACGAGCAAAGAAGAAGAGGTGTTCTAACTGCATCGGCTGGTAACCATGCCCAGGGCGTGGCTTTTGCTGCCCGTCATCTAGGGATCCGCGCTCTGATCGTTATGCCTGAAACCACGCCGCAGATAAAGGTGGACGGCGTCAGATATTTTGGTGGTGAGGTAGTGTTGCACGGAACCAGTTATTCCGAGTCAGCAGAACATGCGAAGCAAATTGAACAGGAAAAGGGGATGATCTACATTCATCCCTTTGATGATCCGCTGGTGATTGCCGGCCAGGGAACGGTTGCCGATGAGCTGGTGCGGCAGAATCCCGGCCGGCTCGACGCTATTTTTGTTCCCATAGGCGGCGGTGGTCTGATTGCGGGAATTGGCGTTTATATGAAGGCTCTGCGTCCTGAAATACAAATCATCGGTGTCGAACCGCACGATAGTGATGCCATGGCCAGATCACTCGAAGCGCAGACGAGAATAAGCCTGGATGCACCAGGCATTTTCGCCGATGGTGTGGCCGTCAAGAAGGTCGGTGGACTCACTTTTGACCTCTGCCGTCAGCATGTTGACCAGATCATCAGGGTCACCACTGATGAGCTGTGCAGCGGTATAAAGGCGGTTTTTCATGCCACCAGGTCCATAGTTGAGCCAGCAGGAGCACTGGGAATGGCTGGTCTGCTGAAACATATCCGTAAGACAGGATGGCAGGACAAAACGCTCATTGCCATAAACTCAGGCGCGAATATGAACTTTGAGCGCCTGCGTTATGTTGCCGAGCGTACCCTGATTGGTGAGCAGCTTGAAGCTCTCTTTGCTGTCACTATTCCCGAGCAGCCAGGAAGCTTGAAGAAATTTTGCCATGATTTGGTGGGTGAGAGAAATATCACTGAATTCAATTACCGGCTGTCAACGCGAGAGAAAGCCCAGATATTTGTGGGAATATCCATCCGCAAGAGCAGTGAGCGAGAAGAGTTTAGCCGCCAGTTGACAGCAGCCGGCTATGAAAATATTGACCTCACCGAAAATGATCTGGCCAAAACCCATATCCGCTACATGGTCGGAGGCCGCTCCAAAGAAGTCAAGAACGAACGGCTCTTTCGCTTCTGGTTTCCCGAAACTCCAGGTGCTCTGGTAAAATTTCTGGATGCAACCCGGGGTACCAGAAATATCTCTCTCTTTCATTACCGGATGCAGGGCACCAACTACGGGCGGGTGCTGGTAGGTTTCGAGTTTCCCGACGGTGATGATCCGGATCTTGAAGAGAGGTTGATAAAGCTTGGTTATCGCTTTCGGGAAGAGACTCAAAATCCGGCCTATTCGCTGTTTCTCTAATTTCAGATAAATAAATACCAGGTTCTTTGCTGATATTGATAATAATAACAGGAGGATATCTGTATGGAAACAAATGTTTTGGAAAATCCCTGGGAAAAACTTTCGGAATATCTTGTAACTGGAGATCAGCAGCAGATAATTGACTTCCTCGATACCCTCACTCCATCGGACACGGCTCTGGCCGTCTCGCGCTTGAGTGATGATGAGCAGAGTCGTTTGCTAACCCTGCTCAGACCGGAAAATGCTGCCGAGGTGCTTGAGGACTTTTCCGATGCCCTAACCGTTGATGTGATCGGTGAATTGGAGCCGTCAACGGTTGCCTCAATTTTTGAAGAGCTTGATCGCGACCATGCTGCCGACCTTCTCGGTGAACTGGATGAGGAGGATGCCAACTCTATCATTGACGAAATGGCTCCGCAGGATGCCGAAGAAGTGCGGGCACTGCTGCAATACGCTCCGGATACGGCGGGCGGTTTGATGATCTCGGAGTTTCTTGAGTACCGCAGTGGTCAGACAGTTCAGGATGTCCTCAATGATTTACAGGCCAACCGTGAGAAATATGCTGATTATGATGTCCAGTATCTCTATGTTACAGATGATAAGAAAAGGCTGCAGGGAGTCTTGCGCATGCGGGACCTGCTTTTTCCAGATAGAAGTACAAAACTGGACCAGGTGATGATCACCAAACCCTTCATGGTAAATGTTGAGGATTCACTGGATAAGCTGCGCAATTTTTTTGAAGATCATAACCTCTTTGGCGTACCCGTGGTTGACTCTGAATTGTGTCTCCAGGGGGTGGTACTGCCGGAGGCCGTTGAAGAGGCTAAAAAGAAGAAGTCCATCCATCAATTTCTCGGCTTTTCAGGTATCATCGGTGGTGAGGAGTTTCGTTCCATGCCGCTTATGGTCCGTTCAGGCAGAAGGCTGTCCTGGCTCTCTCTCAACATTATTCTTAATATCATTGCGGCCAGTGTAATTGCCATGTACCAGGATATCCTGGCGGCAGCAATCGTACTCGCCGTTTTCCTCCCCATGGTCAGTGATATGAGTGGTTGTTCCGGCAATCAGGCAGTGGCGGTTAGTATGCGCGAACTTTCTCTTGGTCTGGTTCGCCCCGTTGAGCTTTTCTGGGTGCTGACCAAAGAAGCCAGTGTGGGAGTAATAAATGGCATATCCCTTGGCTGCCTTCTCGGAGCAGTTGCCTATCTGTGGAAGGGCAATTTCTTTCTTGGTCTCGTGGTCGGCGGGGCCATGGCCATGAATACGCTTGTGGCGGTTTCACTTGGCGGTACGATCCCTCTGCTACTGAAACGGCTAAAGTTGGATCCTGCACTGGTCTCCAGCCCTCTGTTGACAACGGTTACCGATATGTGCGGCTTCTTTTTCGTGCTTAGTTTTGCTTCGCTTGTCCTCGAAAAATTATAGGCTGCGCATTGTCTGAACCTCTTTATTTCCGAGTCGATAGAGGGGCAAATTTTAAAAGTCCTAATAGGTCACCTTTTCAGCGCGCTTAAGCAAAATTTCAAGGTCATTCTGCCATCCTTCACCGCCAAATTCAGCGGCTAGCATCGTTGCCAGGTGCTGTACCTCAACACCCATATCACCATTTCGTCCTAAACCGGAGATGCATGAGGGGCAATTGGTGAGCATGCTTTTGCGCTTCATATTGGGTTTGGCAGCGGTGGTGATCGCCGCGCGTTTCTTCTTGCGCATGGCTGAGGCAATATCAGGTCTTGATATGGCAAGGGTCCCAGCTTCAGAGCAGCAATTGGGTACCTGGTAGACCTGCAATCCTAATTGGTGGATCAGATGTTTACCTCTCCCCTGTAGGGAGTCATGACAGGGGGCGTGATAGAGATAGTCACCTTGAAGGTCCTTGCTTGCCAAACCTTTGTCGAGGGCATAATCAGAGACATCGTGTATGCTGCAGCCGAAGATATCTTCGCAGCCGATGCCATTCAGTGCTTCCCTGCACGTGCCGCAACTAATCGTTATCGCATCAAAATTTATATGACCGAGCATATGGCGAATTTGACTGAAAATGATGGTGTCTCTGAGCACTATTTTGTTATGGCTTTTTTGCTGGGCGTTTATTTGTGATGGAAAACCGCAACACAGAAATGGCGGTGGCAGTACGACCCGAATTTTGCTCTTGAGGAGAATATAGATTGCCGCCATGCCGATCTCGGCATAAAGACGCTCGGAACCGCAGCCTGGAAAATAAATAACTGTATGAGTTGCCGCCTCAGGTGGATGGAGGAGCAGTGCTTCCGAGGAGGTACAGTTGGGCAGAATGGCGCGGAGAGTCTTTGGCGACGGCAGCACCATCGGTGAACTGAGCATCTCCAGGCTTTGGTTGCCGTTTTTCTTGATTGCCTGCGGAGCACGTTGCCACAGTTTAGCTCCAAGGCGTTGAACCCTCCCACCCAGGTCCACCACTCCTTTGCGAAAGATGAAGTTAAAGGCTGAATTTCGGTTTTTCAGATAATAGAGGGAGAGAGCAGTGGCCGCAGGACTCTTTTTATAGCCTACTTCAGCAAGTATTTGCCTCTCCAGAACTGAAACCTCGGCGGTGTCGATATCCACCGGGCAGGGGCCGAGACATTTCCCACACATGGTGCAGTGATCGGCGATTTCCTGCAAATTTTTCAACTGATTAAATCTCGGGAAATGAGAGCGCTGTACATCGTAGAGCAAGGCTTCGATAAGAGAGCCGATAGCCAGATTTTTATTGCGCGGATGAAAATAAACGTTGCCGGCAGGGATAAAAACACAGCAATCCGGTTTGCATTTACCGCAACGGACACATTTGGCAATTTTGGTAGAAAGTGACTCAAGAAATCCGTGTTTGAGAATCCTTGCTTCCAGCTCGAGCAGATTGAAGGAAGGTGTGAATACCTTGTTAATAATGGCAGGGTCTTCTAGCATACCCGGATTCATAATCCCTTTAGGATCGGTTTTCTCACGATATTCTTTGAGTTCCTTGCGTTTGTCCCGATCGAGAAATTTCATCTTGGTGATGCCGATACCATGCTCACCGCTGACAACACCATCGAGTTCCACAGCTTTGGCCATGATATCTTCGGCGGTTTTTTCAGCGCGGGCCATCATTTCCCGGTCATTGGAGAATACCGGAATGTTGACGTGAACGTTGCCGTCGCCAGCATGCATGTGGGTGGCGATGATTATCCGCTTCTGCCGAATGTTTTTATATATCTCCTCAATTTGCTGGCTGACTCGGCTGTAGCCTTGAAAGAGTTCAAGAAGATCGCTCATCAACTTTTTGATATATACCTCGTGGCGATAGGCTTCTCGGGAACGGAGGCTGATTTTTTCAAGGGTTTCATGACAAAGCCGATTGGCAGTGGGCAGTTTAGCCTCGAGCCAGTCAGGATCTTCGATTGGTACTGCTGTTTTAAGATATTCCAGAGTCCTGGAGATAAACTGTTCTTTGTTGTGGATATCTTCACTGAGGTTATATTCGTCTACAAAACGGGCAAAATCTGCCAGGGCCGGCAGGGGTAAAACGATATCTTCATTGAGCTTGAAAGCATTGGTGCGGGCGGCGATTGCTCCGAGGCGCTTGCGATCGCGCCAGAACCTTGCTGCCTCTTCGCTATCCTTGGCGATGAAGAGTTCGGTATTGACATAGGGTTTTAGGAGATTGGTAAAGCGGCTTCGTCCGCGATCAAGTTCCGCATCTGAGTGCCCGACCATGTCGATGAGAAGCACAGCCTTGGGCCGATCACTGCGAGCAGCTTTAAATTTATAGTTAATGGCCTTGATGTATTCTTCGTCGAAATGCTCAAGCGCCATCAGCGCCTCTTCACCCTGATCGACAAATTCATTGGAAATATCAACGATAACCCGGCTTGCTTCATCCATATCATCACCAAAAAACTCTACACAGAATGTTTGTTTCTTGGGATATGCCTCATGCAGGATGAACTCCGCCGAGGTAATAATTCCGTCCGTACCCTCCTTCTGCAGTCCTGGCAGGCCGCCAAGAGCCTTATTCGTAATATCCTTCCACAGTCCCTTCTTGCGAATCTCGGTGCCCAGCAGCTCAATGCGGCTATTGTAGCTGCCGTTGGCAGCATTCACCTCAAAGGCGACCGTTTCCTCCGGTTGAATTTTGCGTAGCGGGTGGTTGATCCGTTGCACCGTGCAAAGACCGAATTTCGGGAGCACCATGGTATACGAATATAGATTGTCGATGGCAGTTCCCCAGAGAACGGCGGTTTTTCCCCCGGCGTTCTCGGCGATATTGCCGCCAATTGTCGACGCCCAGGCACTGGTTGGATCGGTTGCAAAAACGAATCCCTCAGCTTCGGCAGCCGCCATTGCATCCTGAGTGATGACTCCGGCGTCGACTTTGAGTATGGGTACGGTTTCTTCGGGACCTTTTGGGTGGTGCTGAACTTTCCTGACCCCTTGTATGGCGTTGAGCTTTTCGGTATTGATGACGATGCAATTATCTCTTACCGGCACACTACCGCCGGTGAGTCCTGTCCCTCCGCCTCGAGGAATGGCATGCATTTTCAGGGTTGCAATGGCCTCAAGAAGAGCAGGTACCTGTTTTTCACTGGACGGATAAACAACACCAAAAGGCAGACAGAGGCGCCAGTCGGTAGCATCGGTGGCGTGGCTGATCAAGGTAAAGGGATCAAAACAGACATTTTCCCGGCCAATGATGCCATCGAGCTGTTTGCGAATTTTTGCGCGTTTATGCTTTGTTCCACCAATTTCTTTTTTAAGCTTCTGCAACTTCTCCCGGCAGATAGTAACCAGAGTAAGTACCTTGTTGCATCTAACCTCACTGACGCCGACTTTCCTTACCCCGTTTTCAATGACCTGCAGATCCGTAGCCGCAGTCTTGAAGAATTGGTACCTGCGAACCGGTGAATCAATAAGTTCCTGGTAGAGAAAAGGGTTGCGTTTCATGATGAAAAGATCACCAATGAAACGCATTACCAGGCGGGCGGATCTTCCGGTAATGCGCTGGGAGCGCAATTCTTCCAGAGAGTCCCATACATGCGGGCCGAAGAGGTGATTGATTATGAGTTTGTCATCTGCTGAGGTGAAATTATAGGGAATTTCCCGGTAAGCTTCGGTATTCATTGCTTTTGTATTGGGTGTTTTATTTAGCAGTAAAATCTATACTGATGAAAACGGTTTCTACCATGAAACCGCTTTATTAGACCGACTTGGAAGTACCAGCAGAGCAGAGCTGCTCCCTGGCTTACCACAGGGGTCGAATAACATCACGACTTGATGTCCAAGGCTGGTTCTGATCATTACGTGATGGGAAGTAAAAAGGACTACCCGGTGAGGCTGAACCGCAGTCTGCAACTACCTATCAAGATTCACTACCACACTTGACCGGAGCATGCAAAATTTTTCGTATATCAATAAAAATGATGTCTGCGGTGCGTTTCAATAAGGCTTGCTTGGCTGGTGAGAAATTCGGGCTAAGCTGATCAAGCAGTGAGCAGGCCATCCTGGGAGCCTGTAAGAATGAGTTCTTCCACATGTAGGCCGCGATTTTTCTGGGCAGAGAGATTGAGAATGTATTGCTCATGTTTGGGAAGCTCTATGCCATCCTGATCGCTAGTTATGCGAACATGGGGACGATCGATGGTATCGCCCACTGCGGTGACGAACCCTTCGGAACCATCGGAGATCTTTACCTGATTTCCCGGGGGATAAAGGCCAATTGTCGATATAAAAGAAGCGAGTAAGGCTGGATGAAAACCACCACGATCGGTCAGCATTATGCTATAGGCCATATGAGGTGTGAGGATTGGTTTGTATGGCCGAACAGCAGTGAGAGCTTCGAAAACATCACAGATTTGTAACAGGGAGGTGAAGGGATGACGGACTGCCCACTTGGGTTGATGGGGATAGCCGGAACCATCGTTGCGGATATGATGTCCCCAGGCAAAAGCTATATCCAATGGTGTGGAATTTTTCTGGGCTAAGAGTATTTCAGCACCAACCCGGGAGTGATCCATGATTGCCTGAAACTCCTCCTTACTGAGCCTACCCGGTTTGAACAGTATTTCATCGGGTGTCCTGCATTTGCCTATATCATGGAGTAAGCCAGCGGCACCCACGGCAAGCAAGGTATCCTCGCTCCAATTGAAAGCATGACCGATATAGACCGCAAGGGCGGCAACACGTACCGAGTGACCAACGGTATAGCTGTCGTAATCCGGATAATGGATGTTCTGCATTAAATCGGCGAAATGAGCCTTGGTGAAAAAATGGAGCATGTACTCACTGACGGAGCGTGTATTGTCGATGTCAACATCATTGCCGCCGGCGACATCGCCGTGAGCCTGAGCGACAGCATCGAACAGCGCTTGATAGATGAGAGTGGGCGATTGCAAGGAACTGGCAGAATCCTGGCCGTGCCAGATGGATTCCTGGTCTCTGGTAGTGGGGCCTGAGGGTTTGAGATAGTGCTGGGCTATTTCGATACTCTGGATGTCTTTTTTGAGCAATAACTCACGGGAAACCTTTAGACTTTCAGTGGGGTGCTTTAATTCAATGGTCAAATCCAGAAATGAATTGAACTCCCGGATAGAAGTTGAGTCGGAAAAGGAGAAGCCACCGCAGTGAAGTTTCTCGGCAAACAGGATCAATTGACGGCCTACTATACTTGGTCCGACCAGATTTTTTCCTTCAAAAATCAGGTTGCCGTCAACTATGCCGATGAACAGCTTGTCAAGGCGTGCTTCATGGCAAAACTCACGCAGTTGCTTGATACAGTCGGTGGAAAGCTCTTTTACTTTCGGATGTTCGGTAAAATATAGCTTCCTGGTGGAAATCGTCCGGCAGAGAAGGATTAGAAGATTATTAAGTTTCTCATACATTACATATTATACCATTCGTTAATACTTGCCTTTAACCACCTGAAGGGCATTTTGAGCAGCATGTCGACAGGCTGCTGGCCAATCTGGAATGAACAGCATCTTTTTTCCTCCAGCTATCTGTTGCAATACTTGCATCGTTCTTTCTCCAGGCAATTCAGCCAGAGCACCAATGGTGGTTTCCACCCATTGCTCGGTTCTTCGCTCCTGGCTCATCGCCGCGAGCGCATCCGAGATAATTTTTGCAGCTATCTTTTTCAGGGCAACAGAAACATTTTTACTTTGTGGTGCCTGCCGGAGATATGAGTAAAGAAATAACTTATGCTCCTGGATGTTCAGATCAAGGATGGGGGCGATGGCCTTGATCAGCCAGTCCCTGGGATTCCGTCGTAATCCACCCAGTACTCTTTCACCAATGTAGCGTTCCAATTCCGTTTTCAAAAGAAACGCAAAAAGAGGGTAGCAACTGGGACTTACTGCATGAAATATGTCAGAAGCAACCTTGTTGTCTGCAAAAGACTCCAATGCCTGCAATTGCGGCAGGGCGGCAATCATTTCATCGTAAGAGTGGCGTGCTGCTACTTGACTGAGTTGGTGAAAAGCAATTTTATCCTTGCTGCTGCCCACGACAAGCAACTCGTTGACGATATGGGGCCAGAGAATTTTCTTCTCTTCCGGACTACAAAGTTTCACGGTCAGATCAAAGAGGCGCAGCGTGTTGCCCTGTGCTGAACTGCGCATCGTTTCAGTAAACAATCGAATGGTTGCCATGAGACGAGCCATATTGCCGCTCTGGACTATCATATGCAAGCCATTACTGAGAATATGCCAACTTTTCTCGGAGAGTGCAGAGGAGAGAGCCTCTCTAATCAACTGCTGCATCCGGATTTGGGCATTGAGAGGCTGTTCATTTATAACTATTTGTATCAGTATGGAAAACGTCTCATTTTGAGTAGAAGATTTTGGGATTTTTGCACAAATTTTAGTATCAAGTTTCTGATTTGTGGTAAATTCCTGAATCTTTGCCGCGCTGATAGCCGGTTTTTCCGGGAAGGTGGTCAGAGATAGTTCTTCCTTTTGACCATCACCTATCTCCTGATCAGGTGGAGGTCTGCGTATCACCGAAACCAGCAGATTGATGGCTTCGCGTGATTTTTTGTCCAAGGTTTCCCGCTCTAATTTTTTTAATATGGAAGACAGGGCATTGATATTAGCCTGGGAGGCAAAAGGACCGCCTTTCCCACCTCCCTTTGTTTTACCTCTTACAACCCGGGCAAGCAAACCGGCAACATCGTTCCAGGAAGCTGTAGGAAGATCGCCAAGATCAATATTTGTATTGGATAGTTGCTCGGGCAGCTTTTCCAGTAGAGAACGGCATTGGTCAATTTCCCCCTCATTCAGGCCATAGCTGTTTAGTGATGCAACAAAAGCGTTGAGGTCATTAGCAGCTTCTTCGGCTACATCTTCAGAGATCGGTTGGCCGCCGCGAGCCGTGAATTCCTTTTGCTCTATTGTTACGGAATAGGGCAGATCAGAAACTTCGACTTGAGTGAATTGTTTGGCATTCACCATCTTCGCCTTGTAGAAGAGCATTTTTCTGACGAATTCATGCAACTCCTTCATGGAAATATGACGGTCAATGGAAAGGACCGATATGCCAAGTGTGGATAATAGAATACTAAAATCCTTCACCGCCGGATTTTCACCATCGAGTTCGATCTCTTCAAGCAGGAGAGTATCGTTTGTAACCCTTAATTCTACAGCCTTTTTATCACCGGCAACCTTGCCGAGTTGAACCATAAATCGTTGCGTGGCTTTGTCGAGGATTTGGTGACCGGATGGATAGTAGATGCCTATTTTGAAGAGCCGCTGGATAGCGCTCACAAACTCATGGAGGGTGAAAGCATCGTTAACTGCTTCTTGTGAAGAAGGTGTAGTCATAATGTATTAGTCCCAACCGAAGTTGCCACAGGATGGTCTTCAGCTTCAGCAATTGTGGCAACTACATTACTCAGAATAGTCTATAAAAGTCAATTAACTTGTAGCATATTGGCAACAGACTTCAAAGCTGCAGTGAGTAGCCATCATCGGGTATAAACACCCGTGTAGAATCATAGCCCGTCAGCTTGCCCCTGTTTGATTCAATGGCTTGCCTGGTCTGCTGGTTAAGATGGACCAGGGCGAGGTTATTTATGTTTGGGTTTTTCAGCAGTTCCAGACATTCTTCCAGGGATAAATGGGAAGGATCTCCAGACCTTTGCGAAAAAGCTTCATGAATAATCAGATTGCAGCCGTGCATGAGTTGAATGCAACCCTGAGTAGGTCTGCCATCTCCACTGTAATATATTGCCCGTGAATCGGTGCTAATGCGCAGTCCATAGGCTTCTTGTGAATGAATACTAGGGGCACATTGCCAGCTAAGACCATTACATACTGTTGCCGAATCTTGGTCAACTTGATGATAGTTGATTTTAAACAGGAGTTTCGAAGTGAGTCCGGGATAGGCAAGTTCCATGGCTGCGCCTACTTTGTCGCAGAGATCGGCTGAGCCGGCCAGCAGTGTCAACGGGAGTTCTCTGTTCATGAAATAAAAATGCAGAATAAGCTGAGGAATTCCAAAAAAATGATCTCCATGAAAGTGAGAAATCCAAATAGTATCAAGTCGCTCACTTTCTGGTCTGCATATACATGCCTGAGCACTGGTAAAGCCGCAGTCCAGCAGGTGATATCGATCATTTGCGTTGATGAGAACAGAGCAGTTACGGCGGGTGGTATCGGTTGCCGCACCTGTACCGAGAAAGTGTATGTTCATTTTGTCAGTAACTGTTTTTAGACAATTACTCGTATACTAAATATTCGCTGGCGCAGCCGGCTTTTTTACACAGCCATTCTTCCAAGTTTCTGCATTTTTGAAAATTACGGTTTATAATGCGGTGGCGATCGATATCATTGTTGCCGTATTTTTCCAGAATATATTCAAGGCGGGTGGGCAGGTCGACAATCTGGTTGTGCAATACCCTTTTGTCGGCATAAAACACGATCTCCTTAGCTGGAAAGATGCCCCGCTGGTAATCGTCTTCCGTATAACTAAACAGCCGCACATGCTCGCGAACAATCTCAGCAATTTCCCCATATCCCAGATCAAAGCAGATCTGCCAGCCGATTTCGGCGTGATCACCACCATCCTTCAGGCATCCGGTTTTGGCTATATCATGGAGAAGAGCACCGGCAATGACCAGCTCTTTTTTGGGCAGTACGAGTGGTTCTGTACTCCTGCTCAGCTTATCCAGCACAGTTCCCGCCACCCGGGCAACCACCAGAGAATGCTCACGGATATTGGGTAGCATGTTGTACTCTTCCATTAATTGCAGACACACACCTATTGTTGGAATTGGCCTGGTCCGATCTACTGGAAGGTCTCCCAACATGGCGTTACCTTTGGGAAAACTCGTGCACGCAATCAACGACAAATTTGGCCTGATCCGGTGGTGTGAACTGATGGATGCCATGACCTAAATTGAATATATGCCCGAAAGCACCTTCGGCATCTTTGAGTAGTTGTTGTATTCTTACACGCAGCTCATCCTTGGGCAGGAGCAGAGCAAATGGATCGATATTACCCTGAACCGCTTTGTTGCCAACTTTCTTAATGGCATCGCCAATGTTAATGCGCCAATC
>JASJDT010000147.1 GCA_030065655.1 Desulfocapsaceae bacterium | reverse complement strand
CAGAAAGCGAATTCAACATAGCATTGGTGGATGAAGGGTATATTGCGGTTTTCTTCCTGGATGGCAAGTATGTTGAAACCGTCAAGCCAGGTCGCCATGTGTTCTGGAAGAATATTGGTAAGGTAAGGGTGGTTCATGTGGATCTTCGTGAGGCCTTACTGGATGTTTCCGGCCAGGAAATCATGACCTCTGATAAGGTTACCCTGAGGATGAACAGCGTTATTACCTACAAGGTAATCGATACCCAAAAAGCGGTATTGGGAGTTGAAGACTACAGACAGTCTCTCTATAAGGAAGCACAACTGGCACTGCGGGCAGCTGTCGGGGCAATTGAGCTGGATTCATTGCTCGTAGACAAAGATTCACTGGCCTTGGAGCTTCGTACAATGCTTGCCGGCAGAGTAAAGGAGTTCGGAGTTGAAATCATCAATCTTGGAATTAAGGATGTAATTCTTCCTGGAGAGATGAAGGATCTGATGAACAGGGTTATTGAGTCCCGTAAAGCTGCAGAAGCAAACCTAATCGCCCGGCGTGAGGAAACTGCAGCCATGAGAAGCCAGGCTAATACTGCCAAGCTTCTTGAAAACAACCCAACTTTGATGCGCCTGCGGGAACTTGAAGTTTTGGAAAAAGTTGCAGGATCATCCAAGCTCAATGTGGTGTTGGGTGAAAAAGGATTAGCTGAGAAGGTGATGCAGCTTATCTAACTAGTTCCCATCCTAAAACTGCCCTTTTGGCCGATATCTTCGTTATGCTCAAAATTTTATCCTCGGAATATCCAACATATGCCTGTGGTAAAATTTTTTCGCATGCCTTGATCTCAATCAAAAATGCTAGTTTTAGGATTGGAAATTAAACGGAGAAAGACAATGATTACGATCAATGGATCACACGGTGAGGGAGGTGGACAGATTTTACGATCCTCCCTTGCGTTATCACTTATTACCGGAAAACCTTTCTGCATTGAGGGCATTCGAGGAAAGCGGAAAAAGCCTGGCCTGCTCAGGCAGCATCTTACCGCGGTAAAGGCAGCGGTAGAGATTGGCAAAGCCATAGTCAGCGGTAACGCTATCGGGTCCTCTAGACTTGAATTCACACCCAGTGGAATTATTCCCGGCAAATATCACTTTGCCGTAGGCACTGCCGGAAGTGCAACTCTGGTGCTGCAGACAATTCTGCCGGCACTGCTCAGCGCAGAAGGTGAATCAGAGTTGATTATGGAAGGTGGTACGCATAACCCCTGGGCTCCGCCGTTTGATTTTCTGGCAAGGGTGTTTCTGCCCATAATCAACAGCATGGGCCCGACAGTCTCTGCCACTTTGCTGAAATATGGTTTTTACCCTGCAGGTGGGGGGAAATTTAGCGTGACTATTATTCCTTCTCCTGAACTACAGCCAATTGATCTCCTGGAGCGGGGCGAGGTTGAAAGCTACAAGGCAGAAGCGATTGTTTCCAAGATTCCAGTTTCTATAGGTGACAGGGAGCTTAGAGTAGTGGCGGATAAGCTCCCTGTCGGGTACGGGAGTTTGGTCGCTCGAGAAGTGTCATCTCCAGGCCCTGGAAATATTCTTCAGATTGAGGTTGCCAGCGCCAATGTCACGGAACTGTTTATCGGCTTTGGTGAAAAAGGCGTAAAGGCGGAAAGGGTTGCCAGCTCAACAGTCAGGCTAGCGCGGGAATATATCACCGCAAATGTCCCTGTCGGCAGGTATCTGGCCGATCAATTGCTTCTGCCATTGGCAATTGCAGGAGGAGGCTCGTTTAGAACACTTTCGCCAAGTAATCACACGTTGACCAATATTGAAGTACTGAAACACTTTCTTGATGTGGAAGTAACTGTCAGTGAACTGGAAAAGAATATATATGAAATCAATATTACGTCCTGAAGAGGAATGTACCATATGAAAACACGTGAATTAGCAAAACTCGGTATCCCAAAAGGCAGGGCAATGAAGCAGGCCACATCGGCTATTGGTGCTGCCCGTAAATCTGGTATCAGGATGACGGAGATCAGAGAAACCATACGCGCACTCATTGATAATCCCGAAGCGTATCTTGAGCAGGAACACTTCGGTGAACTTGCCGAGACTTTTGTCGGAATTCAAGCGGGCCGGATTGCTGTGGCCCGGGAAGAGCCTGTACCATATCGCCAGTGGGGAAAAGATATCGAGGAAGGTGCGCTAAAGCAGATGGATAATGCCTGTCGGCTTCCCATATCTGTTATGGGAGCACTCATGCCTGATGCCCATCAGGGCTATGGTCTGCCTATAGGTGGCGTTCTTGTTACAAAGGGAGCCGTTATCCCCTATGCAGTAGGAATGGACATTGCCTGCCGGATGAAAATGTCTGTGCTGGACCTTCCCCTCTCTGCTCTCAACAGTGAGCAAGAAAGGTTCAAAAAAGCGATAGCCGCAGAGACCCGCTTTGGTGTTGGCTCCGCTTTCAAGAAAAGAAAACGGCTGCATCAGGTAATGGACGAAGACTGGGCATTCAGTAAAATAGCAAACAGTAAAAAAGATAAAGCTTGGAGCCAGCTTGGTACGAGTGGGAGCGGTAACCACTTTGTTGAATTCGGTACCCTGATGCTTGAAAAAGACGATCTCGGCTTAAAGGCTGGGAAGTATCTGGCTTTGCTCAGCCATAGCGGTAGCCGTGGTGTCGGTGGTGAGATTGCCACTCATTTCTCCAAGGTTGCCAAAGACCTGCACCCTGAGCTTCCCAGAGAGTTGGGTCATCTGGCCTGGCTTGATTTGGATAGTGAAGAAGGTCATGAGTATTGGTTGGCGATGAACCTGATGGGTCGCTATTCCGCTGCAAATCATTTTTTGATTCACCATTTCATCACTAAAAATCTGGGCGTAGAAGTGCTTTGTGATATTGAAAATCATCACAATTTCGCTTGGAAAGAAACAATTAATGGTGAAGAACTGATCGTGCATCGTAAAGGTGCTACCCCTGCCAGTCTTGATGCTTTGGGGATTATTCCTGGTTCCATGGCAACTTCAGGGTATATTGTTCGCGGAAAAGGCAACGCTGAATCATTGAATTCCGCCTCTCATGGCGCCGGGCGAAAAATGAGCAGAAAAGCGGCTATGAAAAACTATACCTGGCGAGATGCCAAGAAGTTACTTGCGGAAAAGGAGATTACCCTGATCTCTGGCGGGTTGGATGAAATACCCATGGCCTACAAAAATATCGATGAAGTAATGGCTGCCCAGTCTGATCTGGTCGAGCCAATTGCGAGGTTTGACCCAAAGCTGGTAAAGATGGCAGGCCCAAACAGATAATGAGTAACATGGATACACTATTACCTGTAAGATTAAATATTGTGGCCAAAATGCTTTTTAGTTCTCAACTGTATGGAACCATACTGTTGGAGAGAATTCCGGGGACATGATACCGTTTATCCT
This sequence comes from Desulfocapsaceae bacterium, assembly GCA_030065655.1. Lineage (GTDB taxonomy): Bacteria > Desulfobacterota > Desulfobulbia > Desulfobulbales > Desulfocapsaceae > Desulfopila_A. The sequence continues at coordinate 11,189 of JASJDT010000147.1, read as the reverse complement.
ATCCTAGAGAGATATGAGGTGGAAATAGTATTGTGTCCCTAGAATACCAGTCCCCAGAATAACCGGAATGGTCATAAACGACTAGTCATACGCTTGTATATAATCGTTTTGCGCTTTTCTCTCTGCCTGAACTTTAATCAAGATTTTTCAATACATTATCGAGACTTTCCCGAGCATCACCAAAGAGCATCCGACTGTTATCCTTGTAGAAGAGAGGATTAGCTACACCTGCATACCCCGTTGCCATTGATCTCTTCAGTACAATGGTACTTCTACCTTTCCAGCATTCAAGAACCGGCATTCCGGCGATAGGACTATCGGGAACCTCCTTTGCCGCAGGGTTGACGATATCATTGGCACCGATAACCATGGAAACATCGACCTCAGGAAAATCCTCGTTGATTTCATCCCGTTCGAATACGATATCGTATGGAACCTTGGCTTCGGCAAGGAGCACATTCATATGTCCCGGCATTCGGCCAGCCACCGGATGAATGCCAAAACGAACGTTGATATTTTTTTCCCGCAGTTTTCTGGTTATTTCATAAACCGTATGTTGAGCATGGGCAACCGCCATACCATAACCGGGAATAATCATTACCTCCTTTGCTTCACGGAGCAGTTCGGCTACCTCGGCTGCAGTAATGGCTATAACTTCACCCTCACTATCCTCACCCTGTGGTTGAGCGGTGCTTTCAGTGCCGAAACCACCGGCAATTACCGAGATAAAGTTACGATTCATTGCCCTGCACATAATATAACTGAGAATAGCACCGCTACTGCCTACTAATGCGCCAACCACAATCAGCAGATCATTATTCAGCATAAATCCGGTTGCAGCTGCAGCCCAGCCGGAATAACTGTTCAGCATGGAGATCACCACTGGCATGTCCGCCCCGCCAATTGCCATAACCATATGTACACCGAAGGCGAGCGATATTATAGTCATACAGACCAAGGGCACCATTCCGCCACCGACAGCTGATTGATTGACAAACAGTACACCAAAAAAGATTGCCCCAAGCAACAGCATCAGGTTAAGGAAATGTCGAGCTGGCAAAAGTAGAGGTTTACCGCTGATTTTTGCACTCAGCTTACCAAAAGCGATTACGGAACCTGAAAAGGTCAAGGCTCCGATGAGCACACCAAGATAGGTCTCAATGTCATGAATGGTCTTATCTATGCCGACAAAGCTTGGATTATGATCCAGGAAATTGGCAAATCCAACCAGAACTGCGGCTAAACCTACCAGGCTGTGCAAAATTGCTACCAATTCGGGCATCTGGGTCATCTCAACTTTTTTAGCGAGAACTAAGCCAACGATACCACCAATGATAATTCCCCCGAATAGAATGAAATAATTCGCTGATACTAGACCCAGGATTGCTGCCGTCAGAGCAAGCAACATTCCCAAAACTCCATAGATATTTCCTCGCCGTGAAGTTTCAGGTTTGCTGAGGCCACTCAGAGCCAGAATAAACATGATGCTGGCACCAATGAACGAGACTGTGACAAAGCCCTGTGACATTCTATATCCCCTATTTTCTAAACATCGAGAGCATTCTCTGGGTGACCGCAAACCCACCAAATATGTTTACACTGGTAATAAAAATGGCCATTGCGGCCAGGAGAGATATGAGCAGATTATCTGAAGAAATCTGCAACAGTGCGCCAATGATAATAATACTGCTGATAGCATTGGTAACGCTTATTAGCGGTGTATGCAGGGCTGGGGTCACATTCCAGACCACCATATAGCCTACGAAACAGGCGAGAACAAACACCGTGAAATGGTTCATGAAATCCGGTGGCGCAACTTGACCTATCCCCAGAAATACCAGGGTGCCGAGAAAAAATACCAGTGCTGTTCCCCATGATCGTTTCTGTTGCGACTGAGGTAGCGGATTTTCGGGTCCCGGATTCTGCTGTGAAGGAGGGGTGGCAGCTAATTTTGGCGGCGGAGGCGGCCAGGTTATTTTGCCGTCTTTACTTACAGTTGCACCGCGAATTATTATATCTTCCATATCGATAACCAGTTTACCGTCTTTTGCCGGAGTGAGATCGGTCAAGAGGTGGCGGAGATTGGTAGCATATAGTTGACTGGATGTGGTGGCAAGCCGTGACGGCAGATTGGTATAGCCGATGATGGTAACCGCGTGCCTGGTTATCACTTTATCAGGTTCACTGAGTTTACAGTTTCCTCCCATTTCAGCAGCAAGATCAACGATAATGCTTCCGTTTTGCATACTTTTAACCATTTCCTCCGTGATTAACTCGGGGGCTGGTTTTCCCGGGATGAGAGCAGTGGTGATGATAATATCCACCTCTTTGGCTTGTTGGGCAAAAAGATCCATTTCGGCTCGAATGAATTCTTCACTCATTACCTTGGCGTAGCCGCCATGGCCGGTACCGTCTTCGTCACTGAAGTCGAGCAGGAGAAACTCTGCATCCATGCTTTCTACCTGTTCCTTGACCTCCGGCCGAGTGTCAAAAGCTCTTACAATTGCCCCCATGCTTTTTGCGGTACCGATGGCTGCAAGTCCGGCAACACCTGCACCGATGACAAGAATTTTTGCCGGAGGAATCTTGCCTGCAGCAGTAATCTGACCGGTGAAAAACCGGCCGAAATGTTGAGCTGCCTCGACAACTGCCCTATATCCCGCAATATTAGCCATTGAGCTCAAACCGTCCATTTTCTGGGCGCGAGAAATGCGGGGAATGGAATCGATCGCCAGCACGGTTACTTTTTTTTCGGTGAGTTCTTTGAGTAACTCTCCATTCTGGGCCGGTTGAAAGAAACTTATCAGGGTTTGACCTGTACGGAGCAGATCAGCCTCGTTGTCATGTTCCGAGCCATTGTTTTGCGGTGGCCTTACTTTGAGAATTATATCGGCACTTTCGTAAAGCTCTCGGGCATCCGCAACTATTTCAACATTTGCCTCTCGATAAGTATCATCGGTAAATTTTGCCCCAACTCCTGCACCTGACTCAATGATAATATCATAGCCAAGTTTTTGGAGAAGAAGGGCTGTATCTGGAGTTGTTGAAACACGATCTTCACCGGGGTAGACTTCCTTGGGGATGCCGATTAGCATATGAAAATTCCTTGTTTTATCTCTACTTCTTTACTTGAAAACAGTCGAATGTATTACTGTGCACTATCTTTAAAACCATCCATCAGATAGGCTTTTGAGTCTGTGATTTGAACAACACTAATCACTGTAAAATTAAAAAAAATCACAAGAACACATAAAAGTTAGAAACACCTAACTTCATGGTATTGTTTATATGGTGGATTACAAATACAATTATGTCGAAGATACCAAATGTCCGGTAATCTAACCTTGATGTTCTACAGTATGAAAAAATAATTACTGAATGAGTGTTGGAATGCCGGTAACAGGATACCGTTTATCGTATCCTAGGCAGATATGAGGTTAAAATAGTATTGTGTCCCCAGAATATTCAGAATATTGTCATACTTTTTGCTCAAAAAGATGATTCCGCATAGGCATGGCTCCAACGATCTAGAAATGTTAAAATATTGATCCTCGTAAAAAAAACTGGGTGATTGCCAGCATTCCGATGATCCCAATTGCCACAATCAAAACTGCCAATATTACACGCCATAGCTCCAAAGTATTACCCTTTTCTTATTAGTAAAACCTCAACGTTTTCTTTGCACTAAATCGATGTGGTATTGTAATTTTTTATGGCGCAATAGTCTAATGATTTAGGCATTGGACAATGGGGCAATGGTGTCAGGCATGACAATTGGTTATTTAGCTACTGCTTGCGAACACAGGCTTTCATACATTTAGGTGTCTGCAGTTAAATTACTCTGTTTTCTCTCTTGTGTGCTCATAAAACTTATGAGCTAATTACAGACGTCAGGTTTTCGAGTATCCTTTTGATTTTCCTCTTCGCGCCTTGCTCTTTGCCGCATACTCTGCCCGAATATTTCGATTGGAAGCTCGCTTGGTTACTTTTCGTGAGGTAACCCTCCACCTTTTAGTTAACAGAATAACCTCTGGATCGGTTTCAATCTTCTCTTCTTTGTGCATTTTTTTGGCATGAGCCAGAATTTGTTGAGTCTGGTATTTCAGAGTAGGGGTTTCTTTTTCGGCAGCAATTGCTTCTCTTCTTGCTTGCTCATGGTTCCCACATTTCAGTTGGAACCTAGCTCTTTCAAGGTGTATCCAACCTTTATGGTCATATTGCAGCGCGGCATCATAGTCTTCTGCGGCTTTTTCAATATTTCCAAGATTGTCGTAATTTCTAGCCCTGAACATATGTAATCTGCCTTTCTCCTCGTCTGTTTTAGCCTGCTGGAGTGATTTAGTGAGTTCAGCGATAGCTCTCATGTCTGCAAGAGCTGATGGGCTTGGGGTCAGAAACAGAAGCACAGATATAGCTAAGATTGTATGGATTAACCTCATGGTTCCTTTCCTTTTTTGGTGGAGAACAAAAACTATTACGTTAAATACGGCTTCTCTTATATTTCTTCTAAATCGGAACGATTCCTAACATCTTATACTGGTTAATTGCCCTTTACCAGAAATTTTTAGCCATTTTTAAGTCATCGTATAGACGATCAAAAAATGATGCTATCAGTTGTTGCCGTGCTCATCTTTAAATGTGGCAGATAGAGCTTTTTTAGAATTCTCAGACTCTCTTCCTCGGAAGCATGAACAAACATCTTTAGATTTTCGCCTAACTATCTGGAGTCACATCACTCAGGTTCGGAAACCTCTGATTCCAGCCTGAAGGGGCTCAGAGTTAATGAGGTTGGTTGCGAGTATGCTCCAATAAAGGAGTTATGGGGACATAATATTGTTTTTTTGAAAACATAACCGGGGCCAGGCGTGACTATTATGTATTTTGGGCAAAGACTTCGAAATTCCCATTTCTTAAACCAGACCCCGATAGCAATCAATCATTAATTCGGTCTTAATGTGTCATAAGTACCTTACGTTATTTGGTTTCGTTAAGCCATCCTAGCACCGGAGTCGACCAGACTTCGTCAGGAGAGAAGAACAACCGGTGTCCTTTTTCGCTGGTCAATACCATTTCCTCGGCATCAAGCCTTACACCTGCCATAGTAAATGATTGACTGCAACTCCCGGCAATGGTGTCTGAGCCGGCATAGACCGAGAGAATATGACCTTTGAGATTAGCGAAATCCGGATACATACTATGCTTTTTGATACCTGCTATTTCGCATCCTGCCATAATGACATAATTGATATTTTCATTGTTTAACTGCGAAGCCACGCAGAGGGCAATTGCGCCGCCCTTGGAGTGGCCTGAAACAATTATGTTCTTTGCCGGAACGCCTACGTCCAACAGTTTCTTTACCTCGGCAGTGATCTTTTCAGCGTAGGTGCAGGGGATGATCTTCCCTTGTCTTACCTCGCTGATCACTACATAGCCTTCATCGGCAAAAGTATTTAGCAGGTCATTGTATTTGCAGTCACCATCTGGCCCGTTTTTTTCTACATAATAATTATGCAGGAAGAAGAGGTATTTGGCCGAAGTGTTAATTGCACCGGGAACGGTTGTGAATATTTGAGTAGAATACACCTGCGAGGTGGTGAATAACGCGATGAGGAAAGATAAGGCCAACACGTACCCAACTATTTTACATCTTGATGCATGAACAATCATGATGCCTCCTTTCTATCTGAGATTCTCTGAAAGGGTGGTTAAATAAGGTAAAATCACCCCTGTTTCCATAAATATGGACAGTAACTAACTTTTACTCACAGCTTATGGTGCCCAAGCACCGATGAAAAATGGATGGGAAGAGGCTTGCAATCTGCTCTGTATTTCTGAGTTTAGTTTACTGTATTTTATTGAACTTTTAAACTGAAACATGTTAGGGTTTGTTCGATAGCGACACTATTTTGAATTTATTTTTATAGGTTCATCCAAATGGTGATTAATTCTCACCGGGACAAAATTCTTTGACATAGCATCCCTGTCAGAATAATTTGATCTGATGCGAGGAGGCGGTATTGTCGTTTCTGATGATTTTTTTGTTAATGTTTCTAGGTGTTTTAGTGCGATGGCAGAGAAATTGAAAGTTTTAGTGGTGGATGATGAGGAGATATGTGTTCTCGTTACTGCGAAGATACTTGAGCATCTCGGCATGGATGCCTTGGTTGCCCATGATGGTGTTGAAGCTGTCAATATTTATGGAGAAAATAGTGACAGCATTGACTGCGTCATCATGGACATCCAGATGCCCCGGATGAATGGAATCGAAGCTTTCAAACGTCTCAAGACAATCCGGGAGGATGTCAAAGTTGTCATCGCTTCGGGCTATGTTAACGATACGAATAAAGCCTTGATAGATCCGCTCGAACCAGTTGGCTATATTCAGAAACCTTTAACCTTTGATAATCTTACGCATTTCATGAAAAAGATTGTCCCGAATTGAGGGTGGCAAGCCGTCTGCCCAATTATCAAACTAAATCGGGATAGTGTTTTTTCATGCAGTCTGGGCAAACACTGTGACTGAACTCCACATCGGTCTCCTTGCTCATAAACTCTTCCAGCCTGGCCCAATAACCTTTGTCGTCACGAATCCCTTTACAAAATGAACAGATTGGCAGAATACCGGTCAATGTACGAATGGTGGCGTTGGCTTCCTTCAAGTCCCGGTTTTTTTGCTGAAGTTCCCTGGCCAGATTGACCATCTCATTATTCAGTGATCCCATTTTCTGAAGAATCGCATCATTGGAAAGCATGAGCTTTTCACCAATGATAAGCGACTGGGGTTTGCGGCAGAAGATATGGCATTCAAAGGGTAGAGGTTGTTTTTCGATGGCCTTGAAGAGAAGTTTGCATTGCCTGTCCTGGTCTGCCTGTAGCGTTGTTAAAGCCCCTTTGCTTTCAGGCATGAGAAAATCGTTCAGCTGCTTGCCAACCGCTGATTTTCCAAAGAGCAAATGTTCTGCAAACAGGGGATTATGAGCTATGATCGTTTGATCTGTATCATAAATCAGGGAAATGACACTTTGTGATTGCAGCAGAAATACGGGGAAAAGGGAGGAGAATTCTGCAAACGGATTACTCATTACGGCCTCTGCCAGTTTCTCGTCAGCCGTAAGGCTTCGTCTGTGTTTGCGGCAAAACCGTGGGCACCGACAAACTCCAGCAGTTCCGGATTATCGTTGAAGACTCTGCCCCCGACCATGACTTTCAGGTCTTTATGCAAGACATTTTCTTTAATCGAGGCGATGACGTTTTTTACTGCTGTGATACTGAATGGCATGGTGACTGAAATTGCCAGGAGGTCAGGATAAAAATCGTCCACCATGGTCAACAAATCGGTACCAGGAGTATTAGCGCCAAGGTAGCGAACCTGCCAGCCGTCATGGTACAGTACGTCGGAGATCATCCAGGCACCTATCTCATGAAATTCGTTGACGGCCGAAGTGACGATGGCCTTACCTTTAGTTTTTTCACTCACCGAAACCGTGCTACCGATGGTGGCCATGATTCTGGCAACAACGGCTGAGGCCAGATGTTCCTGGGCCACTGAAATCTTGGCCTCTTCCCAGAGCATACCAATCTCATACATGGCCGGTTGGATAATCTGAAGATACAAGGCCTGCAAGGTCTGCTGATCGATCACATAATGATTGGCGATGGCAAGACAACCCTGAAAATCGCCCTCCAACAACCTGTTCCGGAAATCCTCCTTTATTTCAAACCATTGTTCACTGACGGGAAGGTCATCGCCAGGCATTTCAGCAAGTTTAATCATCTTGTCATGAGCATCGATCATCCAGCTGTAGACAGCTGATATCTCTCGACCAAGTTCTTTATCCAGGCATCTGGATATCGCTTTTTGCCAGGCCTCAAGTTCGATTGGGAAGTAATCGTAGGAAAAGCCGTGTGAGTGATAAGAGCGATATACCCACGGAACGGTGCGGGCCAGTAGTTCATAACCGCCGACGCCTAAGACCGTTGCCATAAAAAGTGCATGATGTTTGTGGTTCTCGTACATAACTTGTAAAGCATTATAGCCAAGGAGTTCCATTATATCAGGACGGGATGCCAGTTCAGCGTCGACAAGGCTGGTCATCTCCTCCGTTTTTTGGCGATATTCAGCTACCGAAGCAAGCGGAACCAGGGGAATTTTGGTTGCATCCTCAATTATCGACGACAATGTAACTTCCATAATACACTCCCAACATATAGTCAGAACATCCAATGCTTATCTCTGTCATACAGAATGTGTATTTTACCAGCATCTATGAACTTTTGTAAACATCAAAGCTTCATACCAGCTGCTGAGCCTAGTTCGTGGCGGCCCAGGAGGTTTTTCTTTGGCTAAGGAGACGTATCACTCCTGAAAGGTGAGGCAGGACGTATAATAGATAGGCACCAAAGACCGCCTGAAGCTGGGACAATCCGTCAAATCTGTACTATCTTTTTAAGATAAGTTTGAATAAGGACATCTTTTCTTTAATTGTGAAAGTGTCAGATATGTTAAGCAACTAATAATGAAAAAGATAACATGAGGCTATTATGAGTTCAGTCAGACACTTTTATCAAAAGACTGCAGCATTCTTTTTTTCGATGTTCCTCATTTTCCTGGTCTTCATATCAAAGGGAGTTGCTAGCTCAGTTCCTCAGTTCAGTGCTGTCAATCTGATTGGAGAAGAAGTTAAAAGTGATGCGCTGATCGGTCAGGTGACTCTGTTGATCATTACCCCATCGCGAAATGCCGAGCAGGCAACACGAAATTGGGTAAATGCGTTACGCCGTGAAATTGATACCAGCAAATATCTCATTCGTGATGTGATTGCTGTCGATTTACCATTTTTCATTTCCATTTCTGCGGCAACCGAACACGCCAAACAGAAAGTGCCAAAACAATATCATGACCAGACCTGGCTGCTTGACAAACCGATCCTGGAGAAAGCCTTCAACATACCACGCGACAGTCCGGAAGCCTGTGTCGTGGTACTTAACTCCAAGGGTAAGGCGGTAGAACAAATCCATGGTGCTGTGACAGAAGAACGTTTACAAAGAATTGTCTCATCATTGCGGAAGCTTTCCTGAAACAAAGAGTGGGGCTTTTAGTTGGGAGAGTATGTCTGGTTTTTATTTATACCAGGATCGCTCGCTCAAGAAATAATCATAGGATTTATGTTAGAAATACGTTAGGATTTCATTAAACAGTCCGCTTCTTACCCGGTCAAAATTCGGTAGTTGGTTGTCAATATATACATACCGGAAAGGGTGAAGTTGCGTCTGCGAATTACTCTAGGTTACCGCTTTCTTGCGGTGAATTATCAGCTGGCAAATCATTTGATATGGGAGGGTTGCATGGAAAAGCACTTTTTTGGAAATGTAGCGAAGATGATTTTGACCGCAGGTGTAATTGCATTTTTCACAACTTCTGTAATGGCTGCCGACTGCAGCAATAGAGGCGACCTTGATCTCCAGTTTTGCGACGACGATGGGGATTTAGTCGCTGATACTCCAAAAGATCAGGGCGAATGGCTTGATCCGAGTGTTCTCGTATTTTCTTATACACCGGTGGAGGATCCATCCGTATATGAGAATGTCTTTACCGAATTCATGGAGTATCTTTCTGAAAAAACCGGCAAACGTGTCCAGTGGTATGGCGCCGAGTCCTATGCTGCTCAGGTAGAGGCTATGCGTTCAGGTCGTCTGCATGTAGCTGGTATATCCACAGGACCAACCGTCTTCGGGGTCAATCTGGCAGGTTATGTTCCCATAGCTATTATGTGTAAAGGCGATGGTACATTCGGCTACAAACTTCAACTTATCACCCATAAAGATACCGACATCAAAGAAGTAAAAGACCTGAAAAACCGAAAAGTCGCACACGTAACGCCGTCTTCCAACTCCGGTAATCAGGCTCCTCGCGCCTTGTTCAAAAATATGGGCGTAACTCCTGACGAAGACTACGAAGTTACCTACTCCGGCAAGCATGACAATTCCATCATGGGAGTGGTTAACAAGGATTATGAAGCTGCGCCTATTGCCTCCAGTGTTTTGGACAGGATGGTTACCAAAGGCGTTGTCGATCGCAATGATATTCGTGTAATCTGGGAATCCGACCCATTTCCGACAACCTCCTACGGTTTTGCCCATAATCTGCATCCGGATCTGCAAGAGAGGATCAAAGAGGCATTTCTCACCTTTGACTGGACCGGTACTGGACTGGCCCAAGAATTTGGCAAACAAGCAGACCAGTTTTGTCCGATCACCTTTGAAAAGCAATGGAAGCCCATCCGTATAATCCAGAAGGAAAACAAGACCGTCTACAGCCGTGATGCTTTGCATCAGATGAAGGTTAAGTAAACGGCAATAGGTCATTTCTCCTGTCGGCTGGGCATGGGATTCCACCTATTTGTCGATGGGAGAAGGGCCGGATTACGCCAATCTCTTTGAGTCATCATCATTGTTATGCACGTCATGGGAAACTATGTTCACAATTGAAGGGCTTTCCAAGCGATATCCCGGGGGTGTAAAGGCCCTGGAAAAAATTGATCTCCGCATAGATGGTCCCCAGGTCGTTATGATCATCGGCTCATCCGGGGCAGGGAAAAGCACTCTTATCCGTTGTATCAACCGGTTGATTGAACCAACGACCGGTTCCATCAGATTGCACGACCTTGAAATCACTTCACTGGGAAAGCGAGGCTTACGCAAAGCTCGGAGGAGAATCGGTATGATTTTCCAGGAATATAACCTGGTTGATCGTCTCACGGTGATGGAAAACGTCCTCTCCGGCCGGCTTGGCTATGTGAGTTTCTGGCAGGCCTATCGCCGTAAATATCCAGCTGTTGATATTTCTGCCGCCTATGAACTTCTCGACCGAGTAGGCCTTCTGGAGAACTGCAACTCCCGAGCGGATAATCTTTCAGGTGGTCAGCGGCAACGCGTCGGCATAGCCAGGGCCTTGATGCAGCGGCCGGATCTTCTGCTGGTGGACGAACCGACGGCGAGCCTGGATCCCAAGACTTCCCGGCAAATTATGCGTCTGGTTGTTGAACTGGCCAAGGAGCGCGGCACTCCTGCCATCGTCAATATTCATGATGTGGCGCTAGCGCGTACCTTCGCCAGTTCAACAACCAGACGCATAATTTGCCGGGAAGTCTTGGGATCCAGGCTCGCCGTCGGTTCGTCCACCAGCAGAA
>JASJDT010000002.1 GCA_030065655.1 Desulfocapsaceae bacterium | reverse complement strand
ATTTTCCGATTTCAAGCTGTTCTGATCTTTGAAGATGATGAAGCGTGAAAGGAATTATTTAGGACAACAGCATGGCATTACGATTTGTTATTTACAGTATACCTCTATTTTTGATTGCACTGAGCACTCCAATATACGGACAACAGCAAAGTATTCCCGATCCTGTTAATGCAGCCTTGGATCATCTGCTCTCACTTTCTCCTGCAGATGCAGAGTCACAACCGGATAAACAAAAGATTTCTGAAATCATCGAATTTGTGCGGGATGTTTCGGCTGGTACCGGAATTGTCCTGAATGAGCGAGAAAGTGCATCGGGTGCATTTTTCGCCTTCGATATTGATGCCGATTTAATGCAAGTTCTCGACTATGCCTATAATCCCGATATACCTGCTTATGTAACCATGCCATCTTCGTTACAGGATCATCAGTGGCTGACTCCGCAAATAATTGATGCTTTAAAAAAACTTCCTCTTGCCGTGGAAGCGGGTGATGAGCTTGTCTTTTTGCGAGGCCGTGAACAAGAATCAATAACGCCAGACACCAATACGGGCGGATACTATCTCTATTCACAGGACCGCATTATCATGGTTCTTCCAGGACCGACTGGACCAGTACTCATCTCAGCCACGAGCCAGACAGATGCATCTGAGGTTGGCAGAAAGGGCTGTGTCGCCGGTGATGATGCGGACTGGAGTTACCTGTTCTCTGAAGAGCCAGGAATCAACAAAACCGGGTTGGGATGGGTGGATTCGTACATGTATTATGCCTATTCAATTATTGTCTACGTCGCCGATACCGCTAACAACAGATTGCATGCCGGGTCCTTCAAATGGCTAAATGCCGGCTGGGCTAAAATAAATATGGTCAAATCCAGTCATATCCTTGAGGGTATCAAACGTTTTGCTGTGGATTTTAAAGCAGTACTGGAGTCGCCAGATCTCCCCAGGACTTATGAATTAGAACAAAAGTATCAAGAACTGCAGCAAATGGAAGAATCGCAGCTGCGCCTTCAAGTAGCTGCCCATTTTGAAAAGATCAAGAAATCCGGTGCATTGGAAACATGTCCCAACTCATTTCAGAAGATGGTCAGTTCCGGCGAATACCTGAACAAGATAGATCGAGATGAAATGGTCAGAATAATGCTGCTTGATTATGTTAAGTCAAGATTAGGCCGGCAGACCTCTTCGGCTTCGGTAACGCAGGCAGGAGAGAATGTTTCTGTCCAGTCAACCGTGAGTGAAACTAATTGATTCGGCTTTTTCGCTGATACCACGGTTGAGCACCTCCCGGTTATAGGCGGCAATGACATTTCTACGTTTTAGCATGCCTACAACCCACTTACTTTCCGGATCATCAACCACGGGAATTTCCTCGATACCCTTGACATCAAAAAGTTTCATGGCTGTGTACAAAGTGTCGTCATGAGTAAGAAAAATCACATCACGGTTGCAGATTGACCCCACCAGCTGACCGACCCGGTCACGATATTCACTATGGATGAGAGCCTTGATATCCTGGAGTGAGACGATTCCGGTGAGGCGACCAGAATCGTCGACCACCGGAAAATAGAAACTCCGCTTAGCCATGCGGAAGATTTCAAAGAGCTGATTGAGATTGGCGCGCTCACTGATGTAATCGACATCCTCCGTCATGGCTGCTCCAACGCGCAGTGATTTCATAACGGCCACTTCACGTCCCTCATGGATGTCGATTCCTTCTCTGGAGAAATCAACCGTATCGATGGAATCGCGCTCAAACGTTCTTGCCACCAGGGTGCCGATGATTGAAGTAAGCATTAGAGGAACAATGATGAGGTAGTTGCCGGTCATTTCAAAGAGCAGGAAAATGGCGGTCATAGGTGCATGGGTCGAGGCAGCGAGAAAGGCACCAATACCAACCGTAGCATAAGCACCGGGAGAGGCGGTCATTGTCGGTAATATTTTATTGGCAATGGAGCCAAACGTCGAACCGATCATGGCGCCTATGAACAAGGCCGGAGCAAACACACCACCCGCGCCGCCAGACCCCAGCGTGATCGCAGTTGCGAAAATTTTTAGAAAAATCAGAGTAAAAATGATCCAAGCGATTCCTTCACCATGGAGAACATGCTCGACAAAATCATAACGGTCACCCATAACTTCGGGAAAAGCCATGCCGATTATACCAATGATAAGAGCACCGGTCAGTGGTTTGAGCTGAGGGTTGATATCCCAGCGAACATATGCATCCCTGATGTAATAGAAGATGCGAATGTGAAAAACAGCCAGAATACCGATGATAACGGCCATGATCGTATAAAGGGGGATTTCAGCATAGGCGTTGACCAGACGGTACTCGGGGATAAAAAAGGCTGGGTACGCCCCGTAATAGGCCCTGGTTATCACTGTGGAAATGGAAGAGGCTACCACCAAGGCTGCAAATGAAGAAATCTCGAAAGTGCCGAGCAATACGATTTCGGAAGCAAAGAAAACACCAGCGATGGGAGCATTGAACATCCCGGCAATACCGCCGGCACAACCTGCGGCAATATATACCTTCATCCGATTACCGGAAACCCTGAAAAACTGGCCTGCCTGTGAGCCCATGGCACCACCGATCTGGGCGATGGGGCCTTCCACTCCAGCCGAGTTGCCAGTGCCTATGGTCAATGCCGTGGAGACAATTTTTAAAACTATGGTTCGAGCCCGAATATACCCACCTTCCAGATTAACTTTACGTAAAAATTTGGTAAATCCGTAACCGTTTACTTCACCTGGAAAAAGTAAGGAAAGCGGGATGAGTAGAATCATGCCCGATATGGGTATGAGGGGCAGCAGCAGAAGATTCCATCCGCCTCTGTCAATATTAAGCAGTTCTCGTCCCCCCTCAAGAAAAATCTCGTTGACCAGATCAACTACGGTGCGAAAACAAATGTTGAGCACGCCGGCCACAAGGCCAATGGCAGCGGCGATGAAAATGATGCGGGTATTTTCCCCGGGGATAAAAGTTTGATATCTGATTTTCATTGTTTTTCAGGGATGGTACAACCGATATTTGCCGCTTGTTGAAGAAAAAAGTCGTCGGTCATGCCAGCAATGAAATCACGCACCATTTCTTCTGGAGAGTGCGATTTACGATAGGTTTCGCCCATATCCGTCATGAGATCAACCTCCTGGGAGAACCTTTTGCCGTCTGTTTTCAGGTGCTTAAGAAACGAGGTGAACAGCTTTTCGTAACAGTTTTTGATGAGAGGGATGTAGCTTTTTGTTTTTGGATTGAGATAGATATTCTCATAATTAAACTGCTTGAGCTGCAAGAGAGCCTCGGAGACTTTATCTGAGAAACCGATATGAGCAGAATCTGTGAAACTGAAGTCGCCCGCCTCAGGCACTATACTATTGGCGATGAGATCGGTTACCAGAGTATAGACAATGTTACCGTTGGTGTTTCCCAATATTTCGGTGCACTCTCTGGGGATATCCTGACGCTCAATGAGTCCAAGGACAATGGCGTCTTCGATATCTCTACCAATATAGGCCACGGTATCAGCGAGTCTCACTACACAGGCTTCAAGTGTCATTGGTATAAGGTCGATGCCCGGATCTGCCTCTTTTGCTTTCAACTTTTTATCGAACTCTGCAAATGAGCGCAGAGGAGCTGCTTTAAGATGTTTGGAATGAACTTCCCCATCATGACAGAGGATGCCATCGAGGGTTTGCAAGCTGAGGTTCCAGCCCTTGCCTTTCCTTTCCAGGCGATCCAGAAAGCGCACCGATTGGATGTTGTGCTGAAACGGGGGAAGACCATGATCGATGCATATTTCGGAGAGAAAGGTTTCACCGTCATGTCCGAAGGGCGGATGGCCAATATCGTGACCCAGGGCAATAGCTTCAACCAGATCTTCATTGAGATAGAGAAAACGGGCAATGGATCTTGCTATACGTGAGACCAGCTGAACATGGATAATGCGGTGGGTAATGTGATCGTTGGAGACCAGACAGAATACCTGTGTTTTATCAATGTAGCGAGAAAAAGCACGGGAATGGAGGATACGGTCGGCGTCCAGGGCAAAGTTCTGACGGTGTCCGTCCCTATCCTCATCATTTCTGCGGATGGAGTCAACGGAATTGGTTGCCGCCGGAGACAACCTGTGCATCTCCCCCTTATTGAGGTGGTCAAGTATGGCTAATAATTCATTCATTGCAAATCTATAGCTACTCCGTGGCAGAGTATGTTGTGACTAGCTGAGTAAAACATATCCCAATATGTATCGGCTGAGCTTGGGAAAATACAAATGTAGCTATATGCCTGTGAAAAAACAACCGGCTTATCACAGATCATCCTAAAAAAGCAAGGTAATATGTCATTGGAATCTGGTTTCATGGTACCTGGTAAGCTGGAGATTTGGGAGAATAATCGAAAATAGCTTAAGAAAAACCGCTACTGAGGGTATTTTATGCAGTACTTGAATAACAAAAACTTTTGTTTCAAACGAGACACTATGCTATACATTGAGAGCATTTAAGTCTGGTCAAAATAAAATGAGCGAGGTAGAACCAGCGGTTGAGGTGTGACAATTTCCACGGTAATGAGGAGGAAGGTACTATGAAAATAACGATTGAATATTGCGCCCAATGAAATTACAAACCGCGCGCTTCCAGTTTGGGGAAGCAGCTGGAAAATGAGCTGGGTGCCGAAGTCGGACTGATCTCAGGTTCAAATGGCGTTTTTGAGGTACATGCCGACGGCAGACCAATTTTCTCCAAAAGGCAGACGGGGCGTTTTCCCAATGACGGAGAGATTATCAACCTTTTGCAAAAATAGTCATATCTCTTCCTTATTTTACATTGAGATGGTGATTATTCATTTCAAGGCAACCGGATAGCAAGCAGAAATATGCTGTGTGAATTGAAAATAGAAAACCTTGCCCTTATCGAATCGCTGCATCTGCAATTCGATACAGATGAGCGACATGGTCTTGTGGTCATGACTGGAGAAACCGGGGCCGGAAAATCAATTATGCTCAGAGCCATCAAGATGCTTACCGGTGGTAGAGCTCAAACGGATTGGGTTCGCAGCGGCACTGACCAATGTACAGTAGAGGCGCTTTTTGAGGTTAATCCGGAACACCAGCAATTTCGTGGTAAATTAGTTGAAAGTGGCTTGGATGATGATCCGTCAGTGATCATTAAGAGAGTTGTCTCAGCCAAGGGACGTAGCAGACTCTATGTCAATGGTTCTCTGGCGCCTGCCAAACTTGTTCGCGAACTGGCGGATGACTTGCTCAATGTTGCCAGTCAGCATGATCACCAGCAGCTATTGCAACCACAATTTCATCTGGATTTTCTTGACACCCTTGGTGAGCATTGGCAGGAGCGTGCCGAACTCTCGTCACTCTTTAAAACCTATCAAGAACGCTGCAAAGTACTTGCCGACTTAAAGAAAGAGGAGCAGGATAAGGAGCAACGCTACGATTTCCTAAAATTTCAACTTGAGGAAATACGCCAAGCAGATATTCAAGAGGGTGAAGATGAGGAGCTTACGACTGAAAAAAATCGACTAAAAAACAGTGACAATCTCATCAAACTCAGTCAACAAAGTTATGCCTCTCTCTCCACAAGCGTTCTTGATGAACTGGATCTCATCAGAAAGAACATGGAAGAGATAGCCAAGCTTGACGGAGCTGCTGGCAAGCTTGTCGAGGATATAAGTGGTTACTGCTTTCAAGCTGAAGATCTGGCCATGCAATTACGTCACTATCGCGACGGTCTGGAAAGTGACCCCTACAGGCTTGAGCAGATCATGGAAAGGCTAGATTTGATTCAGAAATTGAAGCGGAAATATGGCGAGAGTATTGATGAAATTCTTGGTTTTGCCAAAGATGCCGAAAAGGAAATCAACCGTCTTGAGCAACTCGAGACCAAGCTCGATGATCTCGAACAAGAAGTTGCCAGGCTGGCTGAGGAGCTAACTGATAGAGCTGGCAGGCTTAGCCAAAAGCGCCGGGAAACAGCTGCTCATATAGAAAAGTCAATGGCTCAGGAACTCGATTCCCTGGCCTTTAATCAGGCATCTCTAGAGGTTCGCTGGCAGGAGAACCAGGGACTGATCGAAGATATAACTCCTTCCGGCCACGATAAAGTAGAGTTGTATTTCTCCGCCAATCAGGGTGAACCAGCCCGTCCACTGGTAAAGGTTGCCTCCGGAGGTGAGTTGTCGAGGCTAATGCTAGCCTTCAAATGTCTTCTGGCTCGTAAGGATATGGTAGAAACGGTCATATTCGATGAAGTCGATGCCGGCATCGGCGGTGAAGCAGCAGAAGCCGTTGCCAGGAAAATTCAGGAATTGGCCGGTCACCATCAAGTTTTTTGCATTACCCACCTGCCTCAGATTGCAGCCCGCGGTACTGATCACTATCTTGTCTCTAAGAGCGTAAACGACGGCAGAACACATTCATCGATTAAGATGCTCTCTGATGAGCAGCGGCAGGACGAGATAGCCAGGATGCTGGCGGGTGAATCTGTAACCGACCAGGCCCATGCGTGGGCCAGGGAATTATTGGTGAAAAGCAGGCTCGAATGGACAGAAAAACAGTAGCACTCTCCCTTTTTTCCGGTGGACTTGACTCTATTTTAGCAAGCCGGGTAGTAGCTGCCCAAGGTATCAAGGTAATAGCGGTAAAATTCGTCTCACCTTTCTTTGACTACACCGTCTTGCGAGACCCTGACGGTTATATCAGAAAAGCCAAAGAGCTTTATGGCATTGATGTTATCGTTGAGGATATCACCAAACCATATCTCCAACTTCTGCACCGCCCTTCCCATGGCTTCGGCAAGAATTTCAATCCCTGCATTGATTGCAAAATCTTCATGTTTTCCCGGGCGCGCAGTATGATGAAAAAATTCGGCGCCTCATTTCTTATTTCCGGTGAGGTGCTGGGGCAACGTCCGATGTCACAGAGACGTGATACACTCAATGTTATCGAACGGGATTCCGGCAATCGCGATATCCTGCTACGACCTCTTTCGGCTAAGTTGCTCACCCCAACAACCATGGAAGAACAGGGGTTGGTTGACCGGGAAAAGCTGCTTGATTTCAGTGGTCGGGGCCGCTCTCGCCAGATAGCTCTGGCCGAGGAGTACGGGATTACCGAGTTTCCCGCACCGGCTGGTGGTTGTCGACTGGCAGATCCAATTCTCAGCAAACGAATTGCCAGGATTTACAATGGAGATTTCGTCTTGCCGCCAAGTGCGATAGATTCTTTTGACGTCCTCTGTCTGATGACCGGTAGACAGTTTCTGCTTCCGGGTGGTGGCTGGCTAGTGGTAGGTCGCGATGAAAAGGACAATAATCAGCTCAGTGAATTCAAACAGGATGATGACATCCTTTTTTGCATGGAAGATCACCCCGGACCTACAGCGCTTTTACGCAGAACAACCAGCCTTTATGAGGATCAAGATACTTTAAATAGTGATATGGAGTTTGCCAGGGGACTGGTGGTTCGTTATGCCAAGAAGGTCGACGGTGTTCAGCAACCTCAGGTAGTTCAGGTTCACAGTGATGCCAAGGTTGACAAGGTGATGACCAACCCGCTAGAAGATGAGATTTTTAGAGGTTGGTTGCTCTAAATTGCGTTCGTAGGTCACTGAAAAAGCTTGGCTACAGCTCTTTCATAGTGTCTTGTGGTTGAGGCTTTTCGTATTTTTTTAAGAATGTGTTTTTCTTCTGAGAACGAGCCGATGAGATATGCCCAGATCTGTTTCATGCGATTGAGCAGGTGACCAGGACCACTGAGCCGTATCTGCAGCTGATTGTAGAGGTCATCGTGGAAACCGCTAAGAAGCTCTTTTCTTTCAGCGGCAGTGAAGGAATGCCCTTTTATTTCTCCAGGCAGCAAGGGATTGGTTAACGCACCTCTTCCTATCATCCAGTGATCAATTCCTTTAAATCTATTTGCAAGTTCCCGAAAGTCTTCAGCAGTGTTTATGTCACCGTTGTAGACGAGCAGGTGTCGGCTGACTTCAGAGCAGTCAGCAAATGCCTGACGGTCGGCCCGGCCGCGATAGAGTTGTTTGCCAATGCGAGGATGGATTATTATTTCTTTGAGAGGAAACTGGTCCAGACGCGGTAGAAGATCATGGATTTCGTGGGGGGTTTTAAAACCCAGACGCACTTTTAGTGAGATTTCGGCTCGCAACGCCGGTATTATTTCCTCGAGCATTTCAATAATGCGATCGGTATAGGGCAGCAACCCTGAGCCGCGTTGTTTATTGGCGACCATGGGTGAGGGGCAGCCTAGATTCCAGTTAATATGAGTGTAGCCGATGTCCTCAAGACGTTTGCCGAGACTGATGAAATCTTCGGCAGTATTATACATGAGCTGGGGAATGGTGACTAAACCACCGTTCCCCATGGGGTTGACATCAGCTAAGAGCTTATTGTTGAAATTGATGGACCGTTGTGGATTGATAAAAGGAGCGATAGCAGCGTTGAAATATGGGAAATGATGATGATAAATGTCGCGAAAAAGCCGGTCGGTAATACCCCGGATGGGGGCCAGGTAGAGAAAATGCTTAGTTTCCATGCGAGTGTGTTGATTTTACTAAATAATTCGCTTAAATCGATGTTCTGACTGTGTGTAGATTTGTAGTATAGATTTATTCAGAGCCGTATCGGTCTCCAGGCCAAGTGGGTCTGCATAGGTCACGCCACTTATTCATGTTTGAGCTATTTGCAAAAATATCTTCTCGCCCTAACTCTGCGTTATGCTCAAATTTTTATTCTCGGAATATCGATTATATGCCTGTGGTAAAATTTTTTCGCATGCCTTGATTTAAAACGAAAATCTTACTTTTGCAAAAGGCTCGTTAGTCAAAGAGATGCACTATACAGAAGATACCAATAGACTACCACCGTTAAAGTCGTTTTTCCCCAAGCCTCTGTTCGAGGCCTTGGATCAGCTGCGACTACAAAGGGGCTTGGAGATGTACGCCTCAGGCGGCACCATACGTGATTGGTTGCTGGGTAGACAGCCGGTGGATCTTGACATTACAGTGGCAAAAGGGGCTGAGAAGTGTTGTCGAGAGCTGCTCAGGATTTTGCAGGCTGGAGCATTTGTACCGCTTGGTACAGAGACGGAAGAGGCTGCCAGGGTTGTCTGGCAGGGTGTGCATATTGATTTTTCAAGCTTCAGGAAGGGCGCTGTAACAATTGAAGAGGAGTTGCAGCACCGCGATTTTACCATCAACGCCATGGCGCTTGCCATGAGAGATGTTGAAAAAAGCAGCAGTGATATTTTCATTGATCCGCTTAAAGGACTAGACGATTTGCAGCAAGGGTCGCTTCAGAGCTGTCCGGAGGCTTTCATTGACGATCCCCTACGCATGCTGCGTGGCTACCGTTTTCAAGCGGAACTGGATTTTGTACTGACCGGGAGAAGCGTCGCCGAAATCAATGATCATTGCCAATTGATCAGTCAATGTGCCGCTGAACGAATCCTCTATGAACTTGATCGGATAATGAGGTCGGCTAAAGCCCCACATGTTTTCCGGGAAATGGCGGCGAGCGGACTGCTTTGGGTGCTTTTCCCCGAGTTGCAGGCTGGAGTTGGCATGGAGCAGCCGGGCTACCATCATGAAGACGTATTTCAGCATAGCCTTCTCGCTCTGCAATGGGTTCAGAAGGTAATAGACGACCCGCAAGCATATTTCAGCGATGATTGGAGGGCCGTGGCCGACTATCTAAGCTCAGCAGATAATCGCAGGATTTTACGCTGGGCCGCAGTTCTTCATGATTTGGGCAAGCCAGCAACCATTTCATCTGGTACAATAAAAAAAGATCGGATAACTTTTTATAATCATGATCGCGTTGGCCGGCTGATCTTTGAAGAAATAGCCGATCGCCTGCGCATGAAGAAAGCTGACGTCACCTCCATCGGCAGGTTGATCGAGATGCATATGCATCCCTTTCATCTGAGCAATGTACGGCGGCAGAAACCGTTGAGCCGCAAGGCATTGCTGAAAATCTATAAAAAAGCAGGAGATTATTTATCCGGCTTGTTTGTTGTCGCTATGGCTGACAGCCTGGCCGGTCAGGGAGACCTGAAACCGGATAATATGGAAACTGAGCTGGCTGAACTTTTTGACGAGATTCAGCAGGCTCGCAAAATGTACATAGAACCGGCACTACTCGGGGAGAGATTGCTCACCGGACATGACCTTATTGACGTATTCAATCTGGAGCCAGGACCACACTTCAAATACATCTTTTCTGCACTCGAAGTTGCCCGGGTGGAGGGCAGGGTGAACAATCGTGAGGAGGCGCTAGCCTGGCTGCAGAACTATCTGGATGAGGGCGAAAGCCAGGAATTCCTTTGATCTTGTCAAAGACGGCTAAATGGACTAAAAAGTGCGTAAAGTAAGCGATTATTATTCCAAAAAAGCGAAAAAGGAGCAATATCCCGCTCGCTCGGTATATAAGCTGCAGGAGGTACAGAACAAGCATCGGCTGCTCCGCAAGGGTGACAGTGTTCTGGATCTGGGATGTTATCCGGGAAGCTGGTCTTTATATGCTGCTGAAGTGGTTGGTCCGAAGGGCATTGTGGTCGGAGTCGATTTGCAGCAGGCAGAAAGTCAGCCTCGCTCAGGCTCAGCAGAGATTCACTGGCTTCAGGCCGATATCACCGATGCGGCGATGATTACCACAATACGGAAGATCAGGCCAGCGTTCAAGGTCATTATTTCTGACCTGGCTCCCCGAACGACGGGCAATCGCTGGGCTGATCATCAGCAGTCGATCAATCTGGTACGCACGACTCTGACACTTGCTGAGACTCTGCTGCACCCCAAGGGACATTACCTTGCAAAAGTGTTCCAGGGTGAGGATTTTCCCGTTTTTGTTCAGGAGGTAAAACAGCTTTTTGGAATGGTAAAGGTAATTAAGCCGAAAAGTTCCAGAACAGAAAGTCGAGAGGTCTTTGTTCTTGGTATGGAGTACCGCAGAAGATAGAATAACAGCTAGTTTTGAAATACGGTGGTGCCAGGCCACTGCCATAAACAACCGAAAGAGGGATAGATATATGTCTGGACATTCTAAATGGTCGACCATCAAGAGGAAAAAGGGGGCAAATGATGCCAAGCGCGGCAAAATTTTCACGCGTCTAATCAAGGAAATTACCGTAGCTGCACGCACCGGTGGTGGCGATCCCGATGGTAATCCACGGCTGCGTTCAGCTATTGCCGCCGGAAAGGCGGAAAATATGCCCAAAGATAACATCGACCGGGCCATCAAAAAAGGTACAGGCGAGCTGGAGGGTGAGGTTTATGAAGAAATTCTCTATGAAGGGTATGGTCCGGCTGGAGTTGCCGTTCTCGTTGAGTGCATGACCGATAATCGTAACCGCACAGTAGCTGACATCCGCCATTATTTTTCGAAAAGTTCAGGTAATCTAGGGGAGTCCGGTTGTGTTGCCTGGATGTTTGAGAAGAAGGGTTTGATCCAGGTGGAAAAAGAAAAATATGACGAAGAAGAATTAATGGATTTTGCCCTGGAAGCAGGAGCGGAGGATGTTGTCGAGGAGGCTTCCACTTATCAGATCCTCACTAACCCCGATGAATTCAGCGATGTGCGGGATGCTTTGGAGGAAAATGGGGTTGAGTTCTTTGAAGCTTCCGTTTCCATGATTCCGGCAAATACCATTGCAGTGACCGAGGAAAAGCAGGCTATTTCTCTGTTAAAGCTACTCGAAAATCTCGAGGACCATGACGACGTTCAGAATGTCTATTCCAACTTCGACATTGATGATGAACTCATGGAGCAATTATCCTGAGATCTCTTCAAACCATTTCGCGGCGGGCATGGTCTCCCAGGATAGTAGCTATGGTTGAACATGGAACGAATTCTAGGTATTGATCCTGGTTCCCGGGTTACAGGCTATGGTATTATCGATTCAGACCGCGGCCGACTGGGATTTGTAGCCTGTGGTGTGGTGAAAACGACGGCCAGCTACCCGTTCGCCAATCGATTAAATGAGATTTTTGATGGGATAAATGAAGTGATCCAGGTTCATGAACCGACCATGGCGGCAGTGGAGGAGGTGTTTCTCTCACAAAATCCTGGAACAGCCCTCAAACTTGGTCAAGCTAGAGGGGTGGCCGTTGTGGCTGCCATGCAGAATGGACTCTCGGTCAGTGATTACAGTGCCAGAAAGATTAAACAAGCAGTGGTAGGGTATGGACAGGCCGAAAAGGGCCAGATTCAGCACATGGTGAGAATATTGCTCAGTTTGAAAGGAATGCCGAGCAATGATGCAGCGGATGCTCTTGCTGTGGCAATTTGCCATGCCAACACCCTGCGATTTTAGCAGTGTCCTTATGATCGTTGGTCATCAGAGACAAGAGAACATGAAGATGAACAAATGCCAAGGTGTTAAATTTTCAACCATTTTGGGTAATCAAGACCAGGGAACAAATTTCCTGTTGATGGACAGTAAATTATGATAGCGACTCTTTCGGGAAAGCTGCTGTTACGTTATCTCGACCGAGTAGTCGTCGATGTGGGCGGTGTTGGCTATGAAGTCTATCTGTCGGTGGATGGTCTTTCCCGGGCCGGGGATCTTCACTCGGAAACCTTTTTATATATTCACACCCACGTTCGAGAAGATGCGATAATCCTCTATGGTTTTGTGGAAGAAGAAGAAAAGGAGATGTTTCTTACTCTGAAAACCGTCTCAGGGATCGGTCCCAAACTAGCATTGGCAATATTATCAGGCATGCGGGTGAGCGATTTGTCAAGAGCCATTGGTGCAGGTGACATCAAGCTACTCACCTCGCTGCAAGGGGTTGGCAAAAGGACGGCTGAGCGCCTCTGTGTCGAGTTGAAGGAGAAAGTTGGTCATTTGACATCAGCACCTGGGGAGGGTAGCGAACCCTTGGTGGATATTGCTTCTCAAGCTGGTTCAGTGCAGGCCGATGTTCTCTCGGCTTTGGCTAATCTAGGATATCCTGACCCAGTGGCCAGACAGGCCTTAGTGTCGGTGAAGAAACGTGTGGGCAGCGAAACATATGCACAAATGACGCTTGAAGAGATGCTGAAAGAAGGATTACGGGCACTGGCATGAACATAGAAGAAGATTTAGGATCAGGAGAAAGGTTGGTAAACCCAGCTCCGAAAACTCAAGAGACTGTAAACGATAATGTCCTGCGGCCAAAAAGCTTGCATGAATATATTGGTCAGGAGCAGGTACGCCACAGTCTCGGTGTGTTCATGGAAGCTGCCAAGGGTCGAGGTGAGCCCCTGGATCACGTACTCTTCCACGGTTTTCCGGGACTTGGAAAAACTACACTCTCCTATATTATTGCCAATGAAATGCATGCCGGTATCAAGACGACATCGGGACCGGTAATTGAAAAACAGGGTGACCTGGCCGCAATTCTGACCAGTCTCCACGAAGGCGATGTGTTGTTCATTGACGAAATTCATCGTCTTAATCATGCCGTTGAAGAAATCCTCTATCCCGCAATGGAGGATTTTCAGTTGGACCTGGTCATTGGCCAGGGACCGGGGGCCCGTTCCGTCAAAATGGATCTACCTCGCTTTACCCTGGTGGGTGCCACAACTCGCACGGGATTGTTAACACCGCCTCTACGAGACCGCTTTGGTGTGGTTTTAAGACTGGAATTTTACAGCCCCGAGGAACTCGTTTCAATCGTCCAGCGTTCTGCTGTCATTCTCGGTATGGATATAGATGAGAGTGGTGCCCTGGAACTGGGTAAACGCTCCCGAGGAACACCCCGTATTGCCAACCGGCTGTTGCGCAGGGTGAGGGATTTTGCTCAGGTCGGCAAGCATCCCGTCGTCTCAGCCAGCGTGGCCGATGATGCTTTGAATATGTTGGGTGTTGATACTTTTGGGCTCGATGAAATGGACAGAAGGATAATGCTGACCATTATCGACAAATTCGATGGCGGTCCGATAGGCTTGGAAACACTGGCAACAGTGGTCTGCGAAGAAAAAAACACCCTTGAAGATGTTTACGAGCCCTTTCTCATCCAATCCGGTTTTCTGCACCGTACACCACGAGGCAGAGTGGCCACGGTTAACGCCTACGACCATTTTGGCAGAAAGCCCAAAACTTCGGGGAAGGGTCAGCAACCGACACTTTTCGACAACGACTGATGCATTCAACCACGAAATAGGGTGAAATATGCAAGCGCGAAAATCGTTACGAGATATAAAGGCATCGAAGGAGCAGGGCAAGAAAATTACCATGCTGACAGCCTACGATGCATCCATGGCTGGCCTTTTTCATTCTTGCGGTGTCGATATTTTGCTCGTCGGTGATTCACTGGGCATGGTTGTTCTCGGTTATGAATCGACCGTGCCGGTCACCATGGCAGAAATGTTGCACCACTGCTCCGCTGTTCGGCGAGGTGCGCCTGATGGTTTCGTGGTTGGAGATATGCCCTATGGTTCCTACCAGACCGATACCCGTACTGCTGTTGAAAACGGTATCAGATTTCTGAAGGAGGCCGGTGTCGATGCGGTCAAACTTGAGGGCGGTGTAGAGGTTTGTGAAACTGTTTCAGCCCTGGGACGGGCTGGGGTGCCGGTTATGGGACATATAGGTTTGACCCCTCAAACAGCAGCCCAGTCAGGAGGCTATACGGTGCAGGGAAAAGATGACGGCTCTGCCCGTAGGCTCCTCCAGGAAGCGAAGGCGCTTGAGGAAGCCGGAGTTTTTGCCATCGTTCTCGAATGTATTCCGGCCGGTTTGGCTAAAGTTATTTCCCAATCTCTCAGTGTACCCACCATAGGTATCGGCGCTGGTGCTGATTGTGACGGTCAGGTGCTGGTCAGCCATGACCTGCTTGGAATTTTTGTCAGATTTACTCCTCGTTTTGTCAAGAAATACGCAGATTTAGCCCCGATTATCAGCCAGGCAGTCACTGATTATGTCAACGAAGTGGCTGAGGGAAGCTTCCCTGCTGAGGAACACAGTTTTGAAGGTCAGTTTAATTATACGGAACTTTTGCAAAAATAATACACTTAACCTGAAAAACACCTTGAAATTTGTTGTACAGTTACTCTGACTGCTTTATCAATTTCTATTAATGCCTGGTAGTATGAACTGCAATTTTTCTACTTGCAGGATAATTTATTCAAATATCCTCCACTTTGTCCCACTTTGCCTCTAGTTGAATCTATCTGCCTGTATTTACATATATACTGACCTCGGTTTTTATTAAGTAGAAACAATATCGACATTCCTTGGTTTTTACTCCTTCCTGTCAGAAAACCCCCTTGAGTAACAATATGTTGTATGTTTGTGAATTTTGGGTGCTGCATGTAGTGCTTTGCCTTGGTCTTGGGTAGGCTTATGCATTTGAAGTAACGTACTATTTTTTCTTGACAAGGGGCTATTCCTTAGTATAAATGATAAAGAAGTGGAGTGAAGTGGGTAAATGTGGGGTAAAGGGGAGTGGCATTTGCAAAGTAAAAGCAGATTTCGCAGCAGATCGGATCATACGCTGGATACGAAGGGAAGGTTAAGCTTTCCCAGTCGTTTTCGCGATGTTCTGCGCCGCCTAGACTCCGATATCATGATGATAACAACCTGGGGCAATCATCTGCGCGCTTTTACTCTGGAAGAATGGGAGCTGCTCGAGACAAAGCTGCTGGAAGAAGGAAGGGAACAAAAATTGCTGGGCGACAAAGAAAAACAGAAAAATCGAGCCCGTGCTGTGCGTTATGTTCTCTCAGGGGTCAATGAATGCAACCTTGATAAACAGGGACGCCTGCTGCTGCCGCAGTCGCTTCGCAACGAAGCAAAACTGCAGAAAGAGGTCGTACTTGTCGGTATGATAAATCATGTGGAAATTTGGGACAAGGATGCCTGGCAGGCCGAGAACCCAACATCAGAGGAAATTTTGGATGGTTTTGATGAAGATCTTGACGATCTCGGAATCATCTGATGATGAGCGCTGCTGCTGATATCCACATTCCTGTTCTTGCAGATGAAGTTATTAAATATCTCCAACCCTGTAGTGATGGGATCTACGTTGATGGCACACTTGGCTTGGGAGGGCACAGCGAAGCCATACTCAAAGCGAGCGCCCCGACCGGCCGGCTTATCGGTTTTGAGTGGGACAATAATGCCATACAGCATGCAAAACAGAGACTGAAGCCTTTTGGGGAAAGAGTCGTCATCGTTAGAAGGAATTTTGCTGAGCTATGCGAAGGTCTTGCCGAAATTGGAGTAGATCGAATAGACGGATTGCTTGTCGATGTAGGAATTTCTTCTCTCCAGTTGGACCAGGGTGAAAGAGGCTTCAGCTTTCTTCGTGATGAGCCGCTGGACATGAGAATGGATACACGTCGCCAGACAACTGCAGCGAAATTGATCCAGAATGGTACTGCTGAAGAGCTTGCCGATATCATTTTTTATTATGGTGAGGAAAAACAGGCACGAAGAATAGCCGCAGCCATAGTAAAGGCGAGGAAAAAGAAGGCGATAGCTCGTTCGAAACAGTTGGTAGAAATTATAGTTAAAGCGGTACCGCGGCGGTTTCATCCCAAAAAGATTCATGTTGCAACCAAGACGTTTCAAGGGTTGCGGATAGCCGTCAACAGAGAGTTGGAGAATCTTGCAAGACTTATTGATGATGCGGTCAGGGTTCTCAAGCCGGGAGGGCGCATATGTGTGATTGCCTTTCATAGTCTGGAAGACAGAATAGTAAAACAAAAGTTAAATGAAATGGATGTTCTTAACGTTATTACCAAAAAACCTGTGGTTGCCTCACAGAAAGAAGTTGAGGCAAATCCCCGTGCCCGCAGTGCTAAGTTGAGGGTGGCGGAGATAGCAGCTTGAAAAGAGGGGTGTAGTCATGGCCATACAAAGTACAACAGGAAATTATTTTCGCAGCGCAGCTCATGTAGGTGTACGTCAGAGAGTCGCCAGGAGACGCCCACTGGATCTTCCGGGTGGGATTCTACTCTGGCAGGCTGTTGGTAAAGTGATGATGTGGAGCATCCCCATCGTTTTATCGCTGAATTTGGCCTTTGCGTCACTGAATAACTCGTATTTGAGCAAAATAGCCGTCGAACAGCAACATATAATCGAGCAGCAAAAACAATTGACTCTCCTGCAACAGGATAAAGCACGTTTGATTTCACCGGTAAGGGTTAAGCTGGCAGCTGCAGAAAAGCTGGACCTTTTTGAACCTTCAGCAAAGCAGATCAGGCGAATGTAAAAGGGTAGAATGGGAAAAAGATCTCGTCTACGAAGCCGCAGGAAAGTGAACGGTCGGCTGATTGGCATATTGGTCCTGGCAGGTATTTTTCTGTCTATGGGCCTTTATTTTTTAAAGGCTTCGGTAAATGGAGATAACGATGGCTTTCTTGCCGGTGAACTTGATGGTGGCAAAGATGCAACTGGCCTGCTTGCTGAGCGTGGCGAGATCCTGGATAGAAACTTTAAAAAATTAGCCATCACCCTTGAAAAAGTATCGGTATATGCGGATGTCCGTGATGTCGACAAAGACGAAGTTTCTGAGAAGCTTGCTCCGGTGTTGGACAAGAGTTCTGAAGATCTGCGTCATCTTCTCGACTCGGAGCAGTATAAGGTATGGCTGGCAAAAAACATAAGCCAGCAAAAGGAGGAAAAGGTAAATAAACTTAATTTACGGGGTGTTTATCTTCATAAAAAAATGGTACGTTACTATCCGCAAAAGCATAGTGCTGCCCATGTTATCGGTGTAGTTGGCAAAGGGCTGGGGCTTGCCGGCGTCGAACATGCCTATAACACGTTGCTAAATAAAAGCGGAGCCACGTTGCTCGATCAGGGAGCTGAGCTTTTGCCAAAGGATGAGGCTGCTCGAAATCTCGACCAGAATCTTGTTCTGACGATTGATCTGAAGATTCAAAAAATGCTCGACAGCTTTGTAAATGAACTTGGTCAAAACCACAACGATATCCGTATTGGTGTCATGCTTATGGAAAGCCGATCCGGAAAAATAATTGGTCAAGCCAGCTACCCATCCTTTGATCCCAATTCCTTTCATGAAGTGGGAAGGGCTGAGCACCGCAATATTTTGGCAGAGCCGGTACGGATTCCGCCAGAGATACGCAAACTGCTCTGGGATGTCTCTCTTTTGCAAGGCAGCTTTGAAAAAGATGATCTGGTCCTGCCCTGGAGTGTTGTTGCGAATAGACGAGATATAGGCAGTCAATTGAGAATGTGGGATAATTTGGGACTCAATGACCCTCTTGATACCGATTTTATCAATGTCGACGGCGTTGTACCTGGCCAAGGGCAAACTCTTAAAAGCGATGAAAGCAACGTCTATTATGACTCAGTAGCAGAAACAGCAACACCATTGCACCTTGCTGCTGCAATAAATAGCTTGAGTCTTGGAGGAGTGCGGCCCGTGCCCCATGTTATTGACCGTATTGTCGGCAAGGATGGCCAGACATATAAGTTACCGCCGGGGAAAACCAAACAAGCGGTGGAAACTCAGGTGGCAGCAGAAGCGAGAAACCTGCTGGCCGCTCAGGTAAAACCAGGGCCTCTTGCCTCAGGGCAGCTCGAAACCAGTTTCTTAAGTTATATGGAATTACCCGAGGGCAGACGGTATTTCAACAACAAGATGATGTTTTCACTGATACCCCAAGAAAAACCTGAACTCATGCTCTTCGTTTTCACTCAACTCCCTCCCCTTACTCCTCCTTCCGTGGAAACGAAGAGCAAGTTCAGCCTCAGTGAATCGGCCAATAAAATTACCATTCCCATGGTTGCTATGCAAAAAGTAATGTCTAATCTCTCTGACATGATGAGCGTAGAGGAGAAAAGTGAAATGAATTTTGAAATGCAGGAAAAACCAATTGAGTACGCCTCTGAAACTGAACCGGAAAAACTTGAATTGGCAGGAACAATGCCGGATTTACGTGGGTTCAGTTTGCGAAAGAGTCTTCGTCTGCTTGGAGAATTAAAGCTCGAAATTCAGATTAATGGTACCGGCGTCGTGGTTGAGCAGGAACCGGCAGCGGGGCGATTGGTCCAGGCCAACAGTCTCTGTCGACTACTTCTCAAACCGCACTGACCTACTTACTCATCAACGCATTGAATCTATATATTTGTTGTAATGGACAGAATAGTCGAACGGCAGAAACTCAATAAAGTCCTGGGGCTCCTTGATTACCAGCGTCACCAGGGACCTTTGCCCAGCGAACTATACATTGCAGCAATTGTAACTGATTCCAGAGATGTTACTGAGGGATCTCTTTTCGTTGCGGTTCAGGGTGAAAAGCTCGATGGGCACGACTTTATCGGTTTAGCTGCTGCATCTGGTTGTGCGGCTGTTCTTATAGAACATGACAAGGCCGGTGTTGTTGATAGCATTGGTGTTACTGTTCCCGTTTATTCCGTTAAAAACACCAGAGAAGCTTTGGGGCAGCTGGCTGCAGCTTTGTATGACTATCCCCAAAAGGAGTTGACCCTCATAGGCATTACCGGCACAAATGGTAAAACTACCACGACGTATTTGCTGGAAAAAGTTCTCGTCGATCAAGGCCAGCAGGTGGGAGTGTTGGGAACGGTGAGTTATAGATACAATGACCGTGACGGTAAGCAATATGAAATGGATGCTCCGTTAACCACGCCTGATCCTTTGATTCTCCAGAAAATGTTGCGCAAAATGGCTGATCAGGGCGTAGAAACGGTGGTCATGGAGGTAAGTTCGCATGCACTCATTCAGCAACGTCTTGGTGGTTTATTTTTTGACATTGCCGCCTTTACCAATCTGTCGCATGACCATCTTGATTACCACCCTACTATGGAAGAATACTTCCAGGCTAAATCATTGCTGTTCCTCCAGCATCTCAGCCAAAGCGGTAAAGCCATTATCACCTTTAGTGAGACTGATAATGTGCTGAACAACACCTGGCCATCGGCCTTGGCTGAACTTCTTGAGGAGAACAATCTCAGCTATCTGAGTTGTGGTCGCAGAGAGGGGAGCATCGTCGAGCCGCTCTCTATCGACATTGAAATTGATAAGACAACGATATCACTTTCTACCACTCAGGGCACCTTTACCCTGGTATCCCCGCTGGTTGGCAGATTCAATGTCGATAACATTATGACCACCCTGGCGGTGACTGCAGCCCTGGGTTACAACATCGAAGAAGCGAGTAACTCGTTGAGTACTGCTTTTGGTGCACCTGGCCGGCTGGAACGCATTCGTTTACAACCCGATTCAGTTCCTCCGGTTGCCGCCTTTGTCGACTATGCCCATACACCCGATGCACTCGCTAATGTCCTGTCTACTCTCAAAAGCCTGCCTCATCGTCGGCTCCTCTGTGTCTTCGGCTGCGGTGGTGACAGGGATACGAGTAAAAGGCCGGAAATGGGCAGGATCGCAGCCGAACATGCCGATATCGCCATAATAACGGATGACAATCCTCGAACAGAACCTTCAGCGCAGGTGCTGGCGCAGATCATTCCAGGCGTGCAGGCTGCAGGTTTAGAAGAACGCCATGTCGACTGGCTGTTCCATGCCCCAGTGGGTGAGTCAGGTTATGTGGTCATTCCGGAAAGAAAGGAGGCTATTCATCGGGCCGTGGAGGCAGCAGCAGCTGATGACATTGTCGTCATTGCCGGCAAGGGTCACGAAAAATATCAGCTCACCAACGAAGGTAAGAGATTTTTTGATGATGGTCTCGAAGTCAGAGAGGCAATGCTGGTGTGGAATGTCAATAACGTTACCGAGGCCCTGGAAGTCAAACCGAGAAATCCTTCTGTTAACACCAGTTTTCGCGGAGTAAGCACGGATAGCCGAAATCTCACAAAAGGAGAAATTTTTGTCGCACTCCGAGGTGAGAATTTTGATGGACATGCCTACATCTCTCAGGCAATCGATTCCGGAGCGAGCGGCCTTGTGGTAGACGATCTGCCACCCGAGCAAAATGCTCCAGCACTCCCGGTGTTTCAAGTAGGAGATACACTGGTGGCGCTTGGCAAACTGGCTAAGTATAAGCGCCAACAACTGGCTGCACTTTCGGCACCGACGGTCATAGGTATTACCGGTAGTACAGGCAAAACGACGGTCAAGGAAATGATCTCGGCGATATTTCATCAGCAATGGCCGGATCGTATTGACGAACCGACCGGTAGGGTTTTGAAGACTCAGGGAAACTTTAACAATCTCATTGGTCTGCCCCTCTCTCTTCTACCACTGCGGCTCAAACACGAGGTTGCAATACTGGAGATGGGGATGAATACTCCGGGGGAGATTTCCCGGCTCACCGAAATTGCCGATCCTGATATCAGCTGTATAGTCAACATTCATGGAGCGCATCTCGAGGGAATGGGCTCAATTGAAGGAGTTGCCAGGGAGAAAGCGGAGCTTTTCAAGGGGACTCGGCCGGATGGTACACTGGTCGTTAATTTGGATGATTCTCGGGTTGCCGCAGTTGCCGCTGAACTGGCGCAGAGAAAGATTGGCTTTACGATCCAGGAGAATCTTTTTGCTGAGGCCACTCTTTATGCCAGCGATATTGTCAATGGGGATGATGGTAATGTCAGTTATATTCTGCACATAGCGAGTTCCAGTTATCCAGTGAATTTGAAGGTTCCAGGCCAGCACAACGTGAGCAACAGTTTGGCTGCTGCCACCGTCGCCTATGCTGCTGGAGTTACCCCGGAGGTTATAATCAGCGGTCTGGAGGCATTCTCAGCTGCTGATAAGCGATTGCAGATTGTCCAAGCCGCCGCTGGCTATTCCATCATTAACGATACCTATAATGCCAACCCAGCTTCCATGGAAGCAGGACTGGTGACGTTGCAGGCCATGAAGGGAGAGCCGAAAGTCGCTGTATTGAGTGACATGCTTGAGCTGGGAAGCGCTGGTGTGGATGCCCATATCAAAATTGGTAGGGTGGCGGCAAGATCGGGACTTACCTATCTGTGTGTTGTTGGTGACTTTGCCGAACACATTGCTGAAGGTGCATTGAGTGAGGGTATGGCAAAAGAGCGGGTGATTCAATTTTCAAATAAAAATGATATTTCGGCGTTTATCAAAGCAATGGTGAAAGAGGGTGGGCTTGCCGCAGGTGGCTGGGTTTTTGTAAAAGCCTCGAGAGGAAAGCGGCTGGAATCGGTTGTCGAGAGCCTGCTGGCCACATGAAGACAGGGATCATAGAGGACGTGGTTGTATCTGGGATTGTCAGAACAGGATAAGTCCTCTACAGTTGTTTTTAAATTTCTGGTGAGAAGAACTTTCTATTATGCTGTATCACTTACTGTATCCACTCCATACAACTTTTATCGGTTTCAACGTTTTTCGCTATATTACCTTTCGATGCATTGGCGGGGCGGTTACCGCTTTTTTGATACTGCTCATTTTCGGCCCCATGTTTATTAGAGCCATGCAGCGTTTGCAGATCGGTCAGGTTGTGCGTGATGATGGGCCTGAGAGCCACCACGTCAAGATGGGTGTGCCGACCATGGGAGGTTTGCTGATAATTCTGGCGGTGGCTGTTTCGACATTACTCTGGGCCAGGTTGGACAATCCTCTGGTTTGGCTGACGCTTTTCACCATACTTTTTTTCGGGAGTATCGGGGCTTACGATGATTATCGCAAAATAGCCAAGAAAAATTCCAAAGGACTCCATGCCAAAGGTAAACTGCTCCTGCAAGTGGTCGGAGCCTCAATAGTCGGTTTATTCATTTACTTCCATCCAGGCTTCGATGGTCATCTGAGTATTCCGTTTTTCAAGAACATTTATCCAGATCTTGGCTTCTTCTATGTTTTTTTTGCCATATTCGTTATCGTTGGCGCCTCCAATGCCGTCAACCTCACCGACGGTTTAGACGGTTTGGCTGCCGGTCCCACGGTTATCAGTGCTGCGGTTTATCTTGTCTTCTCTTATCTGGCAGGGCATGTGGTCCTCGCTGATTATCTGCAGATTCCCCATGTCCCAGGCAGCGGTGAGGTGGCTATTTTTTGTGGGGCCATTGTGGGCGGTTGTCTGGGGTTCCTTTGGTTCAATGCCTACCCGGCTGAGGTGTTTATGGGTGATGTGGGTTCCCTGGCCTTAGGAGGAGCGCTAGGTGCCGTAGCCATTATCATAAAGCAAGAGATCCTACTGGCCATCGTCGGGGGAATCTTTGTTATGGAAGCGACCTCGGTGATGTTGCAAGTCGGTTTTTTTAAGCTGACCAAGGGAAAGCGGATATTTCTCATGGCGCCATTTCATCACCATTTTGAGAAAAAGGGCTGGCATGAGCCGAAAGTGGTTGTTCGCTTTTGGATAATATCCATAATATTAGGTCTTTTTGCGGTTGCTACGTTGAAGTTACGATGATGAAGAATCCTCTTATATACGGCGGCATGAAGGTTGCCGTGCTAGGGTTGGGCATATCTGGTATGGCGGCGATACGCTACCTGCACGCCCACGGTTGTCGGATTCTGATTTCAGATTCCCGTCCTGAGTCTCAACTGAAAAGAGATGAGAAAGAATTGATTGCCAAATGTGAGGCGGAGTATGAGGGTGGCGGTCATACCCTGCAATTTCTTACTCAAGCAGAACTGATCATCAAAAGT
Organism: Desulfocapsaceae bacterium; assembly: GCA_030065655.1. Lineage (GTDB taxonomy): Bacteria > Desulfobacterota > Desulfobulbia > Desulfobulbales > Desulfocapsaceae > Desulfopila_A. The sequence continues at coordinate 7,619 of JASJDT010000002.1, read as the reverse complement.
CCAGGCATCCCTGGAGAGCTTGAGGTTTTACAAAAATGCAGGGAAGCGGGAGTGCACGTGGCTGGAGAACTTGCCTTGGCAGCTCCAGTAATTGACTTCAAGGTGGTTGCCATTACCGGTACCAATGGGAAAACGACGGTGACGACTCTGGTCGGCGAACTTCTCGCAGCATCAGGAAGAAAAGTTAATGTTTGCGGCAATATTGGCAGACCATTGCTGGACTGTATCAGGGAAGAGGAGGAGATCGATGTGGCGGTGGTTGAAGTTTCCAGTTTTCAGCTCGAAGATGCGGGCAATTTTCGCGCTGATGTCGGGATCATTCTCAACATAACTCCGGATCACCTGGATCGCCATAGCTCCATTGAAGATTACGTGCAGGCCAAAGCCAGGATTTTTAGCAACCAGAAAAGCGAAGATATTGCCATACTTTGTGCTGATGATACCATTTGTCTCGAACTTGCCAATCAACGGACCAGCCCCACAACTATGCTTTTTGGGCATAATCGTGAAAACTCAGCCTATATCTGCGAATCAGATATTTATGTGCGTTGGCAGCGTAAACTTGAAAAATATGATTTCACCGGCAGCCCGTTGAATAATCATATTGGTTTGCTCAATAGTGCTGCAGCTATTCTCGCTGCCAAACATTTTGACGTTGAGCAACACAATATCGAGGTGGTTTTGAGATCATTTCAGCTATTGCCACACCGTATGGAACTAGTGGATGTGATAAACGGAGTTCGGTATTGCAACGATTCCAAAGCGACCAATACCGGCGCTGTAATTAGTGCCTTACAGCAGGCTCGTGGAAAGGTTATCCTTATAGCCGGCGGTCGAGATAAAGGTGATGATTATCGGTTGTTGAAAAACAGTGTCCAGGGCAAGGTGAAAAAACTGCTGCTCATCGGCGAAGCTGCCGAGAAAATCAGAACCGATCTTCATGACGTAGTAGCAATGGAGGACGCGAATTCTCTGGAAGATGCTGTTAATCGAGCAAGTAGGATAGCGGGTTATGGTGATACGGTACTCCTCTCTCCGGCTTGCGCCAGTTTTGATATGTTTGAGAGTTACGGCCATCGTGGTGAGGTGTTTCGGCAGTGTGTCAGCCGTTTACGAAAAGATTTATCTGAAATTGCTGCTAATGGTTGAAGATACTGAGACGAAAATGAAATCTGCTGAGAAACCAATACGATTTCTACTTACCGGTGGAGGTACTGGTGGCCATCTTTTTCCAGCTATTGCCGCAGCTGAGCAGCTGCGCAGCAGAGTGCCCGAAGCAATTGTCATGTTTATCGGCACTAAACGGAAAATGGACACCACCAGTCTGGAGCACTATGGCTATATGGTAAAAAGCATCTATAGCTACGGACTGAAAGGCAAGAGCGTACCTGAATTATTAAAAGCACTGTTTGTTTTGCCATTTTCTTTTCTTCAAGCAGCAGCGTGTATATTGCAGTTCAGGCCCAATGTGGTGTTAGGTGTTGGTGGCTATGTTACCGGACCTGTGATTGCCGCTGCCAGGGTTTTAGGCAAAAAAACGGTTATCCATGAGCAGAATTCCATTCCAGGACTGGCCAATCGACAGCTTGGCCGACTGGCGGAACGGATATGTATTTCACTACCTCAAAGCGCCGGATATTTTCCGTCAGCAAAAACGGTGCTTACCGGTAATCCGGTACGCAAACCTATTCTCGATTTAGCCGAAGACAGCAAGGGTGATCTGAATGTGTCTGAGAAAAGATCACTGACCATACTCATTCTCGGTGGCAGCCAGGGAGCTCATCGGCTTAATGAACTTGCCGCGGAGGCGCTCTGCGGTCTCAACATACCGGTCTCATTGCGGGTTATTCACCAAACCGGGGAGAAGGACCAGGAGATGGTGACACAAAGATACAAAGAATGCCAAATTGAGGCTGATGTCAGGCCGTTTTTTCATGACATGGTGGAAGTATACAGTAAGGCCGATTTTCTTGTTTCCAGGGCTGGGGCGACCACTCTTGCCGAGCTTGCTGTGCTTGGGAAACCGGCAATTTTGATACCATATCCACATGCCGCAGATAATCATCAGCAAAAAAATGGTGAATATTACGTAGCTGGAGGTGGTTGCCGGCTCCTTATTGAGCGAGAACTGGACAGTCAAACGCTTGCCAGAGAAATTGAAAAGTTTGCCGGAGATGAAGAGCGACGCCAAGAAATGGCGCAAGCCATGAAAAAACTTGCCATACCCGATGCTGCCGCCAGAATCGTCGACATCTGCATGGAAGGTGAGACCACAACCTAAAGAGTAAAGAGCGGAATGAATTAACCATGTATAGAAAGACGCAACACATACATTTTGTCGGAATCGGCGGTATCGGCATGAGTGGCATTGCCGAACTATTGTTGAACCTTGGCTACCGCGTTTCAGGCTCTGATTTGCAGCAGACTGCTACCACGGAACACCTCAAAAAACATGGTGGTCAGGTATATAACGGACATAACGGAGAGTGGATTGATGGCGCTGACGTGTTGGTTACTTCCTCGGCCATAAGCGCTGATAATCCTGAAGTGGTCGCCGCCAGAGCTCAAAACATTCCGGTGATAAAGCGGGCGGAGATGCTTGCTGAGTTAATGCGCTTGAAAAAATATGGAATAGCCATTGCCGGTAGCCACGGTAAAACATCTACCACCTCAATGGTCAGCTGGATGCTCTATAACGCCAAGCTTGATCCCACCATTGTCGTTGGCGGTAAGGTCGACAGTCTTGGTGGTAATGCCAAACTTGGCGAAGGAGAGTTTCTCGTGGCGGAAGCCGATGAGAGTGACGGCTCGTTTTTAAAACTTGCACCGGTGATCGAGGTTGTAACCAATATCGACCTGGAGCATCTAGATTATTATCGTGATATTGAACACATAAAGAGTTCATTTCTAGAGTTTATCGATAAGGTTCCGTTCTACGGGGCAGTGATTCTTTGTCTCGATGACCGAAATATTGCCGAAATTCTTCCAACCATTGAAAAGAGAACAATGACCTACGGCTTGACCAGCCAGGCTGACATTTATGCTGAGAAAATAAGATTTAGCGATGGTCGAGCATATTTTAACGTCATGGAGGACGGCAGGCTACTAGGTGAAATAACCATCGCTCCTCCTGGTAAGCACAATGTCTATAACGCTTTGGCGGCGGTTTGTGTGGGAATGGAGCTGGATATCCCGTTTGCAGAAATTCAAAATGCTCTGGCGGCGTATCAGGGTGTACAGCGGAGAATGCAATTTAAAGGGAGTGTTGATGGTATCACCGTGGTAGACGACTATGGTCATCATCCAACGGAGATTCGGGCAACCTTAGAGGCGATTAAGGAGGCCTGGCCCGAAAAACGGCTGGTCGTGCTTTTTCAGCCGCATCGCTATTCTCGTACCGAGGCCTTGTTTGATGAATTTAAAACCTGCTTTCATCGTGCAGACTACCTGGTAATGACCAAAATCTACGCCGCCAGCGAGCAACCGTTGCCCGGAATTACAGCTGAGAATCTCCTGGCGGAAACAAGGCAGCACGGTCAGCGCCACACCCTCTACATCGAAGATTTAGTTGATATTCCAGAACAAGTTAAAGATATTCTTCAGAAAGATGATCTCGTACTTACTCTGGGAGCGGGAAATATTGTCGATGTCGGGGAAAAACTGCTCAAAACCATGCAGAACAAGGATTGACGCGAATATGGATAGCAAGTGTAAAAATATTCTGCAGACCTTGCTCAGCACTTCTATTCAATGGGATTGCCCATTATCGGCTCACACCTCTTTCGGTATCGGTGGTCCCGTCGAGGCATTGGTAAAAGTTATGAATGTTGATGAACTCATGCAGGTTATGGAGTTTGTCAGCGAGCACAAGATATCGTGGCGAGTTATTGGCCGCGGAACCAACATTCTGGTAAACGATAAAGGTTTTAACGGTTTAGCTCTGGTTTTGGCAGGTGATTTCAAAGATTATTCCTTTGATGAATATGGAGAAACGACAGATGTGAAGGTGGGGGCAGGGGCTGCTCTGAGCCGATTATCTTCACTTTGCATTGAGCGGGGTTTAGCCGGCATAGAGTTTGCCATGGGAATCCCCGGAACGGTAGGGGGGGCAGTACTCATGAATGCCGGGGCCTGGGGTGGAGCAATAGCTGATATTTTGCAAGGCGTCGAGCTTGTTTCGGCCGGGAATATAAGGGAATATACTCGTGAGGAAGTGCAGTTCGGGTATCGAAGTTTTAATGTAGCTGGAGATACCCAATTCATTGTGACATCAGCGGTTTTCAGGTTGAGCAAAGCGGATCCACAACGATTGCGGCAAATATCCATGGAATATCAGCACAAGCGGAAAAAGTCTCAACCCCCGGGACGAGGCTGTGCTGGTTCCATATTCAAAAATCCTGAAGGCGCCAGCGCTGGGAGATTGATTGAAGAATGTGGTTTGAAAGGAGAGAAAATAGGAGATGCCGAAGTTTCCACTCAACATGCCAATTTCATAGTTAATAAGGGTCAAGCCACTGCTGAAGATGTGCTTCAACTGATGGAGAAGATCCAGGAAGAGGTGCATAGGAAACATGGTGTTCTACTGGAGCCTGAGGTACATGTATGGTGAATAAATCACAAGAAATAGCCCAGAAAATCCTGACTTACCTGCAACGAAAGAGGCAGAAAAGCGGCTACCTCAAGACGCTGCAGAAACGTCATCGTTTTTATGGCTCTTCGCGAACAAAACTAAAATCTTGGGATAAATTTATCCAGGATTTTTTTTCATTGTCGTTTATACCCAGAAAAAAAATCAGTTATCTATCACGTTCCGAAAAAAGAAAGAGATACGGCAGTAAAATTGTTAGGATTGCCTTGGTGGTGTTCACCACTGCGGTGATTCTTGGTGTTGTACATAGACCGGTTATACATTATGTTGAGACACTCAATCTTTTTCGGATTAAAGAAATTGTTATTCATGGTTGTAATGAGACAAGTCGTAATGATATCAAGAAAATAGCCGGCGTCGATTACAAAACATCCATGGTAGCTATCAGCAAGGAGGAGATTCGCAAGAAGCTACTTGAACACAGCTGGATCAAGGAAGTTCGGGTCGAGAAGGTATGGCCGAATCAGCTGGAAATTGCCATTAAAGAGCATACTGCTTCAGCATTGCTAGTGAAGGAAAGTGGTGCTGAAAGCGAAATTGTCTTTATCAACAAGTACGGCGATGTCATTGCCCCGATAAAACCTGGTGATGATCTCGATTACCCGGCGATCACCGGCATAAATAATATTGACGAGGGAGATAAAGATCAGCTCTATGGCGATGCTGTCGATTTTTTGAGGTTGATTGCCAGGAATAATCCAAATCTGCCAGCTCAATCGGTATCGGAGATTAACCTAGATGCCAAGGAAGGTATAATCGTTCGGCTTGTAGATTTCCCATTCCCCATATATTTCGGCAGGGGGGAGGTGGACAAAAAATATAGACAGTTGAAGGAAGTTCTTGCCGTTTTATACAAAGATAAAAAAGATACTGTGGATATCGACAAAGTCAGCTATATCCGCATGGAGTACTACAATAATAAAGTGTTAGTCGCCCAAGCAAGTTCAGGTTAAGGAGTATGGAAGAAGATCAAGAGATGAATGCACCCGTGACGCAGGAACAATTCATGAAAGAAAAGGAGCATGGGGAGCTTATTGTCGGTTTGGACATCGGCACCACCAAGGTATGTTGTGTTGTTGGCGAAGCCTTTGAAGATTCTCTGGAAATCATCGGCGTTGGGATCGCCCCCTCTCTCGGTATGAAAAAAGGTGTGGTGGTTAATATCGAAAGCACCGTCAAGTCCATTCGCCAGGCCGTTAAAGCTGCTGAAGATATGTCCGGTTGCGATTTAAATTCCGTAATTGTGGGCATTGCCGGTAACCATATCAAAGGTTTCAACAGTCCTGGCATCCTTGCCATTAATGGCAGAGAAATACGAAAGTCTGACATCGAGGATGTGGTCACGGCGGCACGCACGGTAAAGATTTCAGCAAACCAACAGGTTATTCATGTACTGCCCCAGGAATACATGGTGGATGACCATACCGGTATCCAGAATCCCTTGGGGATGACCGGAGTGCGGCTGGTTACCAATGTTCATATTGTCACCGCTGACATGGGTGCTGTGCATAACCTGGTAACCTGCTGTAACAAGGCCGGTCTTGATGTTGCCAATCTGGTGCTTGAATCAATCGCTTCAGCAGATGCTGTACTCAGCGACGATGAAATGGAGCTTGGCGTGGCACTGGTAGACATTGGCGGGGGAACTACGGATCTTGCCGTCTTCTACGAAGGCACCATTCGACATACTTGTGAAATAGGGCTAGGTGGACACAATCTTACCAATGATCTCTCCATGGGGTTGCGTACTCCCTTGCAGGAAGCGGAAAGACTGAAAGAAGACTATGGCAGTGCCATTGCTTCATTTATCAAACCCAATCTCGTGGTGGATGTTCCTACGGTTGGAGATCGGGAGCCTAGAAAAATTACCCAGAAGGTGCTGGTTGATATTCTCCAGGCAAGAATAGTGGAGATTTTAGAAGTTGTGAACCGCGAGTTAATCGCCTCCGGTATGAAAAATCGGATCAATGGTGGACTCGTTATAACCGGTGGCACGGCCTTGCTTGCCGATATTGTCGAGCTGGCCGAGCAGATTTTTGATCTGCAGGTAAGAATTGGTTATCCGGTAGGTGTCGGCGGAGCCTTGGATAAGGTGAACACGCCGCGATGTACCACCGGGGTTGGGCTGATTATGCAGGGCCGGAAGCAGCATTTTGTCTCCAGACGCAACGAATATTCGGTAGTTGGCAAGGTGCGTGGTTGGATGAAAAAAATAATGTAGTTGTTGAAAAATATATTTATCTGTCCCTCGGCAGATGATATATTGCCATAATTTTTTGTTAGAGAAGAAGAGCAGATTTTATCCTGGAAATGTAGTGGGGGATGATATGCCGTTCAGAATGGCTGAGTCAGATAGTGTAGCGAAGGTAAAGGTAATTGGTATAGGCGGAGGCGGTGGCAACGCGATTAATACGATGGTGGCCAATCGCTTGCAGGGAGTGGAATTTATCGCTGCCAATACCGATAAACAGGCATTGGATCAATCCAAAGCCGATATTTGCCTGCAGCTTGGACCAAGCATTACCAAGGGATTGGGAGCAGGAGCCGACCCAGATATGGGGATGCAGGCTGCCCACGAATCCATCGAGGAGTTAAAGAACAGTCTCAAGGGCAGTGATATGGTTTTTGTCACTGCGGGTCTTGGCGGAGGTACAGGCACGGGTGGTGCTCCTGTGGTGGCAAAGATTAGCAAGGATCTCGGTGCGTTGACTGTTGCTGTTGTGACTAAACCCTTCGCATTTGAAGGTAAAAACAGAATGCGCAATGCTAATGCAGGCTGGAAAGAGCTTCAGCAATACGCTGATACGATTATCACCGTTCCTAATGATCGTCTGCTCTCCCTCATGCAGAAAAATTCCAAGCTCTCAGATATGCTGGCCAGTGCAGATAATGTCTTGCTGCAGGCGGTAAAAGGAATCACCGATCTCATCAATGTCCCGGGATTAATTAATGCCGATTTTGCCGACCTGCG